>NZ_CP061288.1:0-300000 GCF_018687355.1 Polynucleobacter sp. VK25 | reverse complement strand
ATAAAGGAGGTAAATACTGATATAGAAATATATATCTTAATAAGCTTTCGTCATTAATTACTATATAATAAGATGTTATGAATATTAAATAAATTATATAAATAATGGTGTAGTAAACATATGAGTTATCAAATACTATATTTTTATCATATTTTCCAAAAAATATTAATCCTGCAAAAATAATTATGCCAATGACCATTGGAAGACCTTCGGCGATAAATTCGCTAAATCCTAATTTATTCTGAACTATATAAGTATTGAATCCTAGAATTATTACAGCAGCCAATAACAAACTATTAATTTTTGTAAGTTTACTGGGCATTATTACTACCCCTAAATTTACTGAATGCTTCCTTAAGTAACAAAAGAAATAGGCCGAACATTAGCCCAGCAATTGCTCCTGCAGGAATGATTTTGAGAGGGCTAGGACGAACAGCCTCGCCAATGTAAATTGGTGTTAACAGCACTGCATCATATCTTTTAGAACTCTTCAAAAAGTCTCCTAAGCCCGAAATACTCTCTCGAGATACATGTATGTCCGCATGTGCTAAACGCAATTGCTCATTGACATATTTTTCATTCACAAGGGATAAATACTCCTTAAGCATTTTAGATTCACTGCTTTTTATCAAATTAAATATTGACTCTGCACACTCACCAGCAACCTGAGCATTATCTGCCCTAACCTTAAGCTCTACAGTATTTGGCTCGCCAGAGACTGGAACCCTTAAGTCAATTTTTTGGAGCAGTTTCCTAGCAGATCTGTCGTCCCCCTCAGCACCACAGAAATTTTGATCTCTAAGATCATATAAGCCAGCCGTCTTAATTCTATAAATTAACATCGATGGTATTTCGGGGTATATGCTAGTAATTGCAAGGCCTGGAGTAGCCACCCCATCAATATGACTTAATTGTATGTAAGCTTTAGCTTCATATGTTTTGGGGAAATTTTGCAGGTATAACGCTGAAGCTATTGCCCCAAGAAGACTTATGCCCCCCAATAACCATTTATTTTTGATAAATAAATTAAAGACATCAAAAATTGATTTTTTTTCGTTCATTTCATTCACTTTTTATTTACACACCCTACTGTTCATTGAAAAAGCAAAATATTTTTTATAATGCCTTCAAAATATAGTTGGAAAAAACCAAAAAGTTTCTCATTAATTAGGAATAGTAGAGGCAATTTTTGGACTCAATCAATCCAATGTGCAATTAAGGGTGCCTTAATTATCAATTCTTTTGATGTGAGGCTCACTATGATCATAACTCCTTGTGAGTTAATTTCACCCTAAGTGCGGGCTCGGCATACTTAGCAATAAGAAATGATACCAGGACTAAAGCAAACAACCCCGGAAAAGGAGTTAGGATCCCTGGCAGCCATTCTATATAACTATGCGTTTTCATAGTCAATGAAACAATTGCATTTTCGTGTATCAAATATAATGGGTAGCTTATAAAGCCAAATAATAATAAAAGCCTGCATTCAAAAATGTACCTAGATTTTTTTATAAATACACTACAAAAAAATATAAAAAAAACAAGAGCACCAAAAATAAACCCAGAAAAATCTAAGCCAAACATCAAGGCTATTGAAGGCGGCATTAATGCAATAGCATAAAGTATGTATAAATTTTTCTTCATTTTTTTTGCGCTATTAAGCATTATTCCAATACAAAACCATCCAAAATATTGAGCCGATAAAAAAATAAATATAATTTTTTGTATTACCCCATCAGGAGGAATCATCTCTAGATGAATCAAGGTCTTACATAATATGCTGCTAAAAAAAATAGCTAGTAGTATATGAATTGATTTATCTCTTTTAACGAAATAAATTATTCCATATATTAAATAAAACTTTACCTCTACATATAATGACCAGAATGCACCTTCTAGCCCTGTAAATTTTGTATCAAAAATTATCTGAAGTAGTTCTGGTTGAATAAGAGTTAGGCCTGGGATCAGGTCTTTTAGATTGGGCGCTCCTGCTGGTCTTTCATGTAGAAAACTAGCCGAAATAAATATAAGTATCGTGGCTAAAAATATTGCTGGAAATAATCTTAGCCACCTTTTAAAAATAAATAGAAAAAAGCTTGAGGAATTTTCTATTGTCATATTAATAACAAAGCCTGATATTATGAAAAATAACGCAACCCCAAAGCCTCCATATTTAAATAGCGTAAAATGCGCATGATCAGTTACCCAGGGAATGTATTCAGGCCATCTGGAGAACGTATGACACATCAGAACCATGATGATGGCGATACCTCTCAATCCATCCAAATACCGAATTCTTTGTTGTTTTTCTGAAGGCATTTTTAATAGAAAATTTAATTCCACATTATCTAATTACTACCAGTCATTTTTCAAGCGCAAATGATAATTTAAAAATTTTTATGCGGGACTAAAATTCTGCACTTGACCACTATCCACACTTAAGTCTAGTTACCCTGAATAGACTAAACGGCTCCCTAGCAAGACCATCAATCTAAACGCGAAACAGCTTGACAGCTATTTTCAAAGTCCCACGCGCTTTCACACATTTCCTCCAAAGAACGTCTGGCATACCAGCCAAGCTTTTGAAGTGCCAATTCAGCGCTAGCGTAATAGATGGGCAAATCACCGCTGCGTCTTTCTATATAGTTGATGGGCAATGATATTCCCGTTACCTTCTCAAATGCGCTTACACACTCCATAACACTTGCAGATTTGCCAGTACCCAAGTTTATAGTGTGACACCCTGAATTATTTTCCAAAAAATTCAGGGCTGCGGCATGCCCCTCGACGAGATCCATTACATGAATATAATCTCTTTCACCAGTTCCATCGCGTGTATCGTAGTCTCGCCCAAAAATACTAAGCTTTTCCAGCTTACCAGCAGCAACCCTAGTGATGTATGGCATTAAGTTCCCCGGTTCTCCTGATGGATTATCCCCAATCGCGCCAGAAAAATGCGCACCAATTGGATTGAAATAACGTAAACAAGCAATTCTCCACTCCGGGTCTGAATTAGCTAAATCCCTTAGAATTATCTCTACCTGTAATTTGCTATTACCATATGGATTGATTGGATTGGTTGGGTGATTTTCATCATAAGGCAAATAAATGGGTACGCCATAGACAGTTGCACTTGAACTGAAAATAATCTTCCTTACCCCTGAAGTTTGCATTGCCTGCAAAAGACTAATCGAGCCCTGAACATTATTAGCATAATAGAATGTAGGTTTTTTAACTGATTCACCCACCGCCTTTAATCCCGCAAAGTGAATCACGGCATCAATTTTACAGTCTTGCAGTGTTTTGGTAACAAGTGCGGTATCGCGAACATCACCCTCAATGCATGGCAACGCCTTACCCAAAATCTTTTGTAGTCGCTCTAAAATACTTTTTCGACTATTACAAAAGTTATCTAACAACACCACCTCATGACCGGCTTGTGATAGCACCACTGCGGCATGACTACCAATGTACCCAGCGCCACCAGTTAACAGAATATTCACAAAGAGTTCTTTTGATTATTGGTTTTAAACTGCTTAAGATTTATCTAACACTCAAGCCCGCTAATGCCCGATACCGGACATTCAATTGCATTCTATTAGCGCTGGACCGCATGCGTTGACCCAAGAGCAATAAGAGCGCTAAGAAAAATCTGCAAGCCAACCCGGCACCTACAAAGGCAGCAAACGCGAGCTTCTTCCAAAAATCGGTTAGGCAATTGAGGGCGTCTAGAAGAGAGATTCGAGGGTCGCCATTAAAATCATGGGGAGTGGATGTGTTATCACTCATGGATAGGCTTGGAAGTTACTGGGTTTAGTGGGCAATTTAATTATTATTCGTTTTCTTATACTCAATTTCCATTATAACTTTTTGCATTCATTAGGGTCAATATATGCCTTATTCATAACGCCTATGGTTATAACCTGCATTAAAATTACAGCCCTAAAAATGGATGAAATTTTTTCGGCACTCAAGGACTCATTAATTGAGCTCAAGATCAATCCTAAAGTCGGGGGCTAGTGCAATCCAAATAAATAGTGGGTTTAACTTGCTATTATTTAATGCTTCGGTAGGGCGCCATAACAAGAGTGTCAATAAAAGTATCCACGTTTCTGGGCATTGTAAAATTTCGAGTATGCGTTAGTGCCATGGGAATTTGGGTAGTAACCCCGTACATCAAGTTGGCCATCAGGAGGCAGCTACAGCGCCAAAAAACTAAAAAGTACATAGAAGCCTAATTTGAGAATGGCCAAAAGAGGTAATTCCTTGCCTCCAATGAATCAATTTTGAATTTTCCGACAGCCACAAAACTGACTGCCATTTTATTTATGAAGCAAAGGGAGCTATAAGTAGTGCTAGCCATATAAGCTCTCAGAGTACCTTAACTAAGGATAAAGCGCTCCCAAAGGGCTAATTCCTCTGATTTTTATCTAGAAAATTTAATCCAGATGCCCAGCAAATCCAAAAAATAAGAGCCGAAAAGGAAACGGTTGCAGCAACCTCTGTAGTAACCCAAAGCACTAGATTAGCGATAAGCCCCCAAAATATTAACGATATCCAGGGCCGCTGGACTGCTAGTGATAGCCTAATATTTAGAATCAAGGCCCCCAGTAGACACAAAATCCCTGGGAAGCCCAAACCCAGAATTAAATCAAGCCAGCCGCTATGACTGTGAGAGAGATTTGGGCTTGCCTCAGGCCAATGGCCCTTGACCATCTTTTTGAAAGAATCTTCTACTAATCCATAGCCTAAGGGATCAATAAGCGCCAATTGCAAACCCGCCTTTAACCAAGCAGCACGCTCATAGTTGGTTCCAGAAACCATCTTTCCATATTCATTATTAGGATAAACTTTCTCGCCCGCGAACTTCCACTGGGGAAATTGCTCAAGCTGAAAACCAATCTTGATATCAGCAATCAAGGTGCGCCAAGAATCATTCTTTTGCAAATGTGGCAGAAGTAAAGCATATCCAGCAATCACTACAGTCATCATAAGAATTACCTTTTGCCAGAGTCTGACTGAGGATCCTCGAAAGAGAATGAACCCAAGAAATAACGTGATCAGAATTGCTGCATATGCTATGCCATTCTTTGTATTTTGCACATAGAAAAGGAGTAGGGTTGTAGCAATTACAAATAGGTAGCAGAACATTGCCAGATATTGAGTTGTGCGTAGACGAAAATTAGAAATGAGCAGGCCATAAATTTGCCCCAAAGATAGCGCTAAAACTGGCAAACAAAAAGCAATATAGTCAGTTTTAGGAATGTAATATGCAGAATGAGGATCGGAATTAATCCTTAAAAATGCTGGGGGTGCGATACCCAACAAAGATCCATAGGTAGATAATAAATATCTAAGTAAATATATTAAAACTGGCAAACATAGTCCGAAATAAATCAAAGGCCAATAGTGAGGGGGTTCTACTGCGTTAGGCCTACTGATCTGGGTGCTTGCTAGCGATAAGCCTAGACCAAGCGCAAAAATTGCACCCAATCCTGCATATTTCCAAATACGCTTCAATTCCATTAACTGCGCAGGATAATCATGGGCTAAGAAGAAAAGATGGAAAAGCGCCCACACAAATAGCCCAGCCATCAACCATATTGGGGCAGCTCTTTTTCGAAGAAAGTAGTGGCGATACTGGTAAATCGGATATAGCGACAGTAAGGCGCCACTAATTAATAGAATTCTTCGAAAGTAAAGCAACTCATAGATCATCCAGACTGAGTAGAGCGCAGTAAAAATAATGCACTGCGCCCAAATTAGGGGCGGCGGTATACGCACAGTATTTTTATCCAGGGTATCTGAGGTCATGATTGCTTTTCATATGCTGTCTTTTGGGGCGTCAAGAATCCTGTTTCGCCTCAATTTAGACCATTGACTGATATTATCATCCAATCCAGTTGCCACAATTCACACTACAGAACACCCGCTTAAGCACTTAATCCAACCAATGCTGCATAGACCAATTTATCGATTTTTAGGGAGTTTGCTCAAAAAATATGATCGTCGCAAGCTCGCCTCCAAAATATTGATGAGTGAGAGTTTTGACTACTCCATTAGAAATGCAAGTTTTGTTAATAGCTGGACACTGATGTTTGCCTGCGATATACATCCCGTAAGCCCCCAGTCGGATGCACACACCCTCTCATACATAAGCAGCATAGCTACACAGGTTTCTGACTTCTCCAAATCAAACCCTGATCGCACACCATCCGTTTATGTACCTAGCGATCAAATCGTTACCTTTACCAATCAAATTTTAAGACGCCTTGATAAACCCTTCATTTTGGTTACAGGCGATAGTGATCTACCGGTAAATTTTGCAAGCCTGAATGGCAGCCTCGAAACCTTACTTAGTAGCCCACTGGTATTAATTTGGTTTGCTCAAAATAGAGACTTTGATCACCCCAAGCTCCACTCCCTGCCTATTGGGATCAATATTCATAACCAGTGGAGCAATCCTTTGCAATGGGGAGGTGGATTTATATTGCCCGCCTTCCAAGAGCTACAACTCAGAACTATTGCTGACACAGCCAAACCCTTTAATGAAAGGGAGGCAAAGGCTTTTTGTAATTGGCACTTTTCACTAGATAGGGCGGATCGTAGAGAGTGCGCAAATTTATTGGATAAATCCGTTTGCCACTTTCAGCAGCAGCCTGTACCGATGGCAGATACCTGGGAACAACAATCTCAATACCAATTTGTCATCAGCCCTCACGGGGCTGGACTAGATTGCCATCGCACTTGGGAAGCTTTATTACTTGGCTGCATTCCTATTGTCAAAAAAGCCAAGATGAATGATCTCTTTAAAGATTTGCCATTCATTGAAGTAGAAGACTGGGGACAGATCAATCAAGCTTTTCTAGACGATGCCAAAAAGCAGCTTAGCCTGAAGACTTTTAATCAAGAAAAGCTTCTAATGCGCTACTGGAAGAAGCTAATCAATCAAACTCAATAAGCTTATTAAGTTTACCTAAGCAGACAACGTAAATTAAGCCGCTCTTATATCGTTAATACTCTTTGATCTCTAAAGAGATAATCATGGTAACTAAGCTGCTCAACCAATTCATAATCGTTTTGATGTAGATAGCTCTTTAGTTTCTCCAGATCCTGGCATTCAATGCAAAGGTACTGAAAGCGAAAGCGTGTGTGATCCACCCCTTTGAGCACCTCAATCTCAACACCCTCAACATCCAGGGATAAAAAATCAATCTTCTGAGGGGCATTCGCCTCAAGCAGAATCTCATTGAGTGTTTTTGCAACTGCTCCAAAGCTAAAGACCCGCTCATCCCCCTCTAAGAACTGTGTTCCAGCATTAGCATGCGATACAGGATCTTGAATATCGGATTCAAGACCTATAGAACTTGTCATGAGGTTTGAAAAAAGGATCTCAACGAAGCGGTCTTTGTAGTCAAAGGATACGCAAGCATTGCAAGCGATGTAATTGTCTTTTGAACGATTAGATAAGCATTTGAGGTAGTTGTGTGGGGTGGGCTCCACTAGCACACCCTTCCAATTTTTATATCGCTCAAAGTACAAAGTGTTGGATTGGCTAACACCATCATTAGCACCAAGCTCAACATAGAAGCCATTGTCATGAGGCAAGTACTGCTCAATTTTTTGATCTAAGCCATGAATACTGAAGAAGTTTTTCTGATTTCTTTTCCTAAACTTCTTGAAATAAGTACCAATACCCCACAACAAAGGTGGAGTTAACTGCTTCATGATGGTACGAATCGGTTTTTCCATTTACCTACTTATCAAGAATAATGATGGCAGCTAATCAAATGCCCATTCAACGGATCAAGCTCAAGCCTGATGTGTAACAAATTCAGAATAAGCCTCGCGCAAGCCCTCTTCTAGATTGACCTTTGGCGTCCAACCTAGTTTATTCAAACGCTCAGAGCTCATCCACTTTCTAGGGGCGCCATCTGGCTTCGTAGAGTCAAAAACAATATTGCCTACATAGCCTGTCGCTTTGGCAACCGCATGCGCTAATTCATTAATGGTGATGTCACTGCCATAGCCCACATTAATGTGGCCTTGCATTGCCTGAGTTTGAGTATCGTAAGTTGCTTTATCAAGCTGCATCACAAACACTGAAGCAGCAGCCATATCGTCCACAAATAAAAACTCACGCCTTGGAGTGCCAGTACCCCAAATAACCACTTCTGGCGCATTAGCAACCTTGGCCTCATGGAAGCGTCTAATCAAGGCTGGAATGACATGGCTATTTTCAGGATGGTAGTTATCGCCAGGGCCATACAAATTCGTAGGCATCACTGAGCGATAGTCAACACCATGCGATTGGCTATATTGACGGTTATAGCTTTCGCACATCTTGATGCCGGCAATCTTGGCAACAGCATAAGGCTCATTGGTTGGCTCGAGCTTGCCAGTAAGGAGTGCATCTTCACTCATCGGCTGAGGTGCTAGCTTTGGATAAATACAGCTAGATCCCAAGAACAATAGTTTTTTGACGCCATTCAAAAAAGCTTGATGAATGACGTTGTTTTGAACCATCAAGTTATCGTAAATAAACTCGGCTGGATAAGTGTTATTCGCATGAATACCCCCCACCTTTGCAGCAGCCAAATAGACTTGATCGGGCTTCTCTTGCTCAAAAAAGGTTTTTACTGCCGCCTGATCTGTCAAATCCATCTCAGCGTGAGTACGGGTAACAATATTGGTGTAGCCCTGTGCCTTAAGATTGCGCACAATGGCTGAACCCACCATGCCGCGATGTCCTGCAACATAAATCTTTTGACTTAGATCGTTACTCACGTTTTTGATTTTTTCTTTATATCTTGTATTTTTTATTTTTGTTCTTTTTTAATTCTCTTTACCAACCGACACTGAAAATCCATGCTTACTCAAGAGTGCATGCTGCTTGGCTTGGTCTAAGTCATTCGCCACCATCTCTACGATCATTTGATCAAGAGTGATTTCTGGAACCCAACCTAATTTCTCTTTGGCTTTTGTAGGATCACCCAATAAGGTTTCTACTTCGGTTGGACGGTAGTAGCGTGGATCGATCTGTACAACTACATCACCTACCTTGAGTGCTGGAGCTTTGTCGCCCTCGATGCTAGCAACAATCGCTTTTTCATTTTCGGCACTACCTTCAAATTTCAAGGTTATGCCTAGTTGCTTAGCACTACGGATAATAAATTCACGGACAGTGAACTGCACACCCGTCGCAATCACAAAGTCTTCTGGCTTATCTTGTTGAAGCATGAGCCATTGCATGCGGACGTAGTCTTTAGCATGACCCCAGTCACGCAAGGCATCGATATTACCCATGTATAGGCACTTCTCAAGGCCTTGTGCAATATTGGCAAGACCACGGGTCACTTTACGAGTGACAAAGGTTTCGCCACGACGCTTAGATTCATGGTTAAACAAAATACCGTTACAAGCATAGATTCCATAAGCCTCACGGTAGTTCACAGTAATCCAGTAGGCGTACATCTTTGCTACTGCATACGGGCTTCTTGGGTAGAAAGGTGTAGTTTCTTTTTGTGGAATTTCCTGCACTAAGCCATAGAGCTCTGAAGTGGAGGCTTGGTAAAAACGGGTCTTCTTTTCCAAACCCAAAATACGAATCGCTTCCAACATACGTAGTGGACCCATCGCATCAACATCAGCCGTGTACTCTGGAGACTCAAAAGAAACTGCCACGTGTGACTGCGCGCCCAAGTTATAAATCTCATCAGGCTGGCACTCTTGAATAATACGCACTAAGTTGCTGGTATCGGTCAAATCACCATAGTGAAGAATTAAATCAGGATGATTGATGTGCGGATCTTGATAGATATGATCAATACGCTCAGTATTAAAGGACGAGGCACGACGCTTAATGCCATGAACAATGTAGCCCTTTTCCAAAAGGAATTCGGCCAGGTAGGAGCCATCTTGGCCGGTAATGCCGGTGATTAGCGCAACTTTTTGCTTGGTCATTTTTTGGGTCATTTCATAAACTCGTTGTGATATTTAAACTGATTTTTTAATTTCTGCCGTAGGAATCTTCAAAACGCACAATGTCGTCTTCGCCAAGATAGCTACCTGATTGCACTTCGATAATTTCTAAGGGTGTTTTGCCTGGATTTGCGAGGCGATGGGTCTGGCCCTGCGGAATATAAGTACTCTGATTTTCAGCAAGATGAATGACTTTATCGCCATTTGTAATCTCGGCAGTACCTTTAACAACAATCCAATGTTCTGCGCGGTGATGATGCATTTGCAAGGAAAGACTGGCGCCCGGCTTTACCTGAATACGCTTAACTTTAAAACGTTCGCCTTCATCGACGCTGTCATACCAACCCCATGGACGAGATACTTTGCGATGCAGATTCTTCTCTTCACGCTTTTGCGCTTCAAGTTGACCAACAATATTTTTAACGTCTTGGCTATTTTTTCTATCGGCCACCAACACCGCATCAGCAGTTTCTACGATGATAAGATTCTCTACCCCTACTGCGCTCACTAATCTGCTACTTGCATGAATCAATGAGTTCTTGGAGTTTGTCAATAAAGTATCGCCACTCGTGACATTACCCTGTTGATCTTGTTTGCCTACTTGCCATACTGCATCCCAGGCACCAAGGTCATTCCAGCCGGCATCAAGCTCAACCATCTTGATGGGGAACTTAGCGTTGCCTGGGCATTTCTCGATAACTGCGTAATCAATCGACTCACTCGGAATAGTCTTGAATATCTCTTTATCGGGGCGGATGAAAGTCGCATCGCCTGAATGATCTTCAGCCTTGCCTACCCAGGCAGTTTCTGTAGCCCCAAAAATATCAGGACGAAACTCTTTTAAGGCAGCCAACCAAATGCTGGCTTTAAGCACGAACATGCCGCCGTTCCAGTAGTAACCACCCTCTTGCAAATACTGTTTAGCAGTTGCTTCATTCGGCTTCTCTACAAAGCGCTCCACAACAAAAGCATCATCTTGCTGATGCTTAGTTTCTTGATTTGCTTCATGCTTTGTCTTGATATAGCCGTAACCAGTTTCTGGTGCAGTTGGCGTAATTCCTAAAATAGCAATTGCACCTGTTTGAGCAATATCAATACTTTTAGCCAATGCTTTTGTAAATGCAGCCGGATTAGTCACCGTTTGATCTGCTGGCGTTACCACCAAGATAGGATCACCGTTTATGCCAACGGTCTGGTCTTGCGCATACAAAGCTGCCAAAGTTAATGCAGGAGCTGTATTTCTTCCGATCGGCTCAAGCAATAAGGTTGCTTCTAGATTCTGGTGTTCGCCTTTGAGCTCGCGCAACTGATCGAGTGCCAGAAAACGATGCTCCTCATTGGTAACAATGACTGTTTTGCCTAAAGCAACCTCTTTACCAGCCACCGCATGAATACGGCCAATTGCCTGCTGAAAGAGGCTTTGATTAGAGCCGTCGCCAGAGAGGACTAAAAACTGCTTTGGGAAGCCACTTCTGGATAATGGCCAAAGACGGGTGCCCGAGCCACCGCACAAAATCACAGGGATTATTTGAGATGATTTAGAGGCTAGCGTAATATCAGTCACAGATTATGTATTTTGACGAAATAACTGCCATTGTAAGGCCCAAAGCATATAGGGCTACCCCAATTTCACAGCCAAATTAGCTCTACAGAACACCTGCCCAAGAACCCCATTTAGCCATGCCCACCCCTTCCTCCCTGTGCTACGTCACGACCGTGCCGGTTTATAAAGCCAAGCCCTCCCAAACAGAGGCTTTTTCGCTGCTGCAATTGCGCATTTTGGGGGTTCAAAATGTCACCTTAGTTTGCCCAGAGGGTTTAGACCTCGCTGCCTATTTGGATTTGTGGCCAGAGCTGCAAGTGCAGCGTTATGCCCCAGAGCATTTTGTCAGCGTACAAAGCTATAACAATCTCGTCATTAGTCCGGCTTTCTACACCCCATTGATTCATTACGACTATCTCCTGATATACCAATTGGATGCTTTTTTACTCAGCAATCAAGTGCTCGAGTTTTGTAACGAGGGTTACGACTACTATGGCGCCCCTTGGATCAAAGGCTTTCCACAATATCGCTTCTTATTTAACCGCTGGCCCATTCAGATCAATGGTAAACGGTTTCATGTAGGCAATGGCGGACTCTCCTTACGCAAAATTGATAGCACCCTCAATTTACTCAAACGCAAAGCCAGCCACATTAGCAAAACCTTCTTTATGGAAGATGCTTTTTTTGGCTATTGGGGCTCTCTAGACCCCGACTTTCATGCTTGCCCACCCTTGGTGGCAGCACGATTCTCGCTAGAGATGGAGCCTAGCCATTGGATGGAGCAAACAGGGGTATTACCCATGGGCATGCATGGCTTTGAAGTTTGGCACAAAGATTTTTATAATGCACTATTACAAGAAAGCTATCAAAAGCTTCGTGACACTTATCCACAACTTAATAATCAACTCAATAATTAATTCAACAACATTTAGGAGACAACATGAGCAACACACCAAAAATTAATGTTCGTAATTCAGTAGTAGAGTGCGCCCAATCACTCAAAAAAGAAAATGCAGGCAAGTATCACAACTACGGCATTAAAGATTGCATCGCCTCGATAGCTGCTACCAAGGTTAAATAATCTGACTGACTTCAGAGTAGGGGAACTACAGACTCTGATATAGATCGCGATACAGGCCTAAATAACTTGGCTTTTTCCTAAGCCGCTTTATTTAGGTCTATTGGGATAGGCTTTACCAGTCAAATTGCTGTAAATGCCACCCGCCAAGACAAGCAAGATTGAATCGACCATTACCGGAAAGAAAGCATAGCGGTAATGCGTTACATGACCCAGCACCACAATTAACGCAACTGCAGCTGCTGGTGGATGCAAACAGCGCAAGATAAACATTCCCATGATTGCTAGGCTGGCCGCTAAAGGCATGGCCAAAAGAGGCTCGCTGACTAGATGCAATACGGTAATTCCAACCAGCGCCGATAGGGTGTTACCAGCTACGACAGCCCATGGCTGAGCCATGGGGCTTTGCGGCAGAGCAAAGACCAATAAAGCACTTGCCCCCAAGGAAGCCATAAGCCATTCATCTAAGCCGCTGAGCTCACCCAGATACTTTGCGACAGTCAGCACTAACGCAAGCCCAATAAAAGCCCCAAATACAGAGCGCAGACGCTCTGCCCAAGCTACCGCAGGCTGATCACCACCAAAGTAAAAAGAATACTTTTTTACGAGAATTACAAAAGATTGCTTCATGTGTTTTTATAAATGCTCTCAAGCTTGAATTGGTAATGTAATTTCATTACCTCATCATAAGGCTGGACTAATAAGTGTGTTTTGATTTTTAAGGTAGCTACCTTTGAAGCAATAAAAAAGGGCCACCGAAGTAGCCCTGATTTATTGCCGAAACAAATCGACTAAAACTAGATTGCTAACTTAAGCTTTCTTGGCGTAAGCAGAGCACCAGCCTTTACCAGCAACTTGCTTGCCAGCAAACAAAGAACAACCACCAGCAGCTGAACCCGCTTTACCTTGATACAAGGCACAGTTATCGCACTGTTGACCAGCAGCGTATTTAGCGTATTTCGCTTTATCCACTTTAGAAGCGTCAGCTTTGTAACCCAATGCAGCAGCTTGTGGATCAGTTTCTGCAACCATTGCTTGAGCTTGAACTTTACCGTTCAAGGCCAATGTACAGGCACCAGCAGCAGACAAAATCATAAATTGGCGACGACTATTTTTCATGGATTCTCCAAAAATAAATCAGTAAGTAAAACGCAAGCGCATAAACAAATACTGCGCACCATTAAAAGCTAAGGGAGATCATAGTGGAGAAGATTTGATGATGCTAGCTACCACGTAAGCTGATGATTTATATAGAAATATAGATGAGAATTGTTCTCAGATATCCAGCAGCGCGTTTATGCACCAAACCTAGCCAAGAATATTGGCTTTGGAAAAGAAAAAGCCACTCCGAAGAGTGGCTTTAATAAGCAACTAATTTAGTAAGTCTAAATTAGAACTTGTAACCTACGCCAACTGTACCAACAGTAGCGCTAGGAGTGTATGTCAATCCTGACTTAGTTACGCCAGAGTAGGTGATTTGTTGTGCTTCAGCTTGAACGTAGATATTTTTGGTAACCAAAGCTTGGATACCAAGGCCAGCGCCAAAACCATTAAATGTTTGGTTAGCTGACATACCGTTAATGCTAGCTTTACCAGTCATGCTGTTGTAGCCCAAAATGGCATAAACCATAGTGTTGTTGTTGAAAACATATCCAGGCTTAAAGTTAATACTGTAATGATCTGTATTCTTGAAGTTCAAGTTGTCTACAGTACCAGCTTTAGTTTCAGCTAAGTCGTAAGTCGCTGTCAAACCTAAAGAAATTTCTTTGCTCAAACCATAAGCGTAGCCAACTTCAAGAGTAGGAACGATAGATTGTTGCCCTACGTTAGCAGAAAAACCAGATGCTGAGAGTGCAGTAGAAGCACCAACTGAGCTAACTTTAACGCCAGCAGAGAAACCTTCGAATGCGTTAGTTTGTGCAAATGCGCCAGTAGCAGCTACTGACAACAAAGATGCAACTAATAATTTTTTAGACATGTATAAACCCCTTTTTATAATTGAGTGTCTTTGAAAGACTGATTGCACTATATATGAAAAATAGAAGTAATCACCTTCAATGTGGTTCATTTACAACGCTAAAGAGGCTGATACATTGAGCAGGAAACGGCTAAATTAGGCTATTTCCAGCCCTTAAGCTTCATACAACCCACCCATTGACGCAAGTGGGCACCAGAGCCTGTTTCTGGGTAATCCTCCCCGCACTCCCTTAGATCCTTCTTGTAGGTTGCCTGGTTATTTTTGACAGGGTCTACGTTCTCAGAAGGAATGCTGACACACGCGCCCACACCCATTGCCAGCAAAAGAGTCATTATTTGGGAGAGACGCCTCATGAACTTATTTACGGTCTATCAAAGCCAAGAACTCACGTCGTAAGTTAGAGTCTTTTAAGAAGGCACCGCGCATCACGCTATTGATCATTTTGGAGTCACGGTCTTTAACGCCGCGCCACTGCATACAGAAGTGGTCCGCATCCATCACTACGGCAACACCGATTGGTTTGATCTTTTTCTCCAGCATGTCGGCTAGCTCTACTACAGCCTCTTCCTGAATCTGTGGTCGACCCATCACCCACTCGGTCAGGCGCGAGTATTTAGATAGACCAATGAGGGCAGACTCTTTGCTTGGCAGCACGCCAATCCAAATGCGCCCCATGATCGGGCATAAATGGTGGGAGCAAGCACTGCGGACCGTAATTGGGCCAATAATCATTAATTCATTTAAGCGACTGACGTTCGGGAACTTCGTCAATGCTGGCTGCTCTACATAGCGGCCATTAAAGACTTCTTGCACAAACATCTTCGCCACACGACGGCTGGTATTTTTAGTGTTGTGATCGTTTTGAGTATCAATCACAAGGCTTTCCAATACAGCCTGCATCTTCTCTGCAACTTCATCTACTAAACCCTCAATCTCGCCTGGCTTAATAAAAGCAGCAATATTGTCATTTGCATGAAAGCGGGCTTTTTGGGCCTCGATACGACGGCGAATCACTACTGACAATGGCAAACCAGCATCATCTTTTTTAGATGCTGACTTTTTGGCTGGTAGTTTTTTGGCTACCGCGGGCTTTTTAATGGGCATAAGAAGTATTCTGTCTCGAATTATTTAGAGTTGTGGTTTTTATGAATTAAGCGGTGTGAATAATCAAGAGTGCGGATATTCAGATCTGGAAAAACAAACTCACCACACAGATGATCCCAAAGGACCAAACAATTGATCGGGTGGTTGGCCAGTTGGCTACATAGCAAACGAGGTAAGTAATACGTGCAAGTACAAACCCCATTGCAAGCAGATCAATTCTGTCTTGGGGTGCATTTGCTACTGAAGCGATGATCACTGCAGCAAAGAATAGCGGTAAAGATTCAAATAAATTAGCCTGCGCTGCATTGGCTCTTGCTCTAAAGCCTGTTTGTTTAGCAAGCCACTGTCTTGGCATGGCATTGTCATAACCTTGGAAACCTTTTTTAGCAATACCCGCTGCTACATAAGGCAGAAGGCCCATAAAGAGAATACAAGCGTAAGCAATAGTCATAGTGAGGGCCTTTGAATGTTTGAGGATGTCTTAATGAGTAAATGAAATTTATTGCTTTAATTATTTGGGGCTCTTTTTAGAACCAATACGACTTTCATTGCCGTTGATTAAGTTTTGGATATTGCTGCGATGACGCCAAATTAATAAGCAGCAAACTACCAGCAATGCGATGCCCATAGGCTGAAAGCCAAATAAGAAAACAAAATAGATGGGGCCAAAGATGGCGGCAGCCAATGCAGCCAATGATGAATAACGCATGAACATGGCAACAATGATCCAAGTGCTTAGTGTGGCTAAGCCTAAGATCCAATTAATGCCAAACAATATGCCGCAGGCAGTAGCAACACCTTTGCCACCTTTAAATCCATGGAATATTGGAAAGAGGTGCCCAAGAAACACTGCCAACACCACACCACAGAGAAGCCAAGAATTTAATGTTGAAGTGAGGGACTCATCACCCAAAATGTGACGTGCGAGCATCACCGCAAAGTAACCCTTCAGTGCATCACCAATCAAGGTAAGTACGGCGGCCAACTTATTACCGGTACGCAATACATTGGTCGCGCCTGGATTACCAGAACCATAAGAATGGGGATCGGGTAGGCGCATGCACTTACTCACCACAACCGCAAAAGAAATTGAGCCTATTAAATAGGCAATCGGGATCAGTAATAAATCGAATGTAAATTCCATACCGCTATCTTAAACACTTATGAACTGCATAAAGCCCCAGCTTTCTGGCTTTATTCTGGTATTTCAGGGGAGAACTCTTAAGAACCCCGTGGATGGTGCTGCTGATGGATGGATTTAAGTCTTTCGCGGGCTACGTGGGTATAAATCTGGGTGGTGGAGATATCCGCATGCCCCAAAAGTAGCTGTACTACCCTCAAATCAGCTCCATGGTTTAGCAAGTGAGTGGCAAAGGCATGGCGCAAGGTGTGGGGTGAAAGCGCTACAGGGATATTGGCTACAGTGGCATAGCGTTTAATCAAAGCCCAAAATGCCTGTCTTGTTAAGCCGGTACCAGTATGACGCCCTACAAATACGGCATCTGATGATTTTCCTTCGAGCAAGGGTGTGCGCGCTTCGGCTAAATACTTTCTGAGCCACTGTCCTGCCTCACCACCAAAGGGCACTAAACGCTCTTTACCGCCTTTACCGTTGACGACTCTTACAACACCTTCATTCAAACCGAGTGCAACCGTTTTTAAAGAAACGATTTCTGAAACGCGTAAGCCACTGGCATACATCAACTCCAACATCGTGCGATCACGCAAACCTAAAGACGTTTCAATATCTGGCGCATTTAGTAATGCAGTAACTTGATCTTCACTCAATGTCTTCGGAAAACGAAGAGCTTGCTTTGCCGCACGCAATCCCATGCAAGGATCACTCTTGACTAAATTCATGCGCATCGCATGACGATAGAAACGTTTAAAAACAGTGAGGCGGCGATTAGCAGTCGTTGCTTTATCGGCTCTGCGATAAGCAATGTAGGCAGTCAGATCTTTTTCAGTAACACCATAGAGATCACGGCCAGAGTCTTTATAAAGCCACTGGGCCAATAACAGTAAGTCTCTGCGGTATGCGGCCAAGCTGTTTTGCGCTAGGCCATCCTCTAACCAGCAAGCATCGCAGAAGCGCTCAATGGCCTCTTGGCTCACTTGAGAGATACCATTTTTATCAGCTGGCATTATTTTTTCTTAATAGGCGGGTAAAGACGCCAAAATTACTTGGTTACCTCTTCCAGCTTTTCAGCAAGCCAGATTTTCATTAGGGACTGATATGGAACATCGAGCTTGTTAGCTTGCAATTTGATGTTCTCTAAAAAACTCTGCGAGAGTCGAAGAGAGATAGAGGCAGTGCTTGGCTTGAGGTTGGGCATAGTGACTCGTACCGCTTTTGACAGGTCAAAATAGTCGGATGCGTCATTCTTTTCCCAAAAAGCACGCTCCTCTTTTTCAGTCTTAAAAGCAGGGATTGGTTTGCTAGGCTTTTTCATAAAACGCCCTTTCTCTTTTACTCATAGGCCTTGCAGAAACTACACGAACTAGCGTTGCATTTTTCCGCAAGGTAAACACCACCGAAAGAAGAGTGCCGGGAGAAGTAATGCCTAGGGCAAGGTAACGATTTTCCTTATCGCTATGCTTGTCATCTACCGATACCAACAGGGGCTGATTAAAAAAGATTTCCTCAGCCTCTGCCTGGGTGACGCCATGCTTCACTTGACTCTTGATGGCATTCCCAGCGTCCCACTGAAACCCAACTATTCGATGAAAATCAATCATTTATGTATATTATCATAATATACATGATCCTAAAAAGCAAATGGTTATTGCTGTGACGATCAGCCAATTAGTCACGGAAATTATTAAAGCCCAATGGCGCTTCGGTCACTTCTTTTTTCAATAAAGCCATAGTCTCTTGCAAGTCATCACGCTTGCCACCAGTGATACGTACTGCATCACCCTGAATACTGGCTTGCACTTTGATCTTGCTGTCTTTAATAATGCGCACTACTTTTTTAGCCAATTCTGATGTGATCCCTTTTTGGATCTTCATCGTCTGCTTGCGCTTATCGCTGCCAATGGTTTCCGTTTTGTCATCTTTGAGATAACGCACATCCACATTGCGTTTGGCCATTTTGCTGATTAATACATCACGCACTTGACCCAACTTAAAGTCATCATCACCAAACAAAATCAAGGCTTCGTCTTTTTGCTCAACTCGGCTATCAGAGCCCTTAAAGTCA
Source organism: Polynucleobacter sp. VK25 (assembly GCF_018687355.1). Taxonomy (NCBI): domain Bacteria; kingdom Pseudomonadati; phylum Pseudomonadota; class Betaproteobacteria; order Burkholderiales; family Burkholderiaceae; genus Polynucleobacter; species Polynucleobacter sp. VK25. Next base: position 281,113 of record NZ_CP061288.1, on the reverse strand, counting down.
AAACGATTGGTAATTTCTTTATTGGATTGCTCGATGGCATTTTTGAGCTCAATCATGTCCGGCTCACACACTACGTCAAATGAAGGCATTTCTACTCCTTAATTAATCTGGTATCCATTTTTGCGAATTTCTGGAGGATTGGGGCAGCTTTTTTGCTACAAAGCCAAAATAACCGCTCCAGATTCGTTTACGAATAAGATTGTGGCATGACTCGCCCTCAAAATGCGTCCACCCCAGCAAAATTGATCCCAAACTTAGGGCTCAAGGAGCGCAATACCTTTGGCTTAGACGCTGTAGCAGAGTTCGCCTATGACATTAGCTCAGCCGAGCAAATTCCGGCTGTGATGTCTGATATTGCAAAGCAAAAGTTATCTTGGCGGATTTTAGGTGGTGGCAGCAATGTCATTTTGCCAAGCACTTTAGCTGGCGCCACCCTGCTCATGAATATCCTGGGCCAAGAAATTATCAAAGCCGATGATGAGGCCATCTATTTATCGGTTGGGGGCGGAGTTATTTGGCATGACCTCGTTTCTTGGACTCTAGAAAATGATTTACCTGGCTTTGAGAACCTGGCTCTCATTCCGGGAACAGTGGGTGCAGCGCCGATTCAGAATATCGGGGCTTATGGTGTTGAGATTGGTGAATATATTGATCACATCGAAGCCTTTGACGTCAAAGACCAAGCCTTTGTCACTCTCCAACAAGATGCCTGCCGCTTTGCTTATCGCGATAGCTACTTTAAGCAACATGCCGGACGCTTTATTGTGACAAAGGTCGTTTTTAAAATGCCGAAGTCATGGCAGGCCCGCATTCATTACGCAGATCTTGCCAAGCAGTTTCCAGATAACGCTAGCCCTAGCCCGGAAGAGATCTTTCTAGCCGTTTGCAAAATTCGGACTCACAAATTACCAGACCCTAAGGTGATTGGTAATGCGGGCAGCTTCTTTCAGAACCCGATCATTCCCAATGAGCAGTACGAGACCTTACTGAGAACCTACAGTGATCTTGTTTCTTATCCTGATACGCCAGGCAAACGAAAGCTTGCTGCAGGTTGGCTAATTGATCATTGCGGCTTTAAAGGTCAACGCATGGGCGCTGTTGGTGTTTATGAAAACCAAGCACTAGTTTTAGTGAATCATGGCGGTGGCACAGCCCAAGATATCCTGGGCCTAGCTAAATGCATTCGAGACAAGGTGCATGACAAATTTGGCGTTACTCTTCAAATCGAGCCAAATATTCTGTAGTACATAGCATCACCTCATTCTTGTTGAGGTGATTGGGGTCCACACCCCAAAGAGGGTCAATCCATTCAAAGATAATACGTTGCACCCAATGTTCTGGTGCAGCCCTCATTTAGCCCGCATCATTACAAAACACAACATATATGTTAAGATTTGCATGAATTCAAAACAAATGAAAAGATGGCTTGAACAACAAGGCGCCACTTTTCTTCCGGGCAAGGGATCGCATTTGAAAGTGTTTTTAAATGGCAGGCAATCCTCTTTACCAATGCATGGAACAACTGAACTTGGTAAGGGTTTGGAAGCCGCAATTAAACGTCAATTAGGCTTGAAATAATGGAATATATGTTTAGATACCCGGCAATCCTGTCCAAAGACGGTCGTAACATCCTGGTAACCTTCCCCGATGTTCCCGAAGCAATTACTTTTGGCAAAAATGAATCTGAGGCATTGGATAAGGCTATTGAAGCATTGGAAACTGGCCTATCTTTTTACGTTGATTCCCGTAAACCATTGCCAAAACCAAGCAGGGCAAAACGCGGTCAAAAATTAATCAGCCCTTCAGCCCTAGAGTCGGCCAAGCTTGGGATCTACCAAGCCATGATGGATCAGGGTATTAAGAAAACTGAATTAGCACGACGCCTTGGATGGCATATGCCGCAGATTGATCGCCTGTTTGACCTAAAACACTCTTCAAAATTCGATCAAATTGAATCTGCAGCAAATGCTCTAGGCTGCCATATAGAAATTACTGTCGCAGCTTAAAAAGCTTAGGGCGACTGTGCAGGCCCTAGGCTTGGTGCTTTAGTTGGCGCAGCAACTCCCACAAAAATGACCATACCATCACCACCTGGATTTAAGAGGATGTCATTCAAGCCAGACGGCTTCCAATTGTTTGCAGCCCAAACATTACCCGCCATATCTGCGTTCACAGAAGTTAAGCGCATTAAAGGTAAACAAGAAGCAGGCGCGCCCGTTCCATACAAAGGCTGACCAGAGCTCAATAGCACCTGACTACCAGCAGATGGAAGAGTGTAGCCAGCGCTAGGGGTAATTGCCGCGCCCATCGCTACACCTGTAGGGCAATTTGATGTCGCGCCACAAAGTTGCACGACGCTATATCGCGCGCTTGCTGAGGTGGTTCCAAAATTCGCCACCCAAACATTTTGATTAGCGTCCAATGAAATGCCCCATGGGCCATTAATACCCTGCCCTGTATACGTTCCCACAATTGTGCCGCTGGAGTTAATCGCATACACAGTAGAGGTGGCGCCTGCTGCAACCCATGCATTACCCAAGGAGTCTACAGCCACCCCTTTAGGGTTGCTACCGGTCGGCAGTGTGACTGTAAATAATTTAGAAACGACACCACTGCTGTAGCGTAATTTAGATACAGTGTCTGAACCCGTATAAGTAACCCACGCATATCCATCGCTAGTGATTGCCATACCAAAGGGCTCTGTATTAGCATCAGCATAACTAATGGGGGTATTGGTTTGATTTGGATAAACCACTACTGCATTATTTCCGTAGCTGGCCATCCAAACATTATTAGATTGATCCACTGCAGTTCCTTGCACGCGCAATAAACCGGCGGTGTAACCAGCAGCAGGAGAAATAGGAGCACCAAGTGCGGATAGTTTTGCTACCGCTCAGCTGCTTGGTACATTATTTCCCCAGCCAAAACTGCCTGACCAGATATATCCAAGCTTATCTATCGCCACTCCAAAACCTGATCCTAAGATACCGCCCCCAGTGATAGGTGACGTGGGGGTCGCAGTATATCCATTAGCAATGCCATTCGCGGCTTGTCCGTTTGGTTTCAGAACCACTAAGCAATTTGTAGAATTTGGTGTTCCTTGAATGACATTGTTATTGATCCACGCATATCCATTAGCATCAAACGCCACATTAGCAGGGCCTCCGAATGGGCAACTGCTACTGCCGGTGTTATTCACTTTGACTGCCATAGTCCAAGCATCGAGCTTTTGCAGTACCGATGCTGAATTCGGTCCTTGAGTTGCTGTGAGTGCTGGCGCATAGCTAGTAACAACACTACCTAAGTTATAAATCGCAGCGACATTGACTGCCGGATTTAAAGCGATATTCACGATCGCTTGCAAAGTTGTCGTTGGTGTCACTCCACTTGCAGTAGGCGTCAGAGCAAATAAATTAGTACACGCATTTGCTATCCCTTGGGTGCATCCAGCTAAGACATTGGCCAATGTGCCAAGGGCACTCCAAGTATTAGTTTCATATCCGTTCGGTGATGTTTGAATCACGGTAGATGCTGAACCAGATTGCGCGGCAACTAAATTCTCAGCCATCCCCGCAGCAATACTCAAAGGCAGCGCACTGCCAGCAATCGAGTAATCACTCCGAAACAATTGCGCAAAAGCATAAGCTGATGCAACTGTAGTGAGCTCATTAATACGTACCGCCGTTAAAGGGCCCGTTCCTAGGCTCGCCATGAGCTCAATACTGGGAGATTTGGTGGGCTACCGCATAGTAAGTAATAGGATTGCTAGCAGTGTTAGCGGTATTGCTGGGTACCTTTACCGAAAAATTACCTGCACCATCTGAAGTGGCTTGCGCAACAACTGAAGGTATACCGGACTGCACTTGATAGACCGTCACAGCGGCGCCACTAATTGCAATCGGTGTTGAACCTCCACCCGTACTGACTACACCATTAATCACTGAGCTATTACCAGATCCACTACTCGGACAGCCTGAAAGCATTGCAATACAGGTAGATACACATAACACTGAAATCAGTTTTATGAGCACTCGATACATATTATTTATTTTCAATCTGGCTTATTTCTGAAGTAACTTCTGAAAATACTACATCTGCCTGACCTTCAGCTAGGCGTATTTGATACTTATTGCTTGTACTTAATTCAGATGGCTTTCTGACAGCATGTAATTCATCTTTACCCGCATTCAAAACAACTGCATACCCACGTTCAAGCGTTCTTTGCGGATTAAGCATTTCTAACTGAGATTGATAATGCGATTGATTGCGCTTCCAATTCTCCATGCGGACAGACCAAGCTTGATTCAGACGTTGCTGCCAGCCAGTAATTTGTTCGCGCATCCGATCCGGATTGGGCAGGGCGTGACTTAATCGCAATGCCAATTGGTCCAAGGTTTGCGCTTCACGTTCCACCCGCTGATTGATACGCTGCAAGAGTGCCTGCATGATGGCATCTAATTCTTGCAACATTTGATCTCTGCGTGGCGCAGCCAACTCTGCTGCACCAGTCGGAGTCGTCGCACGTAAGTCAGCAACAAAGTCGGCAATCGTGAAATCGGTTTCATGTCCAACACCACTCACTACCGGAATGGATGAGTCGGCAATTGCATAGGCTAATTGCTCATCATTAAATGCCCACAGGTCTTCTATGCTGCCGCCACCACGCACCAGCAAAATCACATCGACTGCTTTTTCTTTTTCCGCCGCTTTCAATGCCTTAATAATTCCAGCGGGTGCATCGGGACCTTGAACCAGCGTTGGGTAAATTACAATCGGTATATGCGGCGCTCTTCTTGCAAGCGTGCTTAATACATCTTTCAGCGCAGCTGCTTGTGGTGAAGTGATGATGCCAATCGATCTTGGATGACTAGGTATATCCCGTTTGCGCTCTTCATCAAATAAACCCTCTTTAGCTAATTTAGCTTTGAGCTTTAAGAAGGCCTCATACAAACCACCCATCCCTGCACGACGCAAAGTCTGAATAGTGAGTTGAATATCGCCGCGCGGAACGTACATGCCTAAACTGGCGCTAACCTCAACCAAATCTCCTGATTGCGGCATAAATCCCACCTGGCCATTGCGACCGCGGAACATGACACAACGAATTTGGCCCTCTTCATCCTTTAACGAGAAGTACCAATGGCCGCTGTCATAGGCCTTGAAATTGGAAATCTCCCCGCTAACCCAGACCGTATCGAAACGGTCCTCTAAAGAAGCAGCAATGGCGCGGTTTAAATCGCCAACACTTAGAATTTCTCTTGATATTTCCGACATTTTTTCTCTTTGATTACGGCGCCACCTGACTTAGCAGGCAATAAATATCCACAGAAGCTTATGCGCTCTTGGTCTAATCCGCATAAGTAAGTAATTACTGACCCAAAACGTCTCATAAATCCAACACCAATAATTCAACCCGTTGATTTATATACTGAATTAATCCAACCCCCATGGCCTCACGTAGTCCATTTATTAGGCAAGCTACCATCAATCAAGGACTTACAGCAAAATACCAGGAAAGTTGTGCACAGACTTATCCACAGGCTTGCTTTCCCAAAAGGGCTTTTTAATTCAGCTAAAGTACTGAGCTTATGTACTCCATCTTACTATCCGCCGGTTGGCCTATTTGGCCCTTATTAATCATCTCCATTATTGGCCTGGCGATCGTCCTGGAGCGCAGCTGGTATTTGCGAAAAATCTATATTTTTCCTAAAAATTGCCTAGAAAGCGTCTTTTCCCTGACAAATCAGTTAGTTAGAGATCAATCGACGGTTTCTGAGCTACAAATTCAAGAGTTGGCCAATCTTTCGCCTGCTAGCCCCCTGTTGGCCTGCGCTCTAAAAGAAAAATTGGCAGGTAGCGGTCCTGATGTAGCCCTCGAAGAATTGCAAGCGAGCGCGCAGACAACCTGGCAAAAGTTTGATCGTTATTTAGGTGCTTTGGCCACAATCGCAACAGTAGCTCCCTTACTCGGCTTATTCGGCACTGTAGTGGGCATGATTGAAATCTTTGGTAGTCAAGGTGCTATCAATGGTGCAGCAGGCAATCCGCAGCAATTGGCACACGGCATTTCAGTAGCGCTATACAACACTGCATTTGGTTTGCTGATTGCAATCCCTGCGCTGGCTGCATGGCGAGGTTTGCGCGCAATGGCTAATCAGCGTCAACGCGAGTGCGAAGAATTTACTCGCCAATTATTTAAAAAACTATACCCCACTGATTCTGCTAAATGAGTTGGCTAGAAACGCACTCACAATCGAAGAGAAGATTTTCTCTTGGAGGTGCTGCTGCATCTGTAGAGCCAGAAATTAACCTCATACCCTTTATTGATGTCCTCTTGGTGGTGCTGATCTTTTTAATGATCTCTACCACCTTCACACGTTATCAAGAATTAGCTATTACGCTGCCAACCGCTAATGGTGGCGAAAGCCAAGCTGAAGCGAAACAAATTCATATTGCTGTGAGTCGCGATGGTCGATTTGCGATTAATGGAAAAGTCACTGATAAATCACAGCTGAGTAGCGCTCTCATGCAAGTGAGTGGACAAACCGATAACAAGAAAGAATCTGCAGGCAATCTACAGGTGAATATTGATGCAGATGCACGCGCGCCCCACCAAGCCGTCATGAGCGCGCTAGAGGCCGCTCGCGACGCTAATCTTTCTAATATTGTGTTTAGTAGTCAATTTAATACCCAAGCCAAGAAATAATTTCCCAATACAAAAGCCACTGAATGTCATTTTCTTTTTTCCGTAAAGCCCCAAAGTTCTGGGAAAGACGTGGTCCTACTAGCATATTGCTATGGCCGCTTTCTTGGCTTTATGGCACCGTCTTGCGTTTACGCAAACTGATACAAGAGACTGGCCTTATCAAACATCGCCCAGCGCCAGTGCCTGTCATTATTGTGGGCAATATTCGTGTTGGCGGCACCGGCAAGACACCAATCGTGATTGCACTAGCCGAACGCCTCAGTCAACTCGGCTGGAGACCCGGAATTATTAGTCGGGGGTATGGAAGTTCCAGCACTTCTTCACAAACAACACCCTTACAGGTACGCAGCGATTCTGATCCTGCGCTGGTTGGTGATGAACCCGTCTTAATTGCAAAACGTACGCAAGATCAATTTCCGATTTGGGTTTTTCCAAAACGCCAGAAAAGTATTCAGGCCTTGCTGAGGCATGACCCCAATGTCAACGTCATTATTAGTGATGACGGTTTACAGCACACGGGTTTAGCTCGCTGGCCCGCACGTGAAGGTGGTCGTGATATTGAATTTGTAGTGCGTGATGGACGTGGTGAAGGCAATCGCTTTCTACTACCTGCGGGCCCCTTACGTGAATCCGCCACACGAGAGCGTGATGCCACCCTCTTTACTGGCAAAGCCAAAAATAGTGAATCGAAGTTTGGCCCTCAGGATGAATATTTTTTAGGTCGTCGCGCATTCTTACTCCAAAGTCATTTGGGCAATGCGTATCAATTAATTCATCCAGAGAACACACAGACCCTTACTCAAATTACAGATAGTTACTTACCAAATAAGATCACCGCTGTTGCCGCTCTAGGCAATCCCCAGCGGTTTTTTGATGATCTACTGAAACAAGGGGTTGCTGGCAAAACTATTCCTTTGCCGGATCATGCAAGCTATACCACTGAGTTCTTTTCCAAGATTAATGCGCAATGCATCCTGATTACCGAGAAAGATGCCGTCAAATGCGCAGCAATTACTGACGAGCGTATTTGGGTGGTACCAATGACGCTTACCCTCCCTGATACTTTGGCTGAATGGCTGCAATCCATCCTGCAAAGACCAGATCCCTACCGTTACACCTTGTAGGTTTGGCGCACATAGCACTACACTGTGTTCTCATTTATTTAAACTTCATTTAGACCACTGCAAAGAAATCATGGATAAAAGACTGCTCGAGATTTTGGTTTGCCCATTGTGTAAAAGCCAATTGCATTTAGATTCCAATAAACATGAACTTATTTGCAAAGCAGATCGCTTGGCTTACCCCATTCGTGATGATGTGCCAGTGATGTTGGTGGATGAGGCCCGTAGCCTTAGCGCCGATGAAATCGCTTAATCTTTCGCTTGCCAACACTTTCCAATCTGAATGAATGCCACCTCTAAACCCCTGGATTTTTTGGTAGTCATTCCAGCGAGACTGGGATCGACTCGCTTGCCTCGTAAACCATTAGCGGATATCGGTGGTAAGCCTATGGTGATTCGGGTTGCTGAGCGCGCAAAGCAATCACTCGCGCATAGCGTCGTAGTGGCTACTGACTCACCAGAAATTCAAGCGGTTTGCGATGAACATCGCATCGAGTGTTTGCTAACTAGCGCAGAGCATCCAACCGGCACTGACCGTCTCGCTGAAGTTGCGCAATTATTAAAACTCCCCAATGACGCACTGATCGTCAATGTCCAGGGTGATGAACCACTCATCCCTCCAGAACTCATTAATCAGGTAGCCAGCACTTTGGCAGAGAATCCACAATGCGCCATCTCTACAGTTGCCGTACCCATTACTAATGTTGCAGAAATCACCAACCCCAATGTTGTGAAAGTGGTTCTCAATCGATCTGGTGAGGCCCTCTATTTTTCAAGAGCGCCCATTCCATTTGTAAGAGATGCAAAAGCGCAAGATACAAGCGTACATTTGCGTCACCTTGGTATCTACGCATACCGAGCGGACTTTTTGCAAGCCTATAGTCGCCTAGAGCCAGCGCCTCCCGAACAAGCAGAAGCCCTTGAGCAATTAAGAGCCCTCTGGAATGGTTACCGAATTGCCGTACATATTGCTCCAGAGGCCCCTCCAGCCGGGGTAGACACACCCGAGGACCTTGAGCGCATCAGACAAATACTAGGTAATTCTTAAAAAAAGTAGTTTCACAACACCCTAGGAGCCCATCTCGGGGATAATCCTAGGCACTAGGCATTCATGTACCCAACAAAATACGGGACAATGACAGCTCTTCTAAGGGGAAAACAATGCGGTTGATTCTGCTCGGTGCACCAGGTGCTGGAAAAGGCACACAAGCTCAGTTTATTTGCGAAAAGTTCGCTATTCCACAAATTTCCACGGGCGATATGTTGCGCGCTGCTGTGAAAGCCGGAACTGAACTGGGCATTGCTGCCAAAAAAATTATGGATGCTGGTGGCCTTGTGTCTGACGACATCATCATTGGCCTCGTAAAGGATCGCCTCACCCAACCAGATTGCAGCAAAGGTTACTTATTTGATGGTTTCCCAAGAACCATTCCCCAAGCGCAAGCAATGAAAGATGCGGGCGTACCTATTGATTACGTTTTAGAAATCGATGTGCCATTTGATGCCATCATCGATCGCATGGGTGGTCGCCGCGTTCACCCAGCTTCAGGCCGCACTTATCACGTCAAATACAACCCACCAAAGGTTGAGGGTAAAGATGATGTGACTGGCGATCCATTGATTCAGCGTGATGACGACAAAGAAGAAACTGTACGCAAGCGTTTACAGGTTTATGACGATCAAACCCGTCCATTGGTTGAGTATTACTCTTCCTGGGCCGCTCAAGCAAATACTGCAGACAAAGTGAAGGCGCCAGCCTATCGCAAAGTCAGCGGCACTGGTAACGTTGACGATATCACTGCCTCTATTTTTGCAGTCCTAAATTAAGCTCGATCAATTGGCAGCCAAAAAAGCACTCATTATCGGTATTACCGGTCAAGATGGCGCTTACCTAGCAAGACATCTACTGTCAAAAGGTTATGAAGTGACAGGTTCATCACGCGATGTGATGGCCTCGTCCTTCAATAATCTCAAAACCTTAGGCATTCATTCTCAAGTGAAATTGATCTCGGTATCGATTAATGACTTCAGAAGTGTATTTAATGCCATTCAAATTGCAGACCCAGATGAAATCTACAACCTTGCTGGTCAGACATCTGTAGGGCTTTCGTTTGATCAACCAGTTGAAGCAATCGAGAGTATCGCCATTGGTACCCTCAATATTTTGGAAGTGATTCGCCTACTCAGCAAGCCAGTCCGCTTTTATAACGCTGGATCAAGCGAATGTTTTGGCGATACTGGCAATACTCCGGCAAATGAGCACACCCCCTTTGCACCCCGCAGCCCATATGCAGTGGCTAAGTCCACCGCCAAATGGCTCATCAATAGCTATCGCGAATCTTATGGCCTGTATGCCTGCACTGGCATTCTCTTTAACCACGAATCTCCGCTACGCCCAGAACGCTTTGTAACTCAAAAGATTATTGCGGGCGCAGCCAAGATTAAAGCTGGTCAACTGGATAAATTACAACTCGGTAATCTAGATATTTCTAGGGACTGGGGTTGGGCACCAGAGTATGTTGAAGCAATGTGGCTCATGATGCAGTTGGATAAACCGGATGACTTTGTAATCGCCACTGGCAGACAAGAGTCATTGAAATATTTTGTTGCCAAATCATTTGAATACTTTGATTTAGATTGGCAAAAATTTGTTGAAATTGAGCCTAGCTTCTTCCGTCCAAATGAGATCGTTACCAGCGTAGGTAACCCAGAAAAAGCAATTCAAGTTTTAGGCTGGAACAAGCCGACTGATATCGACGGCGTTATTAAGATGATGTGCGCTGAGAAAGCGAAATCAATCTAATCGTATTTATGCTTGAACGCTCAGCTTCATTCCAAGCGCTTGGATTACCCTGGTCACAGTCTCAAATCTTGGTCTAGCTTCAACTTTCAGAGCTCTATAGAGGGACTCACGAGTAACCCCACTCTTTTTAGCAATCTCAGTCATACCTTTAGCTCTCGCAATATCGCCTATTGCCGCCACAAATAATGCAGGATCCCCATCCTCTAATACAGCTGATAAGTAGGCGGCTATATCTTTTTCAGTCTTTAGATAATCCACGGCATCAAATTTAGACAAATCTTTTATTTTTATTTTTCTCTTCATTTAAACCTCCAATGTTTGCAGCAGCTTTTTGACTGCTTTTATGTCCGCAGTTTGCGTGGACTTAATGCCTCCGCCCAACATCAGCACAATCAGCTTACCTCGTTGTATGTAGTACATGCGCCAGCCAGAACCGAAGTGCTCCCGCATCTCCCAGATGCCTGCTGATATAGGACTGATATCACCAAAATTTCCTAAGGTCGCTTTACGCAATCTTGCAACCAATCGCTGTCGAGTTGAGGCCTCACGAATGCCGGTTAACCATACGTCAAATTCTGGGGTTGTTCTAATGTCATACATCCCCAAATTGTAATCAATTGGTTACAGTATATAACAAACAACCCCGCACATGAAATAGTCTTTTTAAAAATAGTGGCAACCTCGGAACAGAGGCTAAGTTATTTACTTCAGCTCTTTGAGGGCGCTCTCAAAAGATTCAATATCCGCAAAACTCCTATAGACAGAAGCAAAGCGAATGTAAGCAACCTTATCCAGGCGCTTGAGCTCACGCATCACTAATTCACCAACACGCTCACTTGGGATTTCTTTTTCGCCAAGACTGAGCAACTTTTCCTCAATCCGCGCAATGGATTCATCAACAGAGTCAGAAGAAACCGGACGTTTACGTAAAGCAAGTTTGATTGAGCTGGCCAATTTGTCATGACTGTACTCAACGCGGCTACCGTTTTTCTTAACAATAGCTGGCAGAGCCAATTCAACGCGCTCGTAGGTTGTAAAGCGCTTGTTGCATTTAGCACAACGGCGACGACGGCGAATGGTATCGCCCTCATCCGATACCCGGGTATCTAAGACCTGGGTATCGTCGTTATGGCAAAAAGGGCAGCGCAAAGTAGTCTTTCGCCTGATTAACCGTATACAGGAAAACGCTTTGTTAACTCTGAAACTTGAGCGCGTACCTTAGCGATATTCTCTGCATCATTTGGATTATCCAAAACATCGGCAATAAAGTTACCTACTTGTCTTGCTTCTGCTTCTTTAAATCCACGAGTGGTCATCGCAGGTGAACCCAAACGAATACCGCTAGTCACCATTGGTTTTTCTGGATCGTTTGGAATACCGTTTTTGTTGCAAGTGATATGCGCTTCACCCAATACACGCTCTGCCTCTTTACCAGTCATCTTCTTGGCACGCAAATCTACCAACATCACGTGAGAATCTGTACCGCCAGAAACAATCCGCAAGCCACGGGCAATTAAAGTCTCAGCAAGCGCTTTTGCATTCGCAATCACTTGCTTTTGATAGTCTTTAAATCCTGGCTCTGCCGCCTCTTTAAATGCCACTGCCTTAGCAGCAATCACATGCATGAGAGGGCCGCCCTGTAAGCCTGGGAAGACTGCAGAGTTAATTGCTTTCTCGTGCTCAGCCTTCATCAAGATGATGCCGCCACGCGGGCCACGCAAACTCTTATGCGTAGTAGAGGTAACGATGTCTGCATGAGGTACTGGATTTGGATAAACACCAGCAGCAATCAAACCAGAGTAATGCGCCATGTCCACCATAAAAATCGCACCCACTTCTTTTGCCAACTTACCAATACGCTCCCAATCAATAACGAGAGAGTAGGCAGATGCGCCAGCAATAATCAATTTCGGTTTGTGCTCACGCGCCAAACGCTCCATTTGCTCGTAGTCAATCGCTTCGTTTTTATCGAGGCCATAGGAAATAGGATTGAACCACTTACCACTCATATTCAAAGCCATACCATGAGTTAAGTGACCACCTTCTGCAAGACTCATACCCATGAAGGTATCGCCTGGCTTTAAGAATGCTAGAAATACCGCTTGGTTAGCAGATGCGCCGCAATGAGGCTGGACGTTAGCAGCTTCAGCACCATAAAGCGCTTTTACACGATCAATCGCCAATTGTTCAGCAACGTCCACAAACTCACAGCCGCCGTAATAACGCTTGCCAGGATAGCCTTCAGCATACTTATTGGTTAGCTGAGAGCCCTGTGCCTGCATTACTGCTGGCGAGGCATAGTTCTCAGAAGCAATCAGCTCAATATGGTCTTCTTGACGCTTATTTTCGTTCTGAATGGCTTCCCATAATTGGGGGTCGGTTTTGGCTAAAGTATTCTGACGATCAAACATGGCAATAATCCTGAAAAAGTTAGATTGCTAAGTTCATTAACTTAGTAAAATCAACCTACATCATACAAAATCCACCATGACCTCTACACAAGACCTCTCATTCCTCTCCCTAGTCCTCAATGCCAGCCTATTAGTACAGTTAGTAATGTTGTTATTACTAAGCATGTCCGTGGCCTCTTGGACCATTATTTTCAAGAAAACGGCTGTTTTACGTGGGGTTCGCCAAGATACCGAGCGTTTTGAGCGCGACTTTTGGGCCGGTGGAGACCTAAACACCCTCCTGGAGGCTGCCCAGCGCAATACCCGCAGCGATGCCGTCCTAGAGCATATCTTCGAGGCTGGGATGCAGGAGTTCACTAAGGGCCGTGAGATTGACGCAGCCCGCCGCGCCATGAAAGCGACCTACCAGCGCGAAATGGACCTCTTAGAGGCCAATCTGCCTTTCTTGGCATCCGTTGGCTCAGTCTCCCCTTATATCGGCCTCTTTGGCACTGTTTGGGGGATCATGCACTCCTTCCGTGGTTTGGCTAATGTACAAAACGCGACGCTTTCTGCGGTAGCTCCTGGTATTGCAGAAGCGTTGATTGCGACAGCGATTGGTTTGTTTGCTGCGATTCCAGCAGTGGTTGCATACAACCGCGCGGCTACCGATGTCGATCGCCTCTCCATTCGCTTTGAAACATTTATTGAAGAGTTCACCAATATCTTGCAGCGTCAAACTGCTGGACGCTGATTGAACCGATAAGAAAATTATGGCTGGCTCTTCATTACGTAAAAACAAACGTCGGGCAATGTCTGACATTAACGTCGTTCCATACATCGACGTGATGTTGGTACTGCTCGTGATCTTCATGGTCACTGCACCAATGGTAAATCCAGGCGTCGTCAATTTGCCAACTGTTGGTGGCGCGAAAGTCCAATCATTGCCACCTGTCTTTTTAACAATCGATGCTAATGAAAATGTCATCGTACGAAAAGATGGTGACCCAACACAAACACTCAATAAATTTGAGCTCGGCGCTTTTGCTAGATCACAAGCAGAAAAATCTGCCGATCAACCGATTGTGATTGCGGCTGATAAATCCATTAAATATGAAACAGTGATGGAAGTCATGTCCAAACTCAAAGAGAATGGCGTGAAGCGCGTTGGCCTTGCGGTCAAGACCCAATAAGGCTCAGAGGCTTGATTTAGCTGCTTATGAATAGCGCACCCACTTTTCAATCTTCTTTCTCGCCATTTAAGCGAGGTCGACATACCAAGTCAGAGAGCACTAAACGTGCATTTACATTTTCGCTCATTGCGCATTTGGGATTGCTTGCATTTTTAATGATCGGCATTAGCTGGAACAACAGCACTTCATCGGGTGTTGAAGTAGAGCTCTGGGATTCTTCACCGCAAGTTCAGACACCACCTGAACCTGAACTCAAAACCGAAGTGAAAGAAGAAGCTGCCGACATTGCCATCAAGAAAAAGAAGGTAGAAAAAGAGCCTCCCAAGAAAGAAGTAATCAAAGAAAAACCAAAAGAAGTAAAACCTCCCCCACCAAAAGAGAAGGTTAAAGAAAAAGAGCCTCCGAAAAAAACTGAAGCACCTAAGGCGCTATCCCCTGCCGAAACTAAAGCAAATGCCGCCGCAGAAAAAGCGCGCGCAGATCAATTAGCGCGTTTACGTGCAGCAGCTGGTGCCGAGGGTGGTAGCGGCGGTACCGTTGGTAGTGGTGTTGGTGGTGGTGGCAATGCTCCTCCGGGCTGGACCGATAAAGTCATTAAAAAAGTAAAACCTTTAATAGTCTTTAACCCAGAGTCTGTGAGCGGCAATCCAGCAGCCGTGATTTTGGTTAGTCTTGCGCCAGATGGGGCTATCTTGAGCACCAGCATTCAATCTTCTAGCGGTAACGCTGGCTGGGATCGTGCGGTATTGTTAGCCTTAACGCGTGCAGAGAGTCTTCCAAAAGACGACAATGGCAAAATTCCACAGCGCGAAGTAAAACTGACTTTTAAACCCAAGGATTAATGCATGTTGCAAATAGCGAAAAGACAGATACAGAAACTGACATCACAGCTGAATTCTGTTGGCTTAGTCGTTATTACTTTGTGCATGACGCTCCTTATAAGTACGGCAACACCTGCGTTAGCGCAGATGAATATTGAAATCACTGGTGTAGGTCAATCGCTCTACCCAATCGCAGTCATGCGGTTTAAAGATGAAAACAAATTGCCAACCAGCGTTACCGAAATCATTCGTCAAGACTTAGCTCGCAGCGGTTACTTTAAAAATACCGAGAACGGTAATGCTGTTGAGAGTGATGAAGGTACGCCCAACTACAAATCCTGGGCGGCACGGGGTGCTGATGCATTGGTAGTGGGCTCTGTTGTACAAACTGGCAATAATCAATTTGATATTCACTACAAGTTGTTTGATGTTCGTAAATCCCAAAGTCTGGGTGGCTTGAATCTCAATTCCAGCGCCGACAACTTACGTGCAGCCGCTCATAAGATTGCTGATGACATCATCTTCAAATTACTCGGTGAGCGCGGCGTGTTCTCTACCCGCCTCTCCTATGTCATCAAGGATGGCAAGCGCTATCGCCTCGTGATCTCTGATGCAGACGGTCAAAATATTCGTAATGCTATGAATAGTGGTGAGCCAATCATCTCTCCATCATGGTCACCCGATGGCAAAAAAGTAGCTTACGTATCTTTTGAAGATCGCAAGCCAGTGATTTATGTTCACGAGCTGGCTACTGGACGTCGTATTTCTCTTTCCAACCAAAAGGGAAATAACAGTGCGCCAGCATGGTCACCTGATGGCAAGAAACTCGCCATCTCCTTATCCAAAGATGGCAATACGCAGATCTATGGCATCAATGCAGATGGAACTGGCTTGCATCGCTTAACACGCGGCAACACCATTGATACTGAACCACAATATTCTGCTGATGGTCGTTATATCTATTTCACTAGCGATCGCGGTGGCAATCCACAAATCTATCGCATGAGTGCTGATGGCGAGCAAGTTGAAGGGGTTAAGCGCGTGACCTTCAAGCAAGGATTCGTGACATCTCCACGCATCTCACCCGATGGAAAGTATTTGGCCTACATCGCGAATATTGGCGGCGCCTATCGTCTCTACATTCTGAATTTGGCTACGGGTGATGCTCAGGCACTCACCGACGGCACTAGCGATGAATCCCCTTCCTTTGCCGCCAATGGGCGCTACGTTCTGTACTCGACCAAGGTTGGTGGCAAACGGGTACTTGCTGCCGTTTCTGTAGACGGTAACTCCAAACAGGTATTGAGCATCCCAGGATCTGACGTTCGTCAGCCGTCCTGGGGTCCATTCATGGACTAACTCCAAAACACCTCAAGCACTCTTAAACCCCTTTTTAGGGTGTGAAATAGTCACTTTTAATGTTCTTAGGGGCATAATATTAAGTATTAGCCCACTTAGGGCGACTTAAGTATTTAATTTGTTATTCAGCTTGTAGGAAAAAGGAAAAATCATGAAGATTTCTATCGCACGTCGCGCAGCGACATTCGCCATCATCGGTGCAACCGCATTACTCATGGCGGCATGCTCAAGCGTCAAACTAGATGATACCGATGGCGCCAATGGCAGCGGTAGCGGTAGTGGCAAGTTTGGTTCACAGCCATGGAATGATCCAAGCAGCCCACTCTTTGACAAGAGCGTTTACTTTGGCTTTGACGAATACACCGTTCAGACTAAATATCAAAAAATGTTGTCTGCACATGCAAGCTACTTAAAAGCCAATCCAAAACAAAAGATCATCATTCAAGGCAATACTGATGAACGCGGCACAGCAGAATACAACTTGGCACTTGGTCAACGTCGTTCTGATGCTGTGCGTAAATCACTGAACTTAATGGGCGTTTCTGATGACCAAATGGAAGCAGTCAGTTTTGGTAAAGAAAAACCAAAAGCAGAAGGTGACACTGAAGCAGCCTGGGCGGAAAATCGCCGTGCTGATATCGTTTACATCACCAACTAAATGAAGATGCTTTCATACTCAGTAAAACAAACGCTCTCACGAGCGTTTTGTTTAAGTGCCGCCCTCATTTGCCTAGGTGCATCGAATAGCGCTTGGGCCCTCTTCTCCGACGATGAGGCGCGCAAAGCGATTTTGGATCTACGTAAGTCCTTAGCCACTACCCAGCTTGAGCTTCAAGGTCAAATTGATAAGCTTAAAACTGAGAACGCAGAGCTGCGCGGCAAAGTTGAAGAGCTTGAGAAGCAAGGCGAAGACATCAGCACCAGTCAAAAGACTTACTACCAAGATCTCGATAATCGCTTGGGTAATTTTGAGCCACGCACTATCACGATTGAAGGCGTCTCTGGCACAGTACAACCAGGCGAGAAAAAAGCTTACGACGATGCATTGAAAGCTTTTCAAACGGGTAACCTAAAAAAAGCTGACGATAGCTTTACTGCATTCACGGCAAAGTATCCAAAAAGTCCTTACTTACCACTTGCCCTCTACTGGAGCGGTAATAGCAAGTATGCGAATAAAGAATATTCCGGTGCCATCAGTCAACTGCAAAGTTTAATTAAGCGCTACCCAAGCCATCCGCGTATTCCTGCAGCAATGGTCACCCTAGGAAACGCTCAATTAGAAAGTGGTAACAAGGCAGCAGCCAAAAAAACATTTAGTGAAATCATCGCTAAATATCCAGATACCGACGCTGCCAAAGATGCACAGCAACTCATAGCCGGTACGAAGTAATCATTCATTATGTCTAAGCTGTCTGCTGCATTCGAATCTCTGGCGCCCCGTAAAGCGGGCGCTCCAGCAGTCATTCTGTTTTCTGGCGGCCTAGACTCTACTACCGTTCTAGCGCTTGCTAAAGATCTAGGATATACGCCTTATGCGTTATCTGTAGGCTATGGTCAAAGACACTCCTCTGAACTTGCTGCTGCAAAACATATCGCTAAACAAATAGGCGTTGCCCGCCATGAGGTGGTGAATTTAGATCTCACTCGTTTTGGTGGCTCTGCTTTAACCGATTCTTCTATTGCAGTTCCCATCACGCCAGGCAAAGATCAGGAGATTCCGGTTACTTACGTGCCAGCACGCAATACGATCTTTCTATCACTTGCTTTAGGCTGGTCCGAGTCTTTAGGTGGTCTTGATGTTTTCTACGGCGCTAATGCGGTGGATTACTCTGGCTACCCTGATTGCCGCCCAGAGTATGTAGCCTCTTTTGAGCACATGGCCAATCTAGCGACTAAAGCAGGCGTTGAGGCTATCAATGATGCGAATCGCTTTCGGGTACACGCACCCATCATTAGCCTCACTAAAGCCGAAATTATTCAACTAGGTAACACCATGGGTGTGGACTACTCACAAACAGTCTCTTGCTATCAAGCAAATGATTTAGGTGAAGCCTGTGGTGAATGCGAGTCTTGTCGTTTAAGACAAGCAGGGTTTCTACAAGCTAATGTGAGTGATCCCACTCGCTATCAGAAAAATAAATGAGACTTTTTATTTATTGAGTTATCCGACCTGAATTCGGCGGATCAATTGCATAATTTTTTGATTCGTAAGCCTCTATTGAATTCAGCAGCGACTCAAATCTAAACGCTTCTTGGCTACCAAGTATGGGCTCATTTTCAAAAAAAGTAGATGCCTCAATCAGCGCGGCTCGATACTCAAGCTCATCTTTAATTGAATCTATTTTCTTCATAAGTTCACATCAACTGCTTTTACTAAGCATCCGCGCCACATAGCGCGCAATTAAATCCACTTCAAGATTCACTGCGTCACCTTGCTTTAAGTTGCCTAGCGTAGTGTTTTCTAGAGTATGGGGAATGATGTTGATATCAATGATGCAGGTATTTGCTGTGTCTTCAGTTAAATTAACTGTAAGCGATACCCCATTCACAACGATAGAGCCTTTGTAAGCAAGGTATTGCGCCAATTCTTTAGGCGCTTTAATGCGAAGTAACCAAGAGCCATAAGCATCATTAGCCACTTGAGAAAAGTGCGCAACTTTACCAACACCATCGACGTGCCCACTCACTAAATGTCCGCCTAAGCGATCATTTAAGCGCATGGCCTTCTCTAAATTAACCGGACCCACCTTATCCAGGCCAACCGTTTTATTCAGAGACTCCCGAGAGATGTCTAAAGCGAAAGAATGATTGGTTAGTTGAGTGGCTGTCATGCAAGCGCCCTGAATCGCAATACTGTCACCCAAAGCAACATCATCTAAATAGCCCTCTGGCACCTCAACAAGCAAGTGCAAACCATCACCCTTCGCTTGGGCGCTCTTAATTTGACCAACAGCAGTAATGATTCCAGTAAACATAAGTGTAATTTTAGTTCTTAATTATTTTTTAATTAAACGCATACGAAGATCGGGGCCAAACAGGCTGTGATCGATGACTTGCCAATCTTGCCTGCTATCCAAAGAATTTAGTGGTGAAATATTAGCCATACCAATACCTTCACCCATCAAGAATGGGGCGTAATAGAGCAATAACTCATCCACACAATGTTCTCTAAGCAAAGAACCATTGAGCTTGAAGCCCGCCTCTATATGAATCTCATTCATCTCACGCTCTGTGGCTAGATACGCAAATAGCTTGGGAAGATCTACTTTGCCAAATGGGTTGGCCATAGCGATGACTTCAATGCCGCGCTCAGTAAATGCCTTAGCTTTTTGTTGCATGTCCGTACTATCTAGGCTTGCACACACAATGATGACGGCTGAGTGATCAAGTTGATTCAAGATCTTTGCGGAGACTGGTGTCTCTAATTTGGAATCCACGATGATGCGCCAAGGCTGACGCTCAGTATGAACATCGCGCACATTCAGAGTAGGATCATCTTCCTTCACAGTGCCTACGCCAGTAACAATCGCACAGGCCTGAGCACGCCAGTGATGACCATCCGCTCTTGCTAGAGGTCCAGTGATCCATTGACTGCGGCCATCAGGCAAGGCAGTCTTGCCATCTAGACTTGCGGCGATCTTCATTCGCACCCATGGCAAACCTCGCGTCATTCTTGAAATAAATCCACGATTTAGTGCTTGTGCTTCTGACTCCAACAAACCGCACTGCACCTCAATACCGGCGGTCCTTAACTTTTCTAGACCCTTACCCGATACAAGGGGATTAGGATCTGACATGGCCACGATCACTTTGGCTGGCTTGGCATTCATCAAGGCATCTGCGCAAGGAGGCGTTCTACCGGTATGGCTGCATGGCTCTAGAGTGACATAGATAGTTGAACCAGCGGGATCATTTCCAAGTGCTTTTGCATTAGCTAGCGCCTGTACTTCAGCATGAGCGCTGCCTACCTTCTGGGTAAATCCGCGACCAATGACTTGACCATCTTTAACGATCACACAACCCACTCTTGGATTGGGGTTTGATAAGTAAAGTGCTTTTTGAGCCTCGGCAATGGCCTCGCTCATAAACTGGTGGTCAACTACGGTGTACATGGGGTCTATTAAACCATTCAATGGCAGCGCTTTGCATCTCTAGCAGGATCGCAGATCCGCCAACGCCCTCCGCTACCCAAAATCATTTGGCGCTCCAAGTTAGGGGCCCTTTGGTGACCCAGGATCAATCGATTCGCGACAAACCCGCCTTGAGCTGTTTTTGCCGCGCCAGCCGCATTAAACAAAATGCCTTTTTTCCCTGAATTAGGGTCAATGAATTGCTTGCCTCCGCCCTTAAAGTAGATAGGGTCAATACTTGCCTGCGAGAACCAAGCCTTCCCAATACACCCCACTTTCACGAGTTTTCCAATACAAGCGCCTTGAACCACCCATCCTGCCTCCCATCGATCATCAGTGATGGGAACGAGGTGCACGGGCCGACCCAAATGCAGGGCTTGCTGACGAGCAAAGTGGGCATGGGAAATAAATCTTCTGGCAATGGTCTCGATTTCTCGAGCTGCAATTTGCTCTTGCAATAGGGGCATCGTCATCATGGCAGCAATTGCAATGATTAAAACTACAGCCATCAACTCAAGAAGGCTGAATCCAGGTTGCGAATCCAGTATTAACTTATTCAAAGACTTGTCGCCAATTAATACGGGTTGCAGCGCCCGTCTTTTCATCAATGACAACCCCAATCTGAATCGCCGGCTTTTCTTTGCTCGAAATTAACCAACGATGTTTACCCGCTGACTGAATAAAACAAGCATTCTCATTTAAGTCTGCAAGGTGGGTGATATTTTGCTCGCACTCTAATACTGCTTTTTCAGCATTAAAGAAATATTTTTGCGCTTGCTCTATTGTTTTTATTTCTGTCATGCGCAGTGCATTCAACCGCTCTAAATGAACTACCAGAGAAGAGCAAAGCAAGAGTAGTGAAATTACCCAAGCCAAAATCACAAGAGATTCCTCGTCGCAAATGTTCGCTCCAGATCTAAGCTGATCTTGGCTCCGTCGGTCATCTGCAGTGTTATTTTGAAGAGCCTTTGACCCCCATTGGACTGAGCTTGGGTGGGATTGAGCTCCTCAATTAATAAAGTATTGACTCCATTCATTAAGGTGGTGTTTTGAATGCGCCCTTGGCGATCAAGCGATTGACATATCAACGAACCTCCGTTGACTCTTTGCCCCTTTGGCACTCCCGCCTGACGATCCACCAAGAAGCCCTGCATAGCTAAATTATTTTTAGTGCGTTCTTTAGAAAGTCCATTGCCAATGCAATCAAAATCGACACCATCAGACAATTCGTGACGAATCGTCAATGCATCTGATCCACGAAATCCAGATTTTTTATTTACCTCAAGGAATGAAATCGCACTTGTTTTCTGCCTAGGCTTTTGGTTTGCGCTGGCTACAGATTGAATATTGCGATAACCCGCTATGCGAATCGCTCGGCCAATGAGTTCAAAAGCGCGCTCTGCCTCTGAAATAAGCGCCTGTGATTTTTCATACTCCATTTGCTGAATGACCAAATCAGCGCTTGTTCTTAATAATGGATTGAGTAGTAGTGCGCACAGAGCGATCCCGACTAGACATTCGAGCAGGCTCATGGATTACGGTTGGGCTAGGTAATTTGAAATGAGTCCTGCTTTGCTCTTGCGTTTCAAAAACATCAGAGTCCTTTCTGAGTTGCGATCTTTTGCTTTCTTGTTGATTCAGATTTAAGGCTAGGCGCTGATAAGCACCCACCGATGCCATCCAGACCCCCAAAATCATGCTCATAGCCACTAAAACCTCCAGCAAAATGAATCCCCGGCAGCCGTGACGGTAGAGTCTTGCATTGAGGCGCTTTTTAGGGGGCATCGCCTATTTTCAAAGGTAGGCCTCCAAACCGAAACTCCCGTCCAAGGGTCTTACCGTCAGAAAGACGGGAAATTGCGGTAGGACCGAACGACAAGTAGGTCCTGCGCTTAAAATAGAGGGCTATGCCAAATACCCTAGCCTCCACCGAAGAAATCATTGCCGACATCCGTGCCGGCAAAATGGTGATCCTTGTCGACGAAGAAGATCGTGAAAACGAAGGGGATTTAGTGTTGGCCGCAGATCATGTGACTGCAGAAGCGGTTAATTTCATGGCCAAATATGGTCGTGGTTTGATTTGCCTAACCCTCACTCGTGAGCGCTGCCAACAACTCAACCTACCGTTAATGGTCAGAGATAACGGTACCTCCATGGGAACTAATTTCACAGTATCGATTGAAGCTGCGACAGGTGTCACTACCGGTATTTCAGCGGCAGATCGTGCGCTCACAATTAAAACGGCGGTCGCACCAAATGCTAAGCCTAGTGATTTAGTTCAGCCTGGTCATATTTTTCCATTGATGGCTCAGCCTGGTGGCGTATTGATTCGCTCAGGACATACTGAAGCTGGATGCGACTTAGCAGCAATGGCCGGATGCTCCCCCACTTCCGTGATTTGTGAAATCATGAAAGACGATGGCAGCATGGCTCGTCTTCCAGACTTGCTGGAGTTTGCCAAAGAACATCAACTAAAGATCGGTAGCATTGCTGATCTCATTCAATATCGCAGCCAACATGAAAGCATCGTGGTTCGCGAAGGTGCAAGAGAATTTGTCACGCCATGGGGAAAATTCCAGGGAATCATTTATCGCGATACTCCAAGCTCATGCATACACATTGCATTGGTGAATGGCAAACCTTCTGAGGCGCAAGAAACCTTAGTACGCGTTCATGAGCCTGTGACTGTTTTAGATTTTCTAGACTCCAATGTCAGCACCCACTCCTGGCCACTAGCCCAGGCGCTTCAACAGATTGCTGCCGCACCCGCTGGCGTAGCTGTATTGTTAAATGCATCTGGCATTGCAGCGCCTAGAGATAGCGATTGGCTTGCGCAGTTTCAAAAATTAAACCAGTCTCACGATGCCGAGCAAAAACCTTTGGCCAGAAAAACGGATTTTAGAAGCTACGGTATCGGCGCTCAAATCCTCAAAGATATTGGTGTCGGCAAAATGCGCTTGCTTGCCAACCCTAGCCCTGTTCCTAGTCTATCTGGTTACAAGCTCGAAGTTACAGGTTATACCCCATTCACACCTTCAATTTAGAAAAGCATCATGACAAACTCCACCAATGATTTTGTAGGCGTACTAGAGGCCGATTTAAATGGTCAAGATCTACGCATTGGCGTTGTACAAGCCCGCTTTAATGAGGACCATTGTGTTGCCTTAACAAATGCTTGCATCAATGAACTCATTTCACTTGGCGTATCGCAAGCAGACATCAAGTTAGTAACGGTTCCTGGCGCTCTGGAAATTCCATTTGCTTTGCAAAAACTGGTAGAGACTGGCGAGTTTGATGGCCTAGTTGCTTTGGGAGCAGTCATTCGTGGTGAGACCTATCACTTTGAGTTAGTCTCCAATGAATCTGCTTCTGGCATCACGCGCATCTCTATTGACTCTGGCTTACCAATCGCTAATGGGGTGCTCACTTGCGACACCGATGAACAAGCCCTTGCTCGTGTTCAGATAAAAGGCGCAGAATGTGCTCAAGCAGTAGTGGAGATGGCAAATTTAGCCTTAGCGTTAACTCCCGATATTGATATCGAAATTAACTCGAGTGAAGAAGAATAATTCGCATGTCTACATCTAACCAGAACCCACTCAATCCTCAAGATGCCAAGGAAGCAAAGCCAGCTCCAAAGCGCTCACTTACGCCTCGTCGTCGTGCGCGTGAGTACGCTCTTCAGGGTGTTTATCAAAGCCTAGTGATGCGTCGTGCAGGCAGTATCCCCAATGGTGCTAACATTGCCAAACAGCTTGCTGAAGACCCAGCGTTTCGTCGCTGCCAACTTGATCTCTTTCAAGGAATATTTGATGGCGTGCTCGCTAAAACGGATGAATTAGAAGCAATCATCACACCGGCATTAGATCGCCCGATTAATGAACTTTCTCCAGTGGAGCATGCAGCATTGCTCATTGGCGCTTATGAACTGGCCGCAGACCTTTCGGTACCTTACAAAGTAGCGATCAATGAAGCAGTTGAGTTAGCCAAAACGTTTGGCGGCACTGATGGCCACAAATATGTGAATGGCGTACTAGATCTATTAGCCCAGAAGTTAAGAACAGCCGAAACTCAAGCAAGCTAGAACAAGCACCCTAGAAACAACCCAGAATCTCTGCCCCCAAGCCCCAAAAGCTTGGGGGCAATTTTGTTTATAGCAGGATAAAATAATCTACATCTTTACTAAGGTCAGACATCATGCAAAAAGTCGATATTCGCAGCCAATTAGAAGATTCAAGTCTTTTTAGAGAAGAGGCTTTTATAAACGGTAAATGGGTTGGCTCTAAAAATACCTTTACGGTTTCTAACCCAGCCACTGATGACATCATTGCAGCCGTAGCCAATCTTGAAGTTAAAGATGTGGTGCTTGCAATCGCTGCTGCCGAGAATGCATTACCTGCATGGCGGAGTAAATTAGCTAAAGAGCGTGCGCAAATTATGCGCAAGTGGTTTGACCTCATTATTGAAAATACGCAGGATCTTGCAAAGCTCATGACACTTGAGCAAGGCAAGCCTTTAGCTGAAGCAGCTGGCGAAGTGGTTTATGGCGCCTCCTTTGTAGAGTGGTTCGCTGAAGAAGCGAAGCGCGTAGAGGGCTCAATCCTAGGTACCACTTGGGGTGACAAGCGCATGATGGTGCTAAAGCAAGCAATTGGTGTCTGCGTAGCAATTACTCCATGGAACTTTCCGATTGCGATGATTACGCGCAAGATAGCCCCAGCGCTAGCAGCAGGTTGCACCATTGTGATTAAACCTGCTGAACTGACACCGCTATCCGCCTTAGCCCTTGCTGAACTTGCCAAGCGCGCTGGTATTCCGGACGGAGTGATTAATATTGTGACCGCCGACGCCGATCAATCGATTGTGATTGGTAAAACACTTTGCTCCTCACCCACAGTACGACACCTATCCTTCACAGGCTCAACTGAAGTGGGTCGCATTCTCATGGAACAGTGTGCGCCTACGGTTAAGAAACTCGCTCTCGAGTTAGGTGGACATGCCCCATTTATCGTCTTTGAAGATGCTGATATCGATGCGGCGGTCATTGGCGCCATGTCTTCTAAGTTTAGAAATTCTGGTCAAACATGCGTTTGTGCAAATCGCTTTTATGTCCACAAAAATGTGCATGATGTATTTGTTGAAAAGTTTGCTAAGGCTCTCTCCGTTATTAAAGTAGGAAACGGCATGGATGCTGGCATCACTCAAGGACCATTGATTGAGACCGCAGCACTTAAAAAAGTGGAGAAGCATGTAGCAGATGCCCTCAGCAAAGGTGCAAAACTCGTTACTGGTGGCAAGCAAGCTATTGAAGGCAAGAACTTTTATGAGCCGACTATCCTGGCCAATGTAAATAGCCAAATGCTCATTACCTACGAGGAGACTTTTGGTCCCATCGCACCGATTATTCCTTTTGAGAGCGACGATGAAGTAATCAAGTTAGCGAACAATAGTCAATTTGGTTTAGCTTCTTACTTCTACAGCCGTGATATTGGTCGCGTTTGGAAAGTAGCCGAAGCCCTTGAATACGGAATGGTGGGTGTTAATACCGGGCTCATCTCTAACGAAGTGGCGCCTTTTGGCGGCATCAAGCAATCCGGCTTAGGTCGCGAAGGCAGCGTCTACGGTATGGATGAATACCTGGAAATGAAATACGTCTGTGTAGGCTTGTAAGCCTGGGTTATTTTTTCTGATAAACCAGATCCCAAACACCGTGGCCTAGTTTGATGCCGCGGTTTTCAAACTTTGTTACAGGGCGATAAGCAGGTCTGTCGACATACCCAGTATGCTGAGCATTTAATTGCTCTAGTGTTGGCTTAAATTCATTGGGTATTTCATCAGGCTTGGCGACATCTGAACCATCAAAAGTTTCAATCTTCACCAAGTTACTCGAGGTATTTTGCAAAGTGGGTTCTGCATTTAATACCAAGAGCATTTGCTCTGCATAGTTATGCCAATCCGTAGCCAAATGCAAATAAGCACCCGGTTTTAGCCTGGAAACGAGGAGGCGAACAAACTCTGCCTGAATTAAACGACGCTTGTGGTGGCGCTTTTTATGCCATGGATCTGCAAAGTAGATATGAATGCCATCAAGACTATTGGGAGCAATCATTTTCTCAAGTACCTCAACTGCATCGTGACGAATCACTCGCAAATTGCTTAACTGATTCTCACCAATGAGTTTGAGTAAAGCGCCTACTCCGGGCAGGTGCACCTCAATACCCAAAAAATCATCTTCCGCTCGAAGGGCGGCAATCTTAGCGGTGGTCTCACCCATGCCGAAGCCAATTTCTAAAATCTTGGGTTTCGTGGATCCGCCAAAAGCTTCTACCAAATTGAGGGGTGCATCTTTAAACGAAAGTAAAAACTGTGGGCCCAACTCATCCATTGCCCGCTGTTGGCCAGCGGTGGTTCTACCAGCCCTTAAGACAAAGGATCGGATGCGATCAAAGTGTTTTGGACCGCTATCTTCATTGCTTTCATTGCCTACATTGCCCAAATTACCCACGCATTACCCCACAACCTTCTTGAAGTAAGCAATCGTCTCTTTAAGACCATCCTCAAGGTTAACTTTAGGTTGCCAACCGAGTTTGGCTTTAGCTAATTCAATATTCGGTTGACGCTGCTTTGGATCATCGGATGGTAATGGCTGGTAAATAATCTTTGATTTACTGCTTGATAACTTCAGAATCGTTTCAGCCAACTGCAGCATAGTGAACTCACCTGGATTTCCAATATTCACAGGACCAGTAAAGCCTTGTTCTGAGTTCATCATTTTGACCATGGCATCGATTAAGTCATCCACATAGCAAAAGCTTCTGGTTTGCTGACCATCACCGTACATTGTGATGTCTTCACCCTTAAGGGCCTGCACTATGAAGTTGCTCACTACACGGCCGTCATTGGGATGCATGCGAGGACCATAGGTATTAAAGATACGCACTACCTTGATATCTAGATTGTGTTGGCGGTTGTAATCAAAAAAGAGGGTTTCAGCGCAGCGCTTGCCTTCATCGTAGCAAGAGCGAATACCAATTGGATTCACCTTGCCCCAATATTCTTCTGGCTGAGGATGCACTTCTGGGTCACCATAGACTTCACTAGTAGAGGCTTGCAAGATCCGCGCCCGGGTTCTTTTGGCTAAGCCCAGCATATTAATAGCACCATGCACACTGGTCTTGGTGGTTTGTACTGGGTCGTATTGGTAATGTACTGGCGATGCTGGGCATGCCAAGTTATAGATTTGATTGGTTTCTACATAGAGCGGAAAGGTCACATCGTGACGCATTAGCTCCAAGCGAGAATTAGGCAATAAATGCGCCAAGTTCTCTTTAGTGCCTGTGAAATAGTTATCCACTACCAAGACATCATTACCCTCTTTGAGGAGCTTCTCGGTGAGATGAGAACCCAAAAAGCCTGCGCCACCAGTGATGAGGATTTTGTTCATAGTTAATCTTTTATAAAAAGTGATTTGGAATTAAATAGGCCATTCATCTACTTTGGGGTATTCCATCCTGCAGATCGATAGGCATAGACAACTTCGGTTAATACGATAGATAAGGATGTCATAAAGAAAACTAGGCCCAGCACAAAAGTCCAGATGACATAGGTAGTTTGCAATGAGCGAACAGCGCCAGCCTGAAAGAAAAATAATTCCAGCACTGTCAATGAAATAAATACGCCACTGAGAACATCAAAAAAGATGGCAGCAGTGCAGAGACGGCCACGAATTTGGGCTTCATCAGCCTCTTTATTCATATGCTCCAGTAATGCCGCATCCTTTACTTCGCCTCGAGTAATGGCATGTCGAATTGCGCGCATACGATCGACTGAACGAGCTAAGCGCCCTGAAATTGCATTAATTAAAGTTGCTACAGCAGTCAATAAAAATACAGGGGCCAAAGCCAGCTGAATATTATTGGTAATTGCGTCTATTGATGCATCCATCAGAATTTCCTGAACTTTCAGTTGCTTAAGCGGTTAATGAGACCAGGCAATTAAGCCAGTATAGGAAGTAAATAAAACCAATAAGCCAAAAGCTATTCGGTACCATGCAAATGGAATGAAATTATGGTGGGCTACATAATGAATTAACCAGCGCACACAGATAAATGCGGAGATAAAGGCAGCAATAAAACCAACAAGAATCGCTAGAGTAAATTCTCCAGAAAATGCTACAGGCGCTTTCCAAAGTTTGAGCAACTCATAAGCTGTGGCGCCACCAATCACTGGAATTGCCAAAAAGAATGAAAACTCAGTTGCTACAGCGCGCGGCAAACCAAACAACATGCCCCCAATAATCGTCGCCCCAGAACGAGAGGTGCCAGGAATCAAAGCGGCACACTGTGCTAAGCCAACTTTAAGGGCATCTAGTGGAGTCAGATCATCTACTGATTTAATCTCACTAGAAACTTCTGCCTGGTTCTGCTGCCGACGCTCCGCCCAAAAAATAATGAGCGCCCCCACAATAAAGGCGCTTGCTACTGGAATGGGTGAAAACAAAACTGCTTTGATGTGCTTGCCGAATACAAAGCCAAGGCCCATCGCGGGAATAGAGGCAATGAATAAGTTGAGAACAAAACGGCGAGACTCCGAACTGCCAGTAAAAGAAGTGGCTACTTTGATCAGCTTTTGGCGGAACTCCCAGCAAACCGCCAGAATGGCACCAAACTGAATAATGACTTCAAATGCCTTACCCCGATCATCATTAAAGTCGAGCAAATCCCCAACTAAAATTAGATGCCCAGTGCTGGATATCGGCAAAAACTCCGTTAATCCCTCTACTACCCCCAGAATGACTGCTTTTAGTAACAAAATTAGATCCATAGGCCAAATTTTATAGGTATATAGGATCAATCAAGAGGTTTTGGCAAAATAGTGCCTAAATGAGCAATTTGAATAAATTAGCCTTAAACTGCATGGCACATTGAACAGTATCTGACTTACATGACCCCAAACCGCTTTAGACTTTCTAGACTTACCGCCTTTGGTTTGATCCTAAGTCAGGCGCTCGGCTGGAGCACTTGGTTTGGCAATGCCCTGGCCCAAAGCCCCAATGCCGCTGCAAGACCAGCCTTACCCACGCCCATGAGTGCCTCGACCCTCATTGGCCTGGAGCAGCCACCCCAAATGGCACCGCCACCGGTCAAACAGGCCGTACCAAGCGTCACAGCACCCTCCAATCTCAATGGAAATAAAGCTGCCGATAGCAAAGGTCAGCTCAATGACTTGATCCAACTTTATCAAGAGGCTGCTTTTAGCGATCCAGTATTGACGGCAGCCCGCTTTAACTACCAAGCAAGTAAAGAGCTTTATTGGCAAGGCTTCTCATTACTCATGCCTCAGGCAAATGCAACGCCTGGTGGCACTCGTTACTATCAGCACGGCACTGGCAGCACAGTGGTTTCCAATAACTCGGGTAACTCACGCGTCTTTGACCAAAAAAGTTACACAGTCACCTTGACGCAACCTGTATTTAACGTGGCCGCTCTTGAGTTATTTAAGCAAGGTGATCTCAACACCAAATTAGCAGATATGCGTTTTTTCTTGGCGCAACAAGATTTGATATTACGAGTATCACAAGCTTATTTTGATGCACTTACCAGCCAAGATAACGTAGCGCTTTATAAAAACAAAAAAGATTTAATCAAACAACAGCTTGAAGTTGCACAAGCCAAATTTGATGCTGGGTTAGCCACTATTGTGGATGTCAACACTGCGCAAGCTGCCTTGGATTTAGCAAACTCCCAAGAGATTGCATCTCAGGCCGACTTAATCGTGAAGCGCGGTGCGCTCGAACAAATTGTGGGTCGCCCTATCGGCGCATTAAAACCCCTGGTAAAAGATGCCAAGATTGATGGCGTACTCAAGGATCCTCGCAGCAAAAGCAAGGATGCCAAAGGGAACCCCATTGCAGAAAGCGTTAACCCACATTTACCTCCAGGCCAAACGCTGGATGACTGGATTAATCAAGCTGAAGCTGCAAACTTCAACGTATTGGCAGGCCAGCTATCCGTTAGCCTTGCGGAAAGTACTTATCGGGGAGCGCAAGCTTTGAATTACCCGACAGTCAACTTGGTAGGAACATCGGGATACAACACCTCTAATGGCACACCCAATAATTACACGCCATCGAACACCAACGTATATAACAACACGGTTGCTTTGCAAATGACCATTCCATTGGTATCGGGTGGATTTGCTAGTTCAGTGATTCGACAAAATGCTGCTTTGCTGGATGCAGCCAAAGCCAACTACGACAACAATCGTCGTACTGCAGCCCAAAATACGCGAGCAGCTTTTACTGGCTTCTACGGCGGCCTAGCAAGCGTCAAAGCCTATGAAGCCGCCGAGCGCTCGACCTCATCGGCTCTTGAGTCAAGCAAGCTTGGCTTTCAGGTGGGTACCTTAATCAATATTGACGTATTGATTGCTTTGGACTCGTTAATTAATACGCGTTCTTTATTGCAACAAGCACGCTACAGTACGATTCTGAACGCAATTAAGTTAAAGGCACATGCAGCCGCTTTAACAGATGAAGACTTAGTCGCAATTAACGCCTTGTTGCGCTAAGACAGCAACTCTAAAGCAGTAACTCGTTAGCTGCCTGAAGCACTGCCGCTACTGTTGGCGGATGATGAATATCACCAACGTTACGAATCTGGTTAGACCAATATCCCTCGGTCTTCCACAATGGTGAGTCACAATAAATCTCAACCGTTGGCTTATTGAGTACTGCCGCTAAATGCGTCAGGCCAGTATCAACACCCACAGTTAATGCCGCACTCGCAATTACAGAGAATGCCTCCTCAATTGAAAAAGCAGGTGGCACTAAGGCATTCGGAATTTGCGATGCTATCTCTTTACTTATTGCCTGCTCGGCCAAGTTGCCCCAAGGAAAAACTACTTGATACCCGCGACTGGCGAATGCTTTGCCCAATTCAATCCAATGGTTGTTAGGCCAACGTTTAGCCTCTCTCGCAGTTGAATGAAAACAAAGAACATAAGGAGCTACTAGCTGATGAGCGATAGGCTTACCAGTCACGCTCAAAGATTGAATATATTCATCAGGATAAAACTGAGGAGCTTGTGAACGCTCTAGCAGTGGCCAATCCAAAGCGGAACACATCACCCAACGCGAACGATCGACTGCATGGCATTGCTTTGGCACTTGCACTGATTGGTTGTAAAAAGATCTTGCGATAGGCTCATAACCAGAAAACTCAGTTGCATTAGCTAAGCCTGCAATCACTGCGCCTGAAGACTTCCTGGCCAGAGAGCAAACAATGGCTGATTTCAGAAGACCCTGAGTTTCAATGATGATGTCATAGGCCACCTCTTGAAGTTCTGCTTTAAAGCCAAAAAATTGCTTCCAGGTTGACAGCTTCAGTAGATTCTTTTTCCAGCGACGCAGGCCAAAAGGAATAATGCGATCAATACCTTTAAATCCATCACGACTCAAAAGAGGTTTGAGCAAATGAACATAGCCCTCCTCAACTACCCAGTCAATTTGAGCATTAGGCAAGCGTGCCCGTAAATCCCAAATAATCGGCAGGTTGTGAAGTACATCCCCCAATGACGATAGCTTCACCAACAAAATCTTGGGATTAGCGGAAGGATTTAATACGGGGGTAGAAGATACAGCGCTCATATGAGCATTATCTTATCTTTTCCAATGAGACTACTGAGCATTAAAACTTAGGCGCGGCGTCCCATAAGAGGCCAGAAGCATCCTTGGCATTCATATTGGGCTGGAGGCCAGCAGGCAAAGGCCATTCAATCGCAAGCGTTGGATCATTCCATGCGAGGCAAGCCTCGCTTTGTGGGTGATAGTAATCCGTAGTTTTGTATAAAAACTCTGCACTTTCTGAAAGCACTAAAAATCCATGCGCCAGTTTTGCTGGAATCCAAAGTTGCTTATGATTTTGCGCGCTCAACTCAATACCCACCCACTTTCCATAGGTAGGCGAGTCTTTACGAATATCGACTACAACATCAAAAACACTGCCGGCTACTACCCGTACCAACTTGCCCTGGGTCTTCTCTAGTTGATAGTGCAAGCCACGCAAAGTCCATTGACGTGAAAAAGAATGGTTGTCTTGTACAAACTCAACATCAAGTCCTGTTAATTTTGAGAAGTCTTCCGCATTAAATGATTCTGTAAACCAACCACGCTCATCACCAAATACCTTCGGCTCCACAATAAAGACATCATGAATAGCCGTTGGCGTTATCTTCAACTTAGATGGGGCAGTCATTTGCCAGTCTTCTTTGCCGAAAGAGAAATGGGTTGTGCTGAACTGTTGAGCTCATTCAAAATCTTGCCAAGATATTGGCCATAGCTATTCTTACTTAGCCGGGCTACCACCTTCTGCACTGCTTCTGCAGTGATCCAGCCCTGACGATAGGCAATCTCTTCGGGGCATGCCACCATTAAACCTTGACGCTTTTGCAGTGTGGCAATAAAGCCAGCAGCATCAAGCAGCGAATCATGCGTACCGGTATCGAGCCAAGCAAAACCACGACCCATAATCTCCACACTGAGTTCATTCTTCTCAAGATAGACACGATTGACATCTGTAATTTCAAGCTCGCCACGCGCGCTAGGTTTGATGGATGCCGCAATATCGCACACTTGGTTGTCGTAGAAATACAAGCCAGTAACTGCGTAACTACTTCTTGGCTTTAATGGCTTCTCTTCAATTGAGAGTGCTTTGTAATCTTTATCAAACTCCACGACACCATAGCGCTCTGGATCATTGACGTGATAGGCAAACACTGTTGCACCAGTACTACGATCGTTTGCGCTATCTAATTGCCCCACAAGTTCGTGGCCGTAGAAAATATTGTCGCCAAGTACTAAAGCACTTGGATTATTGCCAACGAAGTTTTTACCTAGCGTGAATGCTTGTGCCAAACCATCCGGAGAAGGTTGAACGCAATATTCAATGTTGAGACCCCACTGTGAGCCATCGCCCAATAGCTCAGTGAAACGAGGAGTGTCATGTGGTGTTGAGATGAGCAAGATATCGCGAATACCAGCCAACATCAAAGTGCTCAAGGGGTAGTAAACCATTGGCTTGTCATAAACCGGCATCAGCTGTTTGGAAACGGCTTGAGTTACCGGATAGAGACGAGTGCCAGACCCGCCTGCCAAAATAATGCCCTTACGATTTACAGCCATGCAATTACCCCTTTGAAGTACCCCAGGCAACACGAACCAGTTTTTAAATCACACCGTCCGCAGCAAGCTTAGATACATATTCTTGAACCATACCATCCCAAGACGGGAAATTTGGCACATTTTGGGGTTCATTATAAGAGTTTGAAGCGTCTAAAAGAGCGCCTTGTAGGGCAGTGCGCAATTTAGCGCTATCCATACGAGAATTCATGGGGCGCGGGGCTGGTAAGGGGTATTCAACGGCTAGGATGGGCTTGATTGACTCTGGCTTGGCCTTCAGAACCACACCAACATCGAGGGCACTCTGAATCGCTAAACAGGCTAATCCATGCCATGTTGTTTCGCCCGCAGGCACTACGTGATAAATACCAGACGCAAATTGTCTGATGTGGAAATCTATATCTAGCGCCAGGCTCAGACTTACTTTCGCAAGCCAATCTGCGCTGGTGGGAGCCCCCTGTTGGTCATGAACAACTTTTAACTCATCACGTTCTTTTGCCAAACGTAACATGGTGCGAATGAAATTACCGCCATCACCATAAACCCAGCTGGTTCGGAAAATAGCAAATTGTCCTTTAGCTGAATTACTGAAAACTTTTTCTATAGCAATCTCACCAGCAGCTTTGCTCTTGCCATAAGCACTTAAGGGATTACGTTCATCATCTTCAACATACCAACCCTCTTTGCTACCATCAAATACATAGTCTGTTGAGTAATGCAGGAAGGCAGCACCATGCTCAGCGGCATATTTAGCCATCAACTCTGGCGCATGCGCATTGATGGCATAAGCCATCTCAATATCCGCCTCTGCTTTATCGACCGCAGTATAGGCAGATGCATTAATAATGAGGTTTGGTTTCGCTTTAACCAAGAGATTGTTTAGTGCAGCAGTGTCACTTAAGTCACACTCGGAGCGCCCCACGTATTGCACGCTGACATTTTGAGTGCTGGATGCAGAACTGAAAAGGGCTTTAAAGGCTTTCCCTAACTGCCCATCTTTTCCGAAAACTAAAATATTCACGTAAGCTCTAATTGTGCGTGCTAGTTGTATTGCTTTTGCAGCCAGTCGCGATAAGACCCGCTCACCACACCCTCGATCCACACTGGATTATCCAAATACCATTGCACCGTTTTACGAATGCCAGTATCAAAGGTCTCCGCGGGGCGCCAGCCAAGCTCACGCTCGACCTTGCTAGCATCAATGGCGTAACGACGATCATGTCCAGGACGATCTTTTACGAATGTGATTTGCTCAACATACGATTTACCATCAGCGCGAGGCTTGAGCTCATCCAAAATCCGACAGATTGTTTTGACCACATCGATGTTGGCTTTTTCATTCCAGCCTCCAATATTGTAGGTCTCACCCAATTTGCCTTTAGCCAATACCTCGCGAATTGCTGAACAATGATCGCCCACATACAACCAATCACGAATTTGCTGACCATCACCATAGATAGGTAAAGGCTTGCTGTTTAAGGCATTTAGGATCACTAGCGGAATCAACTTCTCAGGGAAGTGATAAGGGCCATAGTTATTAGAGCAATTGGTGGTCACTACAGGGAAGCCATAGGTATGAAACCATGCGCGTACCAAATGATCAGACGCAGCCTTGGATGCAGAATAAGGGCTGTTCGGCTCATAAGAATTCGTTTCAGTAAAAGCTGGATCAGTCAAAGACAAAGATCCATATACCTCATCAGTTGATACATGATGAAAGCGAAAAGCCTCTTTTGCATTTCCTTCAAGCGCATTCCAATACTCGCGTGCGCATTCCAGCAAATGAAATGTACCCACGATATTGGTCGTAACAAACTCTGCTGGCCCATGAATGGATCGATCTACATGGCTCTCAGCAGCAAAGTTCACAATGGCTCGAGGTTGATACTCTTTTATTAGCTTTGTAACCAGCTCTTTATCACCGATATCACCATGAACAAAAATATGTCGTGGATCATCTTTTAATGGCTCCAGGGTAGCAAGGTTGCCGGCATAAGTTAACTTGTCTAAGTTAATAACACCCTCATTGCTTGGAACTTTTAACCAATCAAGAACAAAGTTGCCACCAATAAAACCCGCGCCGCCAGTAACTAATATCATTTTTTATCTATCAAGACTGTTTATTGAGCGCCAAGGTTTATGGCGTTTGCATCATTTGAAGGTACTTATTAAAACGTTTTTTACCGAATAAGAAGATACCCAATTTCTGCACCAATTTTAGACCACCTCTTGGTTTTGGAAGGGGGATTTCCTCAACTGCGCCACCAGGTGTCTTATCGCAATTAATTAAGGCAGGATTAATGAAAATACGATAACCTTTTCTTCGTAAGTCACGATGAAAAGGAATGTGATCGGCCACGTCTATGCCCTGCGCCTCGTCATCAGTCCCAGCATATCTGCCAGCCAAAAAGGATTCACGCGTATAGATACCCAAACCACCAAAAGCTGAATCCACTTCTATTAGATCTGCTCTAGGATCAATCGGCGACTGCTTGGAGGCAACAGCAATATTCTGAGCCATTTCATTACCCAAAATATTTTCTAAGCGCTGCTTTTGCTCCCAGCAATCGATGGGGTTCCAATAGGGATGACTCAGACCCCAGATATCGTAGTACTCACCCAACTGATTTGCAGTAATCACATCCCAAGGCTCATCCACTTCCCAGCATTGGGCAACTTTTTCTGGGGTAACCAGCGCATTCATGCCATCCATATCTGCCATGGCGATGTAATCAATATCCGCATATTCTGGTCTTGAGGCTACTGCGTCAATAATCAGGTTTCTACACAAAGCGATTCGGTCAGTGCGTCTTGGGTATTTACTACTTAAATTACCAACACTGACATAAGAGAAGTTTTTAATGACTCCTTGTAGTTCTTCTAATTTTTTCGCGGTATCATCACTAGAATCACTCTCAACGACAAAGCAATAAATTTCCTTGAAGTTACCAAGACTGGAAACTAAGGTTTCAATCTCATTTTGAATAGTATGCGCAACATTCCTGACGGGACCAGCCAGTAAAATTTTGGAATCAACAATCGCCTTACGAGCAGGTTTTCGAAACTTAATTAGAGTCATATAAAAATGTTATTTGCCAATTACTATCAACCTGATAGGGTAAAAAATGCCTCTTTTGAGGAAATCGATAGACATCATACCTACAACCCAACCTTTACCAATAGATTACTAAGATCAGAGTTTCTGAAGCACGGTATTGAGTTAAATAATCCGGACGTCAACCAAGGGCGCGACATTGCTTTTAGTATTTTGCATGACGGCCAACCTTTAGATCAAATTTCTGGTCCAAAGTACCTTATTGCCACAGAAAACCCCTATATCTGTCCACCCAACAAAGATAAAGCGTACTTAAACAAGTTCGATGGGGTATTCACATGGAATACGGACTTTTCAAGCTTGCCCAATGTCAGTCACGTTTTTATTCCCAATCAAATTCGAAATCAATCTACACCCTCTTTTTTTGAGAGGCCGATTTTCTCCTGCATCATTAATGCCAATAAAGCATTTCCAAGAGGCCTTGAAAACGATCTGTATAGAGAGCGCCTTGAAGTAATTCGCTGGTATGAGAAACACGCTGCCGACCACTTCTCTTTATATGGTTTAGGCTGGAGTAAGCCGGAACCGGCATTTAATGCCACTGAAAAAGCCGTTAGGCGCATGAAGCGTTTAGCTACACAACTCTTTGGCTATAAACCCTTCCCTAGTTATGCGGGAGAAGTAGAAGACAAAGAATCCATCTACCGAAAAACAAAGTTTGCTTACTGCTATGAAAATGTAGCCAATCTTCCAGACTACATTAGCGAAAAAATATTTGATTGTTTTTTTGGGGGCTGCGTTCCCGTGTATTGGGGCTCACATACGATTGCGAAACACATTCCCAGCTCTTGCTTTATCGATAGAAGAGATTTCAAGAGCACTGGAGATGTACATCGCTATCTTCTCAGCATTGGCGAGCCTGAATACACTAAGTATCAGGAGAATATTAGTCAATTTCTCGCAAGCTCCAAAGCAAGAGAATTTGATACCAGCACTTATGTATCAACGATTATCAATGCCATTCTCAAAGGCATAAATAATGGCTAATCGCTTTATACTTGATTACGATAATCCCGATGCCGGCATCGGACATTCGATGGGCATTATCAATAGAGCATTGAAAATTGCAGACCGTAATCAACTGCAATTTGCTTATTCCGAAAGCCAATTAGCTAAGTCTCACCATCAATCCTTCAAGTGGCGCCTCAAGCAGTCTCTTCGTAGACTCAGAGGTCGCAAGGCGAACGAGACACACAATATTGGCAATGATCTCAATGACATGCTAAATCCGATAGGACTGCTTCCCAGTCGCGAGGAGATTGAGAAGCGCATTCAGCGTGGTGAAATTCAGCTCATCGAATTACCACCCTTTGAGATTCATATCCCTTCGAATGAACAAAATGACGATGACATCTATCGCAAGGTGGATGAATTCATTCAAAGTCATCCTGGACCCAATATCGCATTCAAGATCAGCAACAATCGCTTTGGGGATTATGAATATGCCTCAACCAGAGCATGGTTTCTAAATGCATACTCCAAAGCACGCGAGCAATACCCTATTCCGCTATCCCTAGACGCCAACAAACTGAATATTGCAGTACATATTCGTAGGGGCGATCTGTTGCCTGGCCGACAATTCTCAGACCTTTCTTCCAGAATGCTGCCGGACGCCTGGTATTTAGAAATTCTCAATATGATTTCGCGCAACACACGCAAAAACTTGGCTATTCATATTTTTAGCGAAGGTAGAGATGGGGTATATCACTCTGAAAGTGGTTTGCCATTTTCATGGAAAGCCTATTTTCAAAATACTCCTCATGAAGTCCATGAGCACATCGATAGCGATTTCATGAGCGCATTCCACCACCTGCTCCATGCTGATCTACTCATTGGCTCTAAGAGCGGCATGAGCCATTTGGCAGGTGTTCTGAACCAGCAAACCAAAATCATGCCCAAAATGTGGCACTCCTACCGAGGCGCTAATCAATTACTAGAGGTGTCGAGTTTGCAGTCGGAGCTGAAAGAAGATGAAGTTGTTCGTCATCTTCAGAAACTGCTTTAGGCACTAAACCAAGAAGCTTGCCCAAAGCGCAATCAATAAGCGCTCGAGCCGCGTGAATGGGGTCCACAAGCCATTTTTTCGATACTGAAACCGTGCATAAATCTCTGCATTAGCACGCAAAGAAACCCCTGGAAATTTTTTATTTAGGGCTAGCAATAATCTGGACCCCAACGTCATTCTCTCAGGCCACGGCAACTGATGTGGATAGAGTTCCGCAGAAATTCCTAATTGCTCAAGATATTTTTTCTGCACCTCAATCGTTGTCACCCTAAATTTATCCAAGTGAACAGAACTTGTTTGGGCAGGATAGCGGCGATAAGTAATTAATCGCTCCTGGAGATTTAAGAAGCGGTAACCTGCGGCAGCCATCTGTACCCACAAGTAATAATCTTCAGAGGTCAAGATTGTGGTGTCGTATTTAAAGTGCTTGAATATTGCTGCTTTACCCATCATTGCAGAGTTACAAAGGCCGCAATACACAGACAGCAATGCGCGTAAATCGGGGTCAGTAAATTTATCTTTTGACTTTTTTATCTTGCCAGTAGCTTCGTCCAGAACCCATTGGGCACTTCCCGATAAATCACATTCGCCAGCCTGCAGGCTACGTAGCTGCTTTTCTAGACGGCTAGGATCGGCAATATCGTCGGCATCCATCAGCGCAATATATTCGCCGGCGGCTTTATCAATCATGTCATTGCGAGCTCTCACAACACCATAATTCTGATCTGACAGCATCTTCACAATGCGAGGATCATTAAAACTTTGGATTACTTTTCGAGTGCCGTCAGTAGATCCATCATCAAAAATGATGAGCTCAATATTTTGGTAGCTTTGATTGAGAATGCTCTCGATTGCTTCAGCTATATAAAGCTCAGAGTTATAGGCAGGCATGAGCACGCTAATTAGCGGCTGTGTAGTCATTAGATAAAGCTCTGCAAGTAACGCCCAAATCGTTTCATTTTTTTCAGGGCTCTAGAAAAAATCGATTTTTGGCTTGTGCCATAGTCAAGACCCAGATCCCAACTCGACTGATATATGACGCCAAGATATTGCTCTTTCATCTTCGCTGGAGTCTCTCCCATTCTACGTAGCAGGTAGTAGTGCCAATCGTAGTAATAAATCCGGAATAACTGCTCAATCGGGTGCAAAGGAATTGCTTTGAAATTCAATAAAGCCTCTAGGTACAAGAGAGTTTCCGGATGCTCTGGAGTGCAAACATCCCAGAAAGTCAGACCCTTAGGCTTGAGGTATGACTCCTCCAGGGATCGCCATACCTTTGCTGACCAAATAAATGGAGGGCAAGGGCAATAGTAGTTAGGTCCCTTGCGCCCAAATAAACGCTTAACCCTATCACCTTCAGCGATTAGTTGAAGCGGAGCTTTAGCAAACCCACGATCAATTGCGAGTTGAAAATATTCTTTATTTTGATAAATGACTGTGTAGGGATTGCCATCGTCTGCTAAAAAATCAGACTTATTAAAATTCTTAATGAAAATACAATCCGAGTCTAGGCAAACATAATTCTCACATAAATCTAAGCGCCAAAATTCAGACTTAATAATTTGTTGGGTCAAGCTACCAGATTTATTTTTCTCAATACCACTAGGCGCATTTGTATTGGCTTGCAGAATGGATTCATCTGAGATCCATTCATATCCCTCTTTGCCAACCAATTCCACTAACAAATCATGATCAGCCTGTGGCGTAGAAATATAAAACGGAATGTGATCCGCATTATGTTCAGAGATGGACTGTAATAGGCGCTTTAATCGCAAAAAATCTTTACGATACGATTTACAGTAAAGAACGATGTCCTTCAAGATGCAGCCTTTTCTTGAGCAATATGCGAAAGAATACTGCTAACCGCCTGATCTACGCCAATCGGCTGCCAAACAGGCTTTAGTAACTGCTTTTCCTGCCAATCCAACCAGATTCTCTCGAGCGCCATGGCAATACCCTCATCATCTCCATCGGCACTTAAATACGATTTTCTATCCAAGAGCATTTCATCTAACTGGGGATTGCGGTGGGTGATACCCCAAATAGGTCTGCCAGACCAGAGGTAGTCATAAAATTTTGACGGGATATATTCCGCGCACCACTCATCATTCCCATGCAACAAAATCAGAACATCTGCTTCTTGCATTTTTTGTGCGACTCTCTCGCGTCCAGATTTTTTCGTAACTGGATCATGCTCTAAGCGGCCGTGGGCCAACAAGACGTCCGAAAAATCGTATTGATTGATTGCCTCTAAGGACAAAGAATCCAAAGGCGCTCCATAGGCATGTACCCGAAGATGTTTTCTGGCCTCAGGATACTTTGCAAAGAGGACTTTAGCCGCTTTCAAAATAATCGAGAGCGACCTGTCATTTGCTAAAGAGCCAAAGTGACATAAATTTAAATGCTCACCATATTGATGCTGAGATTCCCCGCGCATTTCACCTGGGGGGTTTGCACCCGGCATCACCACAAAACCAGTGGCATTACCCTTGGTATTTAAATTGGGATTTCTGACTTTTGCATAGTGAAGTGCGCCATCCGTAAACCACCATACATAATCTGAATATCTGCACAGCAAACTCTCTAAGTGATGACGAAAGCGCGCATCACGATTTTTAGGCTTCTCAAAACCCTGATCATTAGGGCCTTTACGAATCACCAGTGGATCATGCACCTCAGATATCAACGGTAAACCAGTAGCACGCTTTAACCAAACACCCGCCAGGTGTGCAGACCAAGCGCTGCCAATGGAATAAATCACATCGACTTTACCGCTGCGAATCAAGAAATAGCCACGTACAAACGCAGGGAGCGCCCACGACCATTGACTGGAGTAACCAAGCAGTAACTTTTCGATTGCAATCAATGGCGCTAGCAGAATCGAAACTGTTCTTGTAGTGATTTTATAAATGAAGCCACGCCCATACTTATTGGCAATCCAGTGGCGAAAATCAAATCTAAATGCGGCTGGACCCCAAGCTAAAAATTGCTTGTGCGGGAAACGTTCATCTTTTAGACCGGTGATGGCGCTAAAAACTGTTGGATGGATGCCAGCCTCTAGAAAATATGGGATCTTATCCGTAATGGTTAAACTGGCCGCTCTGCCATCCATATTGAATGCATGAGAAAGCAGGAGCCAATTTTTCTGTTGCGTAATAGATTTAGACTTCAATCAGCACCCTTATATCACCACTTAAAATCACAATAGTAGCTAGAATTATAGTAGGCTTCCCACCACATATCGAATATTAAACGTGCATGTCCAAAATTAAAGATCTCTTCCAGAAATTGCTATTTTCATTAGCCGGAAGATCGAACTATATTCTCTGCAAAGATCGTCTCTTTACCAAAAAGCCAGTTTTGGTAAAAAATGATCGCGTTCAATTTATCAAGCGCTGGTCACTACTTCCCTTCGATACCAAAGCACAAAGCTTGGAAGGCGAAGTCTTCTATTTACTGATTATTCACACAGATAATATTGCGCACTTTTTTCATGATGTCTTTTTTCCCTTCTACTATGAGTGGAGAAAAAATAAAAAGCGTGTCTGCGTTTCTATCAAAGGAAATTCATTTCAAAGAGAATTTTTAGAATCAGTGCTTGATGCTCATGATTTAATCTTTTTGGATTACGAGACTCCTTATGCTTTTTCAGAATTGATTGTTGCCCCAGAAGGCAGAGATTTACAGGTCTATCCAGACTATCCAGAAATTTGCCGAGAAATTAAAGCAATCTGCTTTGCAAAGCATGATATTTCTGAAGCGCGAACCAAAAACTTGATTTATGGCAGAAACGAGCTGAGTCGTAAAAATTTACTGAATATTGATCAAGAATTTTTAAAATCCAATGGCATTGAGCAAGTCTTTTTATCAAAACTCAGCTTTAAAGACTATCTTGAGACATTAGCGAGCGCCAAGACCTTTGTCTATATGGTTGGAGCTGGTGTGTTTAATTTGCTGTTTCTCAATAACGAGGTAAGCGTTTTAGAAATTAATCCGCATAGGAATAATTCGTGGGCTCAAATGTTTGGTCTATCCAAGCTATGTCGATTCAATGTCGTCATCAGCAACAACTTAGAACACTCCAGCGCTGCAGCACAAGATGAACTAATACTGGATAGCCACGTCAACTTTGATCAACACATCGCAACAGCTATTACAGAATTAATTGCCAGCCACAATTGACATTACTGCCATACGCACAGCAATGCCAAAGGTAACCTGATTCAAAATGACTGACTGAGGTCCATCTGCCACCACTGAATCAATTTCTACTCCACGATTCATAGGGCCTGGATGCATCACAATGGCATCCGATTTAGCCAAGGCTAAACGAGCAGGTGTTAAACCATACTGATTAAAGAAAGCATCTCCCTCGGGCACCTGGCCAGCTTCCATGCGTTCTTTCTGAATGCGCAACGTCATCACGACGTCAACATCCTTTAAACCTTCTTCCATGTTGTGGAAGACCTTGACGCCCAGCATATCTAAATCGCTTGGCAGCAAACTCTCAGGTCCAATTGCACGGATATCTTCACAACCTAAAGTGGTCAGTGCATGAATATTAGATTTAGCGACGCGACTATGAACAATGTCACCCACAATCGCCACCTTCAGGCCTTTGAAGTGTTGCTTAAAGTGCCGCATGGTATACATATCCAACAAACCTTGGGTTGGATGTTGATGACTGCCATCTCCTGCATTGACGACGTGCACATGGGCTGGTACGTGATTTGCAATTTCAATGGGCGCCTTAGAGACGCTATGACGCACAACAAAAATATCAGCCTGCATCGCCACCAAATTATCAATCGTATCTAGCAAGCTCTCGCCTTTGGCGGTAGAGGATGTGGAAATATCTAAATTAATAACATCTGCTGATAAACGTTTAGCAGCGATTTCAAAAGTGGTTCTCGTGCGAGTAGAGTTTTCAAAGAACAGATTAAATACACTCTTGCCTCGTAGCAAAGGCACCTTCTTTACTTCACGAGCAGGATCTGTCACGCTCACAAACTGTTGCGCAGTATCTAATATGTGCAGAATTTGCTCTTTTGGAAGGCCCTCTAGAGTCAGGACATGCGTTAACTCTCCAGCCGCATTAAATTGATTGACTAGCTGACTCATTACTCACGCTCCTCAAGCTGAAAGCTGAACTTGCCAGCAGTATCTTTTTCTAAAACCAGAATTTGATTCTCTGGAACCTGTAACTGCTCACCCACAAAATTAGCAGCTACTGGCAATTCTCGATTTCCTCGATCGGCGAGGACCATAAGCTCCACTTGAGCAGGTCGACCAAAATCAAATAACTCATTTAGAGCTGCTCGAACAGTCCTACCTGTGAGCAACACATCATCAATCAAGATCACATTGGCGCCATTGACATCAAAAGGCAAATGCGTGGACATAGTACTAGCGGTACGTAAAGCAGTCATACCCTTCTCGGCATAATCATCTCGATGGAAGGCAACATTAATGACACCAAAGTGCGGAAGCCCTAAATCTTGAGCGAGACGCTCTGCAATCCATGCCCCACCCATAGCAAGCCCAGCAAGTTCAAAAGAGCCCTTTTGTGCCCTCTTGCGCAATGCCTCTAATAATTTTCCGTATAACTGTTCAGCGTTCATTCTTTGATCCGGGCTCTATATAAGGTCTATTTCTTAATCTGGTATTTAACTTCAAGACTGCATGCTTTGTTCTGCAAAATACTGCTCCAAAATGAGTGCTGCAGAGTGCGCATCTAGATTGTCGTGCATCTTCGGGTCTCCCTCCAAAACTGCGGAGGTATAACGCTCATCTACCCAGTGAACCGGTAAATGAAAGCGTCCCTGCAATTGATTGCCAAAGCGAACTGCCTTACTGGTCATCTCATGGGAGGCACCATCTGGGTGTACTGGCCTACCAACCACGATTTGATCAGGCTGCCACTCCTTCAAGAGATGCTCAATTTCCTGAAAAAGCGCATCGCTACTTGGCGCCTTGATAGTCTTTAATGCTTGGCCAGCCTTTGTCATGGTGTTACCGACTGCCACACCCACTCTGCGA
This sequence comes from Polynucleobacter sp. VK25, assembly GCF_018687355.1. Lineage (NCBI taxonomy): Bacteria > Pseudomonadati > Pseudomonadota > Betaproteobacteria > Burkholderiales > Burkholderiaceae > Polynucleobacter > Polynucleobacter sp. VK25. Next base: position 236,254 of record NZ_CP061288.1, on the reverse strand, counting down.
GTGCCGTAGTCAAATGCCATCATCGTCAATGCCTTAGGCATGTCCGGCCTCTCCAGACAAATGAGACAAATCAAAACCTAGATGACTCACAGCCTTTTCGTATCGCTGACTTGAGGGGGTATTAAAAATAATCTCAATCATTTGCTCTCGCGCTAGTGGCACATTCATCCAGCCATTGAGCGTGATTTCTTCTTCAAGCTGACCAGCACCCCATCCGGCGTAACCCAGGGTCATCAAAAAATGTTGCGGGCCCTTGCCTACAGCAACCGCTTCGAGAACATCTTTAGAAGTGGTCATTGTCAGTCCACCAGGAATAATCAAGGAAGAACTATAAGGAGATAGCGAATCGGATTCATGCAATACAAAGCCGCGCTCTATCTGCACGGGACCACCAAAATAGACCGGTTGCTTTACTAAAGGGGCGATCTCTAATTTCAACTCAATCTTGTCAAAGAGAGTTCCTAAATCGACCTCAGTGGGACGATTGATCACCAGACCCATTGCGCCCCTCTCGGTATGCTCAAAAAGGTAAATTACGGAACCAGCAAAATTAGGATCCACCATGCCAGGCATGGCAATTAAGAACTGATTGGCAAGATGGTCTGCAGAAAAAGAAATTGATGACTCTGATACAGAAGCTCGTTCTGAAGCAGGAGGTGCTTTTTTAGCAGAAGTCATGGGTTGTATTTTACAGAATATCTAGATTTTTCCGGTAATCCAGTAAGCAAAAAGTCCCACTATTTCGTGGACCAGGATGTTCCAGTTGTGAGCGCCATCCACTAAGTCAAACATCGTCCACTGAAGGCTATTAGCCGTTTGATAATCCACTAAGATCGGAATTACATCCAAGCCTTGTTTTTCGAAAATCTTGGTGGAACGGTACATATGACTGGCAGAGGTAATTAAAAGCCATGGTTTTAATTGGCCAGCATCCGTTTTTAATCCGAATTCTTCGATCACTGGCTTCTTATGAAGCGCATTTTCATAGGTATTACGAGACTGATTTTCGTAATGCGCATTCTGCTCACTTAAGCCCTGTTCTTGAATCAATTGCTTAAATGCGTCTGCCTCTGAAACACCCCTGGGGGTAATTCGACCTGAATAACCACTGAAGATGAACGGTATATTTGGATTCTTGCGGATCAACTCAAATGCTTTAGTCACTCGCTCAGCGGATGATCGCAGAGAAACCTCGCCGCGATCCCCAATAATTTCCCCATCCTCAATAGCGCCACCCAAAATAATGATGCCACCTACGTCATTGTTTGCTAATTTTGCAATCTCTGTTTTCGTGACGGTATTTTCAAGCGCACTTAGAAAGACTTCAGATGCAGGAAGCCAGCCCACTAGAGCCAAATCCAACAAGGCCAGTATTAAGAATCTTTTACAGAGGTGTGGTTTTCGTAAAGACAGAAAAAGTAAGGCCAAGAAAATCAATATAGGCACCCAATTTAAGGGCTCTATACAAAATTGCACTACCTTCGACAGAATAAAAAAGATCGTATCCATAATTCCTTAGGATCTTAACCTGATTACCCCAACTAGCCGCCTGCATTTACTCTAAATAAGCCCTAATATAGGGGCTATGCAAAAAGCTCTCGTTTGGCTCCGCCGTGACCTCCGCCTCTATGACAATGCCGCGCTTCACCACGCCCTGAAAGAAAGCGGCCAAGTTTGGCTGGCTTTCATTTTCGATACCACTATTCTCAAACCCTTATTGAAGGGTGATTTAGATGCTAATGGCCTCAAGCATGACCGCCGCGTGGATTTCATCTGGCAAGGTATAAAGCAAATTGATGATGCACTTCGCAAGCAAGGTGGCGGACTCATTGTTCGATTTGGTCGGCCAACAGAATGCATTCCCGAAATTGCAAAAGAATTGGGTGTTGAGGCAGTCTTCACTAATCATGACTATGAACCATCGGCCATTGAACGCGATGAAACGGTTAAAGCTCAATTAGAGAAGCAAGATATTAGATTTGAGACCTATAAGGATCAAGTAATTTTTGAGAAGAAGGAAATCCTGACCAACTCTAATACCGTTTTTTCAATCTTTACGCCTTATAAAAATAACTGGCTCAAGACTCTCCAAGAAAAAGATCTTGCTGCCTATGAATGCAATCCAAAACCTGGGCAATTTGCACCCATTCCGAAAAAGTTAAGTCAAGTATTTCCCTCTCTTGAGTCGATGGGCTTTTGCCCCACTGGCATTGAAAGCTATCTACCGCCTGGCTCCGAAGGGGGCCAAGCCTTTTTAGAAGACTTCCTGCCGCGGATTGACCAATACCAAATTGGCAGGGACTTCCCCGCAATTAAGGGAGTCAGCTATCTCTCAACTCACCTTCGCTTTGGCATGCTTTCTATTAGAGGGTTGGTACGCGAAGCTCACCGTCGCATGCTAGCCGGTAGCATGGGTGCAACTATTTGGTTAAGCGAATTGATTTGGCGTGATTTTTATTTCATGATCCTAGCCAATCATCCACGCCTTGCATCAGGTGCATCTTTTAAACCAGACTACGACAATATTGTTTGGGAGTCTGGTGCTAAAGCAAAGAAACTATTTTCCGCTTGGTGCGAAGGTAAAACAGGTTATCCCCTTGTCGATGCAGCAATGCATCAACTCAACCAAAGTGGTTATATGCACAACCGCTTACGCATGGTGGTGGCCAGCTTTCTGACCAAAGACTTAGGTATAGATTGGCGCTGGGGTGAGGCCTACTTTGCAGAACATCTCAATGACTTTGAGCTTTCCTCAAACAATGGCGGATGGCAGTGGGCTTCATCATCCGGATGTGATGCCCAACCCTACTTCCGCATCTTCAACCCCATTACCCAATCAGAGAAGTTTGATCCCGAAGGTAAGTTCATCAAACGCTACCTGCCTCGACTGGAAAAACTCTCCAAGAAATCCATCCACGCCCCTTGGAAAGCCGGGCATATTGAGTTAGAGGCTGCAGGGCTAGTGCTTGGACGCGATTATCCGCTGCCAGTAGTGGACCATGATGAGGCGCGTAAGAGCACTCTAGTGCGTTACAGCGTAGTCAAAAAAGTTGCCTAATCCGGTCTTATTCCACTTAAATTCAGATCTATTCACAGTTCCGCTTTAAGATTAGGTATGAGCAAGATCTATGCCGTAGGTGATGTGCAAGGCTGCGCACCTTCGTTAAAAGCCTTAGTCAAGAAACTTCCTAAAAAATCCAAGATGATTTTTTTGGGAGACCTTGTTAACCGTGGGCCAGATTCTTTAGGTGCATTGCGCCAACTTAAAGTCTTACAGGAATCTGGTCGCGCTGAATGTATCTTAGGTAATCATGATCTCCATCTTCTAGCGATTGATGCCGGTCTTCGCAAACCCAAGGGCTTGGATACCATCCAACCGATACTCGCGGCGCCAGATCGTAAGGAACTGATTGATTGGATTCGCAATCGTCCCATGGCATTGAGCAATGGCAATGTATTAACGGTTCATGCAGGGGTCTTACCGCAATGGGATTTACAGCAAACGATTGAGTGCGCTCAAGAGGTTGAAAGAACCTTGCGGAGTAAGTCATACAAAGACTTTCTGGCAAATATGTATGGCAACACCCCGAATAAGTGGAGTAATTCACTCAAAGGTTACGAGCGCCTTCGCATTATTACCAATGCACTCACGCGGATGCGCTTTTGCACACCAACTGGCCAAATGGAATTTGAGAGTAAAGAGGGTTTGGAGCAAGGCCCCAAAGGTTATATTCCGTGGTTCACGGTACCTAGCAGAAAAACCCAGGATGTTCTGACCTACTTTGGCCACTGGTCCACGCTAGGCTTACTTCGCCAACACAATGTGATTGGTCTAGATACTGGCTGCGTTTGGGGTGGCAAGCTCTCTGCCCTAGAAATCTCCAATACAAATAAAGACTCTAAACATCTGGAGCTTATTCAGGCGAATGGTTATGACCACCCACTCCGAATGTAATGACTTGCTGGAATAAAAAACGTTTACTTAAAGTTTTTTAAATGAATTCTCAGCAGCAGTAATAATGGCATCAATCACAACATTGTCATGAGCAATTGAAGTGAAGCCAGCCTCATACGCTGAAGGCGCTAAATAGACGCCCTGATCCAACATGAGATGAAAGAATTTCTTAAAGGCATCAATATTGGATTTTGTCACTGCTTCAAAGGAGGTGGGAACGTGATCGGTAAAGTAAAAACCGAACATACCGCCAACACTATCAACAGCAAAAGGAACATTGGCTTTATCAGCCGCCATCTTTAGACCAGCCATGAGCTTTTCAGTTTGGCCTGTTAAGCATTCATAAAAACCTTCGCGAGAAATAATCTCCAAGGTCTTTAAGCCTGCAGCAACCGCCACAGGATTTCCGGATAAAGTCCCCGCCTGATAAACATTACCTAAAGGGGCAAGCTTATTCATAATCTCTTTCTTGCCACCAAATGCTGCCATGGGCATACCACCGCCCATCACCTTACCCAGGCATGTGAGATCAGGTGTGATGCCTTGCAAAGACTGTGCGCCACCCAAGGCGACTCTAAAACCAGTCATGACCTCGTCATAAATCAAGACACTGCCATGCTTGCTAGTGAGATTGCGGATGGTAGACAAAAATTCTTTTGATGGCTGAATGAGATTCATATTGCCGGCAATTGGTTCCAGGATCACAGCGGCAACTTGATCGCCCTGCTTCTTGAAGACTTCTTCAATTGCAGCCACATCGTTATACGGCAGCACCAAGGTATGCTTCACTAAATCTTGCGGAACACCACCAGAAGATGGCGCATTCTGGGTGGAGTCGGCAAAAGTCAGCAAACCTGAACCCGCTTTAACTAACAAGCTATCCGCATGTCCGTGATAGCAGCCCTCAAACTTAATAATTAAGTCACGACCAGTGAAGCCGCGAGCCAGTCGTAAAGCACTCATTGTTGCTTCAGTCCCACTAGAAACCATGCGCACTTGTTCAACGCTTGGCATCAGAGCGCAAATACGCTCGGCTAATTCAATCTCACCCTCAGTGGGTGCACCATAACTAAAACTGGTCTCAGCAGCTTTTTGTACGGCCGCCACTACCTCAGGATTTGCATGACCCACAATCATTGGGCCCCAAGACATAATTAAATCGATGTAACGCTGATCGTTTGCATCCCAGAAGTACGGGCCTTGAGCTTTAGTAACAAAACGGGGGATACCACCCACCTGACGAAAGGCTCGCACCGGTGAATTCACGCCCCCTGGAATAGTTTTTTGCGCACGCTCAAATAAAACTGCGTTTTGATCTACTGTTGACATCATTGCTTTCGAATTCAATAAATTAAATCGCCATCATTTCAAAATCTTCTTTGCGAGCACCGCACTCTGGACAAGTCCAATTCATTGGGACATCTTTCCATAGAGTTCCCGGTGCAATACCTTCATCAGGCAAACCAGCAGCTTCGTCATACACCCAGCCACAGATCAAACACATATACGTTTTAAATTCCATTACCTTGCTCTCCGCCTATCCTTAGTTTCTTTAAGCTTCTTCTTTTATTTTAAGGTCTTTAACCACATTAAGTTGGTCGCTTAGCATGCATCTCAAACTTAAATAAACGACATTCAAGCGGGCCATTAAACATCGGGGTACGCTTGGATTCTTTGATACGCAACTGACCTGGCAGAGCCATATCTGCCGTCAAGACAAATATGTTCCAGCCACCAAAGTCATCTTTGAGATGTTGGCCAAACTGACGCAAAAACTCGACAAACTTTGGATCTTGTTCTTCCTGAGCCTGCAGCTTTTTCAAGGATTCACGACTAGATCGTTTTGCACTTTGGCGGCCCGTCTCTAGGTTCATCTCAAAACGATTTTCAGGTTCTTCATCGTAATTGGCGTCTTCAGCGGATACGCGATCCTGCCCACGGCCACCCTTAATCACCAAGCGCTCGCCGTATGGAGGATTCAACAACATGACGCCTTCATTCATATTGCCTGGAGGTTTAGCGGCTAAAGCATCAATCTGACGAACTACTGGTTGATCTGGCAATTGGGCTCTTTGCCAATTGCCTTTAAACATCGATACCAATTTCTCATTAATATCGCCACCACTGATTTTTAACGAGTCCACACTAGGAAGCTGCTTACGCTTCTCTAGCATCAACGCAAGCGCTGCCTCTTTTAAATCGACCCAACGCTTTTGCTCAGCAGCTTCATTGAATGGCTTAAGCCTCTGAAATCCAAAGCCATGGGCTGAAGTCACTAAAGGCCGATAGGCCAATCTGCTTGGCTTGGCATCATCGCCATACATCCCAGCACGAATAGCACCCGGTGGAATTGCTAAGGCCATCTGCGCTGCTTCAATTAAAAAGGTACCGCTACCGCACATAGGATCAAATAGGGCTTGGCCAGGCTTCCAAGCCGTGAAAGACAAAATACCAGCAGCTAAATTTTCTTTTAGGGGCGCATCACCCTTTTCGTCACGCCAGCCACGCTTGAACAATGCTTCGCCTGAAGTATCTAAATAGATAGTGACTTGGGTTGCTGTCAAATGCGCCTGGACTCGTACATCCGGAAAGGCAGTATCAATACTCGGACGATCACCAGTCACATCGCGCAAGCGATCGACGATGGCATCTTTAATTTTGAGAGTCGCAAAATTTAAACTCTTTAATGGTGAGCGATGGGCTGTGACATCCACTCGTAAAGTTTGTTTAGAGGTGAACCACTCCTCCCATGCCAAGCCGCTAGCTAATTTATATAAGTCATCTTCTTGTCTATAAGGTGCTTGCGCCATTTGTAACAAGACTCGACTCGCAATACGCGAATGCAAGTTCAGCGCCATAGCAGCAGATAGCGGCGCAGCAAGACCAACACCGCCAGTAGGGCTAGTGGGGGTTGGGTCGATCACCCACGCTCCTAAGGCCTTACATTCTGGGCGCCCAGCAATCTCTGCAAGCTCCTGGGCAAGCGGTACTTCTAAGCCACCTGGGCAAACAACAAAAAATCTCATGGGGCTAACAGTCTAAAAAGATATTAAAAAAATAGGTTGTGCTTTATGGCTTGAAGAGCACCAAAGCCACAATGATGATTAGCAAGATCACTGGCACTTCGTTAAACCAACGAAACCAAACACTGGAACGCTTATTCACGCCAGCACGAAATTTCTTGAGCAAGCTAAAGCAGGCATGGTGATAACCAATCACCAGAATCACAAAAAACAATTTGGCATGCATCCACACATCTCCAGCACCAATGCCAAAATAAAGCCATAGGGTCAGACCTAGCAATACAGCTGGCACAGCCAAGATCGTCATAAATCGAAAGAGGCGATCAGCCATACCTAAAAGGCGGGCATACGCTTCGGTGTTTTTCTCTTCTGCTAGATTCACAAAAATTCTAGGCAAGTAAAACAAACCCGCAAACCACGAGGTAATAAATACGATGTGAAAGGTTTTCACCCAGAGGTAGGAATTGCTCATATGTAGTGTGCTCTATATAACTATTAACTTTAGGTGCGAATCTCGCCGTGACCCATCACTACGTATTTCAATGAAGTCAAACCGTCTAAACCAACTGGACCGCGAGCATGTAGCTTGTCATTTGAAATACCGATTTCAGCACCAAGGCCATATTCAAAGCCATCTGCAAAGCGGGTACTAGCGTTGACCATGACGCTAGCACTATCTACTTCACGCAAGAAGCGATCGGCCTGCGCTTTGTTGTTGGTGATGATGGCATCAGTATGTTTGCTACCGTATTGCTCAATATGATTCATGGCCTCATCGATATTTGCCACAGTCTTAATCGACAAAATTGGTGCCAAATATTCGGTCTGCCAATCTTCTTCCCTGGCATCCACTAAGTTCTGAAAACCATTTGCCTCAAGGGTCTTGCGAGTCAAACTGTCAACCCGCAGCTCTACACCTTTATCTTGATAAATCTTGCAGAGGGTTGGCAATACTTTCTGTGCGATCTCTTGATTGACCAACAAAGTCTCCATCGCATTACAAGGCGCATAGCGTTGAGTTTTAGCGTTATCACACACCTTCACAGCCATCGCTACATCAGCGTCGGCGTCGATATAGGTATGACAAATGCCATCTAAGTGCTTAATCATAGGCACGCGTGCTTCAGCCATGAGACGTGCTATCAAACTCTTGCCGCCGCGTGGCACGATCACATCAATATATTGAGTCATCGTGATCATCTCGCCTACAGCGCTACGATCCGTAGTTATCACGACTTGGACTGCATCCTTAGGCAGGCCTGCAGCAGCCAGCCCATCCTGAATAATTTGAGCTAACAAGGTATTAGAATCAATTGCCTCGGAACCGCCACGTAGAATCACCGCATTGCCTGACTTTAAGCACAAAGCAGCAGCATCAATAGTGACGTTCGGACGGGATTCATAAATGATGCCAATCACACCTAGCGGCACACGCATCTGACCCAGCTCAATTCCCGATGCTTGCTTTTGCAAAGCAGATATTTTTCCAATCGGATCCTCTAAGGAAACGATCTGCTCCAAACCCAATGCCATGGTTTCAATGGTTTTAGGCGTCATGGTTAAGCGATCAACAAAGGCCGCGTCTTGGCCATTGGCTTTGGCACGCTCAACATCCACCTGATTAATCTTCTGGATCTCTTCTGACTTTTGACGAACAACTTTTGCTATATGCAATAAAGCCTGATTTTTTTGCTCGCTAGATGCACGTGCCATGGCCCGCGATGCAGCGCGCGCTCGCATCCCAATGTCTTGCATCATTTCTTTAATCGCTGAACTCATTTCTTAATCTCTTATTTCCCGTTACTTCTTCATATTTAGCGTAATAAATTTCCAACCAAACGCAGCCCATCCCAAGGATCCGCTGGCAATTCGGCTGCATACAATCCTTTAACCTGACGATCCAAGCCTGCAGCCACCTGCATTGCTCTTCGCAACTTCAAAGGCTGAACCCTTCTTAATGCTGCTGGGTACAAACGTTCTTTGTTGCCCCAAATCCGGTTTGCACGCATGAGGTTTTGTACAGACTCACCTGCATCGCTAGCCGCCTTTAATTTAGATAGTATCCGAAGCTCTTCGGTTACGCTCCACAGAATCAATACCAGTGGCTCACCCTCACCTTTTAAGCCATCTAGCATACGATTTAGTCTCGCAAGATCGCCAGCAAGCATTGCCTCTGTTAATTCAAAGACGTTGTAACGCGCCACTTTCAGAATGGAGGAGCGAATTTGCTCTTCGCTTAATTTTCCAGTGGGATACAACAAGCCTAACTTCAAAATCTCTTGATGAGCGGCAATCAAATTGCCTTCTACTTGATCGGCAATAAACTCGAGTGCGCGCTGACCTTGTGGCCCTGCTTCGACTTCTTGATCCTGGCGCTTCAGTCGCCCAGAAATCCACTGCGGTAAATGACTGCGATCTAATGAATCAATCTGAATTGCCATACCGGCTTCATCTAGCGCGCTAAACCAGGCAGATGTCTTAGTCTTACCATCCAAGCGCGGCAACACAATACAAACAACCGTATCTGGACCATCAGATCCAACAGCTTGCGTAGCAATTTGAGCGGCAAATTGCTTTAAGGCGTCAGCTCCATCCCGTCCGGGCTTGCCCGTTGGAATGCGCAACTCTACCCAACGTTTATCACCAAACAACGACATGGTCTGGCCTGCATTTAAGAGAGCGCTCCAATCAAATCCACGCTCTTGCAATAAAACTTCTCGTTCAGTGAAGTTTTGTTTCTTCGCAGCAGCTCGCAATTGATCCATTGCTTCCATCATTAGCAGCGGCTCATCACCACTAAAGATATAGAGTGGCAACATTGCACCGCCAGAACTCAAAGACTTGAGGTGCACTTGCAAGGCATCTACTTTCACCATGCCTTATCTACCCTTAGAATGCTCTTGCTTGCGGCGCTCTTGCAGCAGCAGCAACGCGACGCAAGATCTGAATAGCTAAATCTTTACGCATCAGGGTTAAGAACTGCTGAATCTGAACATCGGTAGCCAATACAGTAGAAACCGTAAAGTCCATATCGCGAGTCATGTAGATCTCTGCCTCAGGAATAATCTCGGCCCCAGCCAAATCGTAAGCTCTAAAGCCAACCCGAATATTGAGGCGATAAGCTGAGACTTGGCCATTAGAGTTGTAAGCCAAAATCTCACGACCATTAATGTCGTTGGTAATTTCCAAGATGAGATCTGCGTCTTTCGGGTTGATGGCAACCTTCGCATCAGTACCCGTCAGAATAGCTGTCTGCAGATCTGCCCTGAGGGGCGGAGATGGATTGCCTGTAATCGCAATCACTTTAAATGGCAAATCCACCATACCTCGCAGACGATAGCCGCAAGCGATCAATCCACTTAACGGAGCAGTGGCAATTAAGCCTAGCATTGCGCGACGCAGGGAATTTACGCTCATATCTTCTTCTAGTTAAGCAACAATATTGACCAAGCGACCAGGTACCACAATTACTTTCTTCGGTGTGCCACCATTTAATGCTTTTTGTGCAGGCTCACTTTGCAAAGCCAAGACTTCAACTTGCTCTTTGCTTGCATCAGCAGGCACCTTAATATCACCACGCAACTTGCCGTTAATTTGCAGCATTAACGTCAGTTCTGTTTGTACTAAAGCAGCTTCATCTATAGAAGGCCAAGGTGCATCGAGCAAAGGTCCAAAAGATTTGGTGTAGCCAAGATCTTTCCACAACACATGAGTCATGTGTGGAACTACTGGATAGAGCACACGCAATAAGATACTCAGGCATTCACGCAAGACCGGCGCGCTAATAGCAGCATTCTGCTCAAGCTTGATGGGTTCAAGCGTGTTGAGCATCTTCATTGCAGCAGAGACAACCGTGTTGTACTGACGACGCTGATAATCAAAATTAGCTTGCTTCAAAATCGTATGAACTTCACGACGCAATTCTTTTTCAGCATCGCTGAGGTTGTTAGGCAAACTATCAGATGCATCACGCAAGGCACTCGCTTGACTGCTAGAGTACATCCATACGCGACGCAAGAAGCGAGAAGCACCATCTACCCCAGCGCCAGACCATTCCAACTGTTGCTCAGGCGGTGCGGCAAACATCACAAATAAGCGTGCAGTGTCAGCCCCGTATTGATCAATCAATGCTTGTGGATCTACGCCATTGTTCTTGCTCTTTGACATCTTCTCAACGCCACCAATGACTACCGGAGTATTTGAAGCGTCGCCAATGAGCTTGGCACCTTGAGGACGACCTTTTTCGTCAAGGTCTAATTCCACATCAAGAGGATTTAACCAAGTCTTTTTACCGGAAGCATCCTCAGAGTAGTAGGTTTCATTGAGAACCATACCTTGGGTCAGCAAATTCTGGAAGGGCTCATCAAACGTAATGAGATTGAGGTCACGCATGACCTTGGTCCAGAAGCGCGCATAGAGCAAATGCAAAATCGCATGTTCAATTCCGCCAATGTATTGATCCATCGGCATCCAATATTCATTACGCTCATCGACCATGGTCTTCGCATTTGGACCGGTGTAGCGCATGAAATACCAAGAGGAATCTACAAAAGTATCCATGGTGTCAGTTTCACGACGTGCAGGCTTGCCGCACTTCGGACATTTGACATTCAAAAAGTCAGCGCGTTTATTGAGCGGATTACCGCTGCCATCCGGCACGCAATCTTCCGGCAACACTACCGGCAGATCTGCCTCGGGTACAGGAACTGCACCGCAGCCAGGATTGCTCTCATCACCACAATGAATAATTGGAATCGGTGTGCCCCAATAGCGCTGACGAGAAATGCCCCAATCGCGCAAACGATAGGTGGTCTTAATTTCACCAATACCAAGTTTTTCAAATTCTTTCGCAACAGCACTCACAGCTTCTTCATGCGATAGACCATCAAACTGAGCGCTATTAAAGCAAACCACATCGTCTTTTTGGGCATACCAATCTTCCCAGCGAGTGGCATTAAACATTGGTGACTCACCTTTGAGTGCAATCACTTGTTTAATTGGCAAGTCGTACTTCAACGCAAATGCAAAATCACGCTCATCGTGTGCTGGCACGCCCATGACCGCGCCATCGCCATAGGACATTAATACGTAGTTACCAACCCAGACAGGCACAGGTTCGTGCGTCAAAGGATGCGTCACATACAAACCAGTAAACATGCCCTCTTTTTCTTGGGTAGCTAGATCAGCTTCAATCACACTACCCGTTTTGCATTTCTCAATGAATGCAGCGAGCTCTGGGTTATTGGCTGCTGCTTTAGTAGCCAAGGGATGTTCGGCAGCTACTGCACAGAAAGTAACGCCCATGATGGTATCTGCACGAGTAGTAAATACATAGAGCAAACCATCTTGAATAAAGTTGCCATGGTCATCGGCAATCTCATGCTTAAAAGCAAAACGAACGCCACGACTTTTGCCAATCCAGTTTTGCTGCATTGTCTTGACGCGTTCAGGCCAACCCAAACCATCTAAACCGGAGAGTAATGGCTCAGCGTATGCAGTGATGTTGAAGTAGTACCCAGGTATCTCGCGTTTCTCCACCAATGCGCCAGAGCGCCAGCCACGACCATCAATCACCTGCTCATTCGCTAGAACCGTTTGATCAATTGGATCCCAGTTCACTACCTGAGTCTTGCGATACGCAATACCTTTTTCTAACATCTTCAAGAAAAGCCACTGGTTCCAACGATAGTAATCAGGACTGCAGGTTGCAACTTCACGCGACCAGTCAATTGCCAAACCCATCGCAGCCATTTGCTTTTTCATATAAGCAATGTTGTCGTAGGTCCATTTTGCTGGAGGTACTTTATTCTGAATCGCCGCATTTTCTGCAGGCATACCAAAGGCATCCCAACCCATTGGCATGAGAACGTTATAGCCCTGCATGCGGAGTTGACGCGCCATGACATCATTGATGGTGTAGTTACGCACATGCCCCATGTGGAGCTTGCCAGATGGGTAAGGCAACATAGAGCAGGCGTAGTATTTTGGCTTTTGCTTGCCCTGCGCATCTACAGCGCCCTCAGTCACTCGATAGACTTGCGCAGCTTCCCAATCAGCTTGCGCTGCCGCCTCAATACTGCGGTAGTCGTAATCCTTACTCATTCTTCGACGACTCTTTTCTTCTATTTTTTAATTAATTGACAGATTACTTACGTAAGCCAAGGACATCTTGCATATCAAATAAACCATTACCTTGGTTTTGCAAGAAACGTGCGGCGCGCAATGAACCTTGAGCATAGGACTGACGGCTTGAGGACTTATGACTAATTTCAATACGCTCACCATCGCCAGCAAACAAAACAGTGTGGTCACCTACGATATCGCCACCACGAATAGTTGCGAAACCAATCGAGCCTTCCTTGCGCTCGCCGGTATGACCCTCGCGCGCATAGACAGCTACGTCATCTAGCTTTTCACCCAGAGCATCCGCAATCACTTCACCCATCTTGAGTGCGGTGCCAGAAGGAGCATCGACTTTATACTTATGATGCGCTTCAATAATCTCAATGTCATAACCTTGGTTAAGCATCTTGGCAGCGATCTCCAATAGCTTGAAGGTGGCGTTAACACCCACACTCATATTTGGAGCAAACACAATCGCTAATTTTGCAGAAGCATTTTTCAGGCTAGTAATTTGATCAGTTGTCAGGCCTGTAGTACCAATAATCATTTTGGTACCGGTCTTTTCGGCAACAGCTAAATGTGCCATCGTGCCCTCAGGTCTAGTGAAGTCAATTAAGAACTCGGCATTCGCCAATACTTGAGCAACATCAGCAGAAATCAATACGCCCGTCTTTTTACCCAAGAACGCACCAGCATCCTCACCTAATTGTGGGCAAGTGGTGTGTTCGAGCGCACCAACCAATTGAGCATCTGCCGTATTGAGAACAGCCTCAATCAGCATCTTGCCCATACGACCTGTAGCACCTGCAATTGCAATCTTCATCATGTGTTTCTTCGCTTCTTATTCAAGTGAGCCAAAACGTTAATCCTGGCATCGATACAAAAGTGTTTTCTATTACTTAGAATCAGTTGCCTTAGGCACATCATTTAAAGTGCCCGGCCCTAACTGTGGAGACTGCGCATCTGGCTGCTTATTTGAAAAGCTAAAAAAGTCCCAGAATGAGCTACTAGTATTAGCCGCAGGTATAGCCGCACCTACTGGCAAATTATCGGTCTTGCTTGTCACCAAAAGTTCTGGTTGCTGCAGTGGTGGTGTAACAGGCGGCTTATTGGCCCCAGTAATCACTTCCCAGAATGAACGCTTTGTCTTGGCATAGTTATCAATCTCAGCAACCATCTCCACTTCAGTTGGCAATGCATCGCCCTCAAATTTCACCACTTTCTCACCATCAAAAAAGATGGTGACATGACGTTCTTTGCTAATCGGCTGACCAGCACGCTTGAATTCAAAAATGTAATCCCACCGATTGGCGTGGAAATAGCTAGCCAATAATGGCGTGCCCATAATTTGGCGCACTTGTTCACGCGTCATACCTAGTTGCAATTTGGAATATTGCTCGCTAGAGATGAAGTTACCTTGTACGACATCAGGCACGTAAGGTCTAAAAATCTTATTCATCCAAGCGCGTTGGGTTTCATCAACTGCAGAAGTGCAGCCTGTCACCCCAAGCAATCCCAGTAGAGCTAAAGACACAATCCCCAACCGAACAGGGGAAGAGGCACCCCTCAAAACCGGGTTTAAAAAGCGGGTAAAAAGTTCAAGGCAATTTTGCATGGCTGGCCGTATCATTAAGACATTGATTTTAGCTCCCAATGCCATAAATATGACCCAAATCCCTACCCCTGAAGATTTACGCGATATCGGCCTAAAAGCAACTGGTCCGCGGCTGAAAATTCTGGATTTTTTCCATCAAAACGGTGGCACTCACTTCAGTGCTGAAGATGTTTTTATGGCTTTAGCTAAAGAGGACAAAGAGATCGGCCTAGCAACGGTTTACCGGGTTCTTACCCAGTTTGAGCGAGCTGGCCTGCTTCTCCGTAGCCATTTTGAATCCAGCAAGGGCGATAGCAGAGCCATCTACGAACTGAATGAGGGTCAGCACCATGACCACTTAGTCTGTATTGACTGCGGCCATGTTGAGGAGTTTGTGGATGAAGCCATTGAAAAAAGGCAGCGGGATATAGCCAAAAATCTGGGTTTTAAGCTCCAGGAACACGCCTTAGCGATGTATGGTCATTGTTTGAAGAAAAATTGCCGCAACAAACAAGCTAAATAGGCAGTTTTTACTACTCCAGACGCAAAAAAGACCTCAAATTGAGGTCTTTTTCACAAAATTAAGCCTAAAAAGAAGATTTAAGCGTTTTTTAACAACTTTTAGACACTCTTAAGTACTTTTCCTTACTTTACAGCCATCAATGCCTCTGCAGCATTGAGCATTTGAACTGAATAACCCCACTCGTTGTCATACCAAGCTAATACCTTTACCAACTTGCCATCTGCAGAAACGCGAGTCTGAGAAGCGTCATAAATACTTGGGCGTGGATCATGGTTAAAGTCGATGGATACCAACGGCAGCGTATTGAAGCCCAAAATACCTTTGAGCTCACCCTCGCTGGCAGCCTTAAGAATGGAGTTCACTTCATCCACGCTAGTAGCACGGCTTGCAGCAAAAGTCAGATCCACTACGGAAACGTTGATCACTGGCACACGCATCGCGAAACCATCAAAGCGACCTGCCAATGCTGGCAACACTAAACCAACCGCTTTAGCTGCGCCAGTTTTTGTTGGGATCATGCTGGTAACAGCAGAACGCGCACGGCGCATATCCTTGTGATAAACGTCAGTCAGCACTTGATCATTTGTGAACGCATGAATCGTCGTCATCAAACCTGATTCAATGCCAATCTTTTCTAGGAGCGGCTTAACCAATGGAGCTAAACAGTTTGTTGTACAGCTAGCATTTGATACAACAACATCGCTTGGCTTTAATACTTGTTGATTTACGCCATACACAATCGTTGCGTCCACATCTTTTTCACCAGGAGCAGAAATCAATACTTTCTTCGCGCCCTGCTGAATATGAATCATGGCTTTTTCTTTTGAAGTGAACTTGCCGGTGCACTCCAAAACTAGATCGACACCCAATTCACCCCATGGGGTTTCTGCAGGATTACGTGTGCAGAATATTTTGATGCGATCGCCATTGACCACCATGCAATCACCATCGACTGAAACCTCGGCTGGGAAGCGGCCATGCGCTGAATCATATTGAGTTAGGTGGGCATTGATAGCAATATCGCCCATCGCATTAATTGCAACGATCTTGATATCACGACGTGGCTTGCCGTTTACTTGATCCTCATACAAAGCACGCAATACCATGCGACCGATACGTCCATAACCATTAATTGCGACGCGAATTGTCATTTATTTCCCCTTACTAATATTGAATTTATTTCGATGTATTTTTATTTGGTTCGCTTTATTTCTTTGCGATGCATTCCTGTACTGTCTTTGCAATCTGATCGACTGTTAAGCCAAAATATTCATACAACACAGGTGCCGGTGCAGACTCACCAAAGGTATCAACACCATGCACTGCTGCACAACCATATTTCCACCAGAAATCACTCACACCTGCTTCAACCGCAATGCGCGGAATATTAGCTGGCAATACTTTTGCTTTGTATGCGGCATCTTGTTGATCAAAGACGGTGGTCGAAGGAATGGACACAACACGAATGCCGATTTTTCCTGCGCTGTCTTTTTCTAAACGCTCTGCAGTTTGCAATGCAAGGGCAATTTCAGAGCCAGTCGCAATAATGACCGCATCAATCTTGCCAGATGGATCACGCAAGACATAACCACCGCGTGCGATATCTTTAATTTGCGCTGCTGAACGAGATACGAATGGGCAGTTCTGACGACTAAATATCAGGGCGCTAGGGCCATTTTTACGCTCAATCGCTGAGCCCCAGGCTACAGCGCTCTCCGTGGTGTCGCAAGGACGCCAAACCATCAAGTTCGGGATCAGGCGCAGACTGGCTACATGCTCTACAGACTGGTGGGTTGGGCCATCTTCACCCAAACCAATGGAATCATGGGTAAAGACAAAGATGCTGCGTAGCTTCATCAACGCAGCCATACGTAAGGCATTACGGCTGTAGTCTGAGAAAGTTAAGAACGTACCGCCAAATGGAATATATCCGCCATGTAAGGCAATGCCATTCATGATGGCACTCATGCCAAATTCACGAACGCCGTAATTGATATGGTTGCCCCATTGATCAGCACGTACTGCTTTGCATGAAGACCAATTGGTTAAGTTAGATCCAGTGAGGTCAGCAGAGCCGCCCATAAATTCTGGCAAAGCGGGTGCTAAAGCTTCAATCGCATTTTGACTTGCTTTACGCGTAGCAATGGTCTCTGCTTTAGTTTGGCAAGTTTTTAAATATGCATTGAGTGTCGATGAAAAATCTTTGGATAAATCACCCGCCATACGACGCTGCAATTCAGAGGCGAGTTCTGGAAATTTGTTTTTATATTTCTGAAACTCTTTATTCCACTCGTGTTCTACGGCTTGACCACGCTTTTTAAAATCCCAAGCTGCATAAATATCTTTTGGAATTTCAAATGGCACATAAGGCCAATTCAAGGCTACACGTGTAGCTGCAATCTCAGCGGCACCTAATGGTGAACCGTGTACTTTATCGCTACCCGCCATGTTCGGCGAGCCTTGGCCAATCGCAGTCTTACAGCAAATCAGGGTTGGCTTATCGCTCTTTTTCGCCTTAGCAATCGCAGCAGATACAGCTTCTGCATCATGCCCGTCTACAGCACAAATGACATTCCAGCCATAGGCTTCAAAGCGCTTCGGCGTATCTTCGTTAAACCAAGAAACTACTTTGCCATCAATCGAGATGCCGTTGTCATCCCACAATGCAATCAGCTTATTCAGTTTTAATGTGCCAGCCAATGAACACACTTCATGGCTGATACCTTCCATCAAGCAACCATCACCTAAAAATACATAGGTGTAGTGATCAACGATATTGTGACCAGGACGGTTAAATTCTTCTGCCAGTAATTTTTCGGCCAATGCCATACCAACTGCATTCGAAATTCCTTGCCCTAGTGGACCAGTGGTTGTTTCTACACCAGGCGTAATTCCGTACTCAGGATGTCCTGGAGTTTTGCTGTGTAATTGGCGGAAATTTTTTAACTCTTCAATTGGCAAGTCGTAGCCAGAAAGATGCAAGAGTGAATACAACAACATGGAGCCGTGACCATTGGATAAAACAAAACGATCGCGATCCATCCAATGTGGATCTGTTGGGTTATGTTTTAAATGTTCATTCCAAAGACCGACAGCAATATCTGCCATGCCCATTGGCATACCAGGGTGTCCTGAATTTGCCTGCTGAACTGCATCCATGGATAAAGCGCGAATGGCATTGGCCATGCGAATTTGAAGGTTTGACATCGTAAAAGTGGTCTCTGGAAAATTAATTGGCTATATTTCAGTAATGCCTCAATTTTATCTTCCCGGACCATGGGAATCCCAAAAGCCAACCGCCCTCACTCCCGAGGTTGCCCACCATTTGCGCGTAAGGCGCGTCCAAGCTGGGGAATTCTTCCCAGTTTTTGACGGAAAAGGCCAAGTTGCCAAGGGGGAACTCCTCTCTTTAAGCGGAAAAACAGGTCAGGTTCAGTTAACGGACATCCGCACCGACACCCATCGCGAAACCCCATATGCGATTACTTTGGCTCAGGGACTGGCTGGCGGCGACAAAATGGATTGGATTGTCGAAAAAGCCGTTGAGACTGGCGCACAAAATATTGCTCCGATGCAGTGTGAGCGCTCTATTTTGAAACTCACTCGTTCTAGCGATCTAGAACGCGCCCAAAAACGCCTTGCTCACTGGGAAGGCATTATTCAGGCAGCTTGCGAACAATGCGATCGTACCGTCCTTGCCAACCTAGAACCCATTCAAACATTCGAAGCTTACTTAAAGGCAACTCCAAAACCCGCCCTCAAGCTACTTCTTAGCCCTGATGCAACAAAAAGCATGTATTCAGTACTTCTAGAAAATGCTCCTCAAGATATCGTCTTAATGATTGGGCCAGAAGGTGGCCACTCTCCCGAAGAAGAGGCTCAAGCAGAGGCTGCAGGCTATCAATTAGTCTCTCTGGGTGAGCGGGTTCTAAGAACTGAAACCGCAGGCGTAGTGGCCATTACAGCCGTGCACAGTGTGTGGAATGCTGAAATGCAAAATCGCCTCAAGTAGAGGCGATTTGTTGAACTTCTAGGACCTAAGCGATTAAGCGAAGGAGTAGAAGACGCGATACGGTGTACGGCGCTCAGCCCAGAAATCAACAGCATCACGGAAAACATCTAACAATGTTTCGCGAGCTTCTTTGTCAAACTTCTGAGTGCATGGCAAACCTTCAAGCACCACAACAAAACCAGGTTGTGGGCCAGACTTATCCACTGTAGTGGTTAAGGCATCCAACAATGGATCGTAGTTTTTTGCCTGTTGCTTAGTAAATGAGTAAGCAATCGCAATGGACTCCAAAACCTCACCTTTAGTCATTGCATTTGCACAATTGGCATAAATGAAGTGTTGACCTAATTCAGTTGCCGCTTCCTGCAAGTCAGGAGTACGGAAAGCACGAATAGATTGCACGATATTAGGGCGCACACTGCGCAACATTGCCGGCGGTCCGGCATCGCGAACGGCCAAAGCGGCACGCCAAGAAGCTGTCACTTTTTTCCCCGAAACTTGATTTGCTGCATAGGTTTGTAAACGAGATAAACCGCCTTCAGCATAAATGTTGGCAGCGGATGACTCAGTTTCAAGTCGATCATTGCTATCCCAACTTTCAGCGCGGCTATGTTCATCGAAGCTGGCTGTATTGCTGTTTTCAGAGCGATTATTCATGATGGGTGCTAGGTTACCCGTAACACGCCATCAAATCAAGCCCAAATACAGTGCATTTTATGTAAAGCACTGATTCATATAGAAATATTTTATGTTAGTTATTACTAACTAACATAAAATATAAGTGCCTAGGTAATGCCTCTAGCGTTGCTTGCAGCCTCAACCACTGCCAAAGTTGTCACATTCACAATACGGCGGACGGTTGCGGCCGGAGTGAGAATATGAATTGGCTTAGCGACACCCAATAACAATGGACCAATTGCAATGCCATTACCAGCTGCTGTTTTTAGCAAGTTGTAGGAAATGTTTGCTGCATCGATATTTGGCAATACCAGCAAATTAGCATCGCCCTTTAGTGATGATGAAGATACCGCACCTTCACGAATGCTTGCATCCAGAGCACTGTCGCCATGCATTTCTCCATCAACTTCTAAAGTTGGATCTGCTTTCTGAAGCAATGCCAACACTTCGCGCATTTTGACTGCAGATGGCGCATTGCTTGAACCAAAATTGGAATGGGAGAGCAATGCCACTTTAGGAGCTAGTCCTAGCTTTCTCATTTCACTTGCGGCCATGAGAGTGAGATCCGCTAACTGCTCGGCAGTAGGGTCAAGATTGATATGGGTATCCACTAAGAATACTTGTCGGCCCGGCAAAATCAAACCAGACATTGCGCCATAAACATTCGCGCCAGGCTCATGCCCAATCACTTCATCGACATACTTCAAGTGAGTGGCTATGTTGCCTACCGTGCCCGAGATCATGCCGTCTGCCATGCCTTTTTGAATCAACAGACTGCCAATCAAACTATTGCGGCGGCGTACTTCCAACTTGGCAAAGGACTGTGTAACGCCCTTACGCTCAGTAAGGGCCAGGTAGGTTTGCCAGAAATCGCGGAAGCGAGAATCATTCTCCGGATTCACAATCTCAAAGTCGTCACCCGCCTTCATGCGCAAGCCAAACTTCTCGAGGCGATGCTCGATAACAGCTGGTCGACCAATCAGAATCGGCGTAGCAAGATGCTCATCAATGATGATCTGAACTGCGCGCAATACACGCTCGTCTTCACCCTCGGCAAACACAATACGTTTTTGATTGGCTGGAACACGCTTAGCAATACTAAAGAGCGGTTTCATCAAAGTACCGGAGTGGTACACGAATTGTTGCAATTGATTGCGATATGCATCGAAATCTTTAATCGGACGTAAAGCCACGCCATCATCCATCGCTGCTTTAGCAACTGCTGGGGCAATCACCGTAATCAAACGCGGATCAAATGGTTTTGGAATTAAATACTCTGGACCAAAAGAGAGGTTCTCTATGCCGTATACAGAGGCAACCACTTCACTCTGCTCCGCTTGAGCCAACTCGGCCACAGCCTTAACCGCTGCGACTTCCATGCCACGAGTAATAGTTGTTGCACCCACATCCAAAGCACCACGGAAGATGAATGGGAAACACAAAACGTTATTCACTTGGTTTGGATAGTCAGTACGGCCAGTTGCCATCACTGCATCTGGACGAACTGCTTTCACCTCTTCCGGCAAGATTTCTGGGGTTGGATTTGCTAAGGCATAGACCAATGGCTTAGGCGCCATCTTCTTCACCATGTCTTGCTTCAATACACCACCAGCAGAAAGACCTAAGAAAATATCCGCACCTTCAATCGCTTGATCCAATGTACGCAAATCAGTGTCTTGGCAGAATGGCTCCTTCTCAGGGTCCATTAATTCTTTACGGCCTTTGTAAGCAACGCCAGCTAAGTCCGTAACCCAAATATTTTTACGCTGAATACCTAAATCAACCAATAGATCTAAACAGGCTAAGGCAGCAGCACCCGCTCCAGAAGTAACGAGCTTTACTTCTTCTACTTTTTTACCAACCACCTTCAAACCATTGAGGATAGCGGCTGCAACCACAATCGCTGTACCGTGTTGATCATCGTGGAAGACCGGAATCTTCATACGTGCTTGCAACTTACGCTCGACCACAAAACAATCAGGCGCTTTAATGTCTTCTAAATTAATACCGCCAAACGTTGGCTCTAGTGCCGCAATGATTTCAACTAACTTATCAGGATCATTTTCATTGACCTCGATATCGAAAACATCTATACCAGCAAACTTCTTAAATAGAACTGCTTTACCTTCCATCACTGGCTTACTTGCCAGTGGTCCGATATTTCCTAAGCCTAAAACGGCTGTGCCGTTTGTAATGACGCCAACTAAATTTCCGCGCGCTGTGTACTTGAAAGCATTCGCTGGATCTTTAACAATTTCTTCGCAAGGAGCTGCAACACCAGGCGTATATGCCAGCGCTAAGTCTCGTTGATTGGTCAATTGCTTGGTTGGGGCAATTTCAATTTTGCCCGGAGTCGGAAACTCGTGATACTGAAGGGCCGCCTCTCTTAAGGCTGCAATTTGTTGCTCTTTACTGTTTTCTTTGCTCATTCACTAACTCGCTAAATTCTGTCTTATCTTCATTTGTCTAAGACTTGTAAGACTTCAATTCTATTCCTCTCGGGCATTGACCTCATAACCGCCATAAAATGGGGCATGTCTTCTCGCTCCACCCCCCTCGGTGAATTTGACCTAATCGAACGTTTCTTCAAAACGGGTGCGGATTCCTTGCGTACCGACTCAGATCAAGCAATCACCCTAGGCATTGGCGATGACTGTGCCCTCATCCACCCTCAGGCAGATGAAGAAATCGCCATCACCAGCGATATGCTGGTTGAAGGTAGGCACTTTTTTGCAGGTGCCAATCCTGGGCTATTGGCCCGCAAAGCCCTAGCAGTCAACCTTTCAGACCTAGCCGCCATGGGTGCAAGACCGCTGGGATTTACTCTGGCAATCGCCCTGCCTGCGGTAGATGAGGCTTGGCTAAAAGCTTTTTCTGAAGGCCTTTTTGCCATCGCTAAAGAATATTCTTGCCCACTGATAGGTGGAGACACCACTGCAGGCCCGCTCACCATCTCTATTACCGCCTTTGGCAGTACCCCCGTCAATAAAGCCATCCGCAGATCAGGGGCAAAAGTAGATGACGATATTTGGGTATCGGGTGCTGTTGGTGATGCAAGACTTGTTCTTGCTGCACTGCGTCATGAAATAAATCTATCTACTGAAGATTTACAGCAAATCGAACATCGCATGCATCAACCAACACCGCGAATTGAATTGGGCTCTCGATTAAGAGGTGTAGCTACTGCAGCGTTAGATGTATCCGATGGCTTGCTAGGCGACTTACGCCATATCTTGCGGCAATCACAAGTTGATGCACAAATTCAGTTAGATCAACTACCAAAGTCGAGCATCCTAAAAAAACAAGAGTTGCGCATTCAAAATCAATTTGCTGCGTGTGGCGGCGATGATTACGAACTTTGCTTCACGGCCGATCAAAATCAACGCGAAAAGATTCAAGAGATTAGTAAATCACTTCATTTGCCTTTGACCTTAATTGGAAAAATACTTCCGAAAAAAGATACACAAGCAAAAGTACATTTGCTAGATGCTTCTGGCTCAGAACTGAGCAATGCAGAGGCGGCGCCCTTTCTTAACTCATTTGATCACTTTGCATCATGACTAATATTCAGCCTTCTGCACAAGTACAACCAAACTTCAAATGGGTTTTTCAAACTGCTAGTCGCACTATTGCCTTTGGCTTTGGTAGTGGACTAAGCCCGGTAGCTCCAGGCACTGTAGGCACCCTTTGGGCTTGGGCGGCCTTTCTGGTGGGTGAATACTTTCTTAGTACGGAAGACTTTCTTTGGATTATTGGTGGTGGTATTTTGCTGGGCTGCTGGATCTGTGGTCACGTTAGTGAAGAGCTTGGTAAAAAAGATTTTGGTGGAATTGTTTGGGATGAAATAATCGCATTCTGGCTAGTACTCATCTTCATCATGCCAACTAACATTTGGATGCAAATAATTGCTTTTGCACTCTTCCGCTTTTTTGATGCCATGAAACCAGGCCCTATTGGAATGATTGATCGTCACTTTAAAAACACTTCATGCGATGGTGCTGAACAATCAACTTACTTGCAAATTATTTGGCGTGGATTTGGTATTGTGGTCGACGATCTAGCTGCTGCTTTTTGTACGCTTCTTGCAATGGCCTTATTGCAGTTCTTAATGAAATAATGAGCACAAATGAATGCAACTGACCTCACCAAAACCTTAGCTCAGATTTTGCTTTCCAGAAATTGGACAGTATCTTTAGCGGAGTCTTGTACTGGTGGCCTTGTCTGCGCCACACTCACCGAATTAGCGGGCTCTAGCGAGTGGTTTGAGCGTGGTTACGTTACTTATAGCAATGAGGCAAAGACAGAGTGTCTCGGCGTCCCAGCCGAGCTGATTGAGGCTCATGGAGCTGTCAGTGAGCAGGTAGCTAAGGCCATGGCCGAAGGTGCCCGCATCCATTCAGGGAGTAATGTGGCTATTTCTATTACCGGTATTGCGGGGCCCACTGGAGGATCAGAGGAAAAGCCCGTTGGCACTGTGAGCTTTGGATGGTCTACCGAGAATCAAGTCTTAACTAAAACCATGCGCTTTGACGGAGATCGTCAAAGGGTTCGACAACAAGCAGCTGAATTCGCACTTACTGAGTTAATAGCGCTACTCAGAAGTTAAACCAAAAATCCAACTACCTATTATTTCATCCAGCCTTTGCTGTGGAAGTACCCAAGCGGGATGATTGCAGAAACTACCATTGCGCCTATCGCCATTGGATAACCCCAAGTGGCGTCTAACTCAGGCATATGTTTGTAGTTCATACCCCAGATACTTGCAAGCAATGTTGGCGGCATTAAGGCTACAGATACCACCGAGAAGATCTTAATAATCTTGGACTGGTTCAAGTTAATGAAACCGACGGTCGCATCCATCAAGAAGTTGATCTTGTCGAATAAGAATGCCGTATGGTTTTCCAAAGAGTCAATATCACGCAAAATTTGACGTGCTTCTTCTTGCTGCTCATCAGACAGCAGCTTGCTGCGCATTAGGAAAGACAAGGCTCTACGGGTATCCATCACATTGCGACGAATACGTCCGTTTGTATCCTCTTCCTTGGCAATAGTCTCTAAAACCTCTGCAGCATCAGCATCATTAATACTGTCAGAAAGTACTCGCTTACCGGCTTGCTCCAGGTTTTCATAAACCTCTTCCAAAGCATCCGCAGAATATTCGGCATCAGTTGAGTACAAATCCAGCAATACGTCTTTTGCATTGCTCACTGATCCAGGACGCAAACGCGCACGCAAGCGAACCAAGCGGAACACCGGCAAATCTTCATCATGAATAGAGAACAGCACTTGCTTGGTGAGAACGAAAGCTACTCGAACGTTACGAGAAGTTTCTTCTTCATCCAATAAGAAATCGGTACGGATATGGAGGTGGCCATCATCTGCTTCAAAGTAACGCGCAGATGCTTCCAAGTCACCCAAGTCATCCAACTCAGGCAAGAGTACGCCAAATGCCTCTTTAATCCAGATTAATTCCTCTTCTTCTGGATCAACCACGTCAATCCAGATAGGATTGGCATACTGCAACAATTCATTGCGATCTTCCACTTGCTCTTGAGAGAGGCGGCCATTTTGCAGGACGAACAAGTTGATCATGGTGAACTCCTAAGGAATGTGCGCTAGTTTATCCTATAGAACATGACAGTTTCACTAAAATAAGCCAAATCCAATGAACTCTCGCTCAAATACCTTTAACCAGCAACTCCAGTCCGCATGGGCTTCCCAAGGCAGCATGCTGTGCGTTGGTTTTGACCCAGACCCAAAGCGCTTACCCCTTAGCCTACAAGGGAAACCCGACGGTATCTATGAATTCTGTCGAGAAATCGCTGATGCCACTGCGGATTTGGTCTGCGCCTTCAAGCCCCAATTTGCTTACTTTGCCTCCCAAAGAGCAGAGGCTCAACTAGAAAAGTTGATTAAGCACCTCAAAGATAAGTATCCCCATATCCCAGTCATCTTAGATTCCAAGCGCGGGGATATTGGTAGCACCGCCGACCATTACGCTCTTGAGGCCTTTGATCGCTATGGTGCCGATGCGGTAACCGTGAACCCCTATATGGGATTTGACACGATTGAGCCCTATCTCAAACACACGGGCAAAGGGGTCATTGTCTTGTGCCGTACATCAAATCCCGGTGGATCTGATTTACAGTTTTTGAACGTAGCCCCCAATGGTGAGCCCCTGTATCTACATGTAGCCAAACTAGCTGCGCAACAATGGAATAGCACCAGTCAAATTAGCTTAGTAGTCGGCGCAACCTTCCCAGAAGAAATTGCCAAAGTGCGCGCCATTGTGGGTGATATGCCCTTATTGATTCCAGGAATTGGTGCTCAAGGTGGGGATATTGATGCCACTGTGAGCGCGGGGAAAATCATTGGCAAGCCGGGCACAGGAATGATCATCAATTCTTCCAGAGCCATTCTGTACGCCAGCTCAGACTCTGATTTTGCCCAGGCAGCTAGAACGGTTGCCATCAGCACGCGTGATGCGCTTCGCGCTGCTGCAAGCAAGTAATTCGGTAGGCAAGTAGAGACTCTTACTTCTTTGGGTAGGGCGCTAATGCCACCCGATCCATACCTTCCAAGATAAAGTCTTGGCGAGCAGAGTAATTAATACTTCCTCGACGGCAATACTCTTGCTTATCAAAACACTTGGGTGCAGGCAGGGCTGAAGCGAGAGCTGCGGCTTGCTCTCGATCCAGCGCTGCTGGACTGGTAGCGTAATAATGCTGAGACGCGGCACCAACTCCAAAAATACCCTCACCCCACTCTACTGAATTGAGATAAATCTCGTACAGCCTCTGCTTAGAGAGTATTAACTCTAAGAGCCCAGTAATGATGAGTTCCTGGCCCTTACGCAAATAGTTTTGCTCTGAAGATAGAAATAAATTCTTAGCCAACTGCTGGGTAATGGTTGAACCTCCACGGAGGACGGTTTTGGATTTACCCCCTGCTTGAGTTTTCTGTTGATTTTTCTGCCATGCTTTTTGCATATCTTCGACTCGCACACCTTTGTGCTGAAAGAAGATATCGTCTTCACTGACTAAAACAGCACGCTTGAGATTGTTCGATATCTTGTCATAAGGCGTCCAATGCGATTTCACTGAACAAGTCCAATGCCAGGTACATAAACGCCAACGCTCTGCCCTCTGAAATGCAGTGCTGCTCGGATCCAAACTAACCCACAAAGTAATTTGTAGGGCAAAAAAGATTTGCATCGCGATAAATCCCGCTAGCAAGCACTTCACTGGATAAAGAAGCCAGCGCATCAGAGCAAGTTAACTACGTAACTCCGCCAAGACTGCGCGAGGCTGAATCATGTTCGCCAGTTGCGCACCTCGCCATAGCAAGAAGGCATCCGCCGCTTGCTCAACTAGCATGCCTAGGCCATCACTGACACGTGCGCCTCTTTGCAAGGCTTGCTGCATGAAGGCAGTGGTTTTGCCGTAGACCATGTCATAAGCGAAAGAGCTGGGCACAAAAATATTACCCACGGCCTTTGATGTCAACGGAGATTCATTAGTCAAACCTGCAGCGGTAGCATTGATAACCAAATCAAATGGATATTGAGTTTTAGCAACATCCTCTAAATCAGCTAAAGTCCGCGACTCTAGTGCAACCTCTTTAGACCCAGCCAAATCTGCGAATAGCTTTACCAACTGATCCGCTTTTGCATTGGAACGATTGGCAATAATGAGTGATTTAGGGGATTGCTCGAGTAAAGGGCCAAGCACACCACGTGCGGCACCGCCAGCACCAATTAAGAGTATGCGAGCGTTATGGAGCGCAATTCCCTGTGCAAGCAAATCACGCACAAGGCCAGCGCCGTCGGTATTGTCACCAAAGATTTTGCCTTCCGTCTCCCATAAGGTATTAACAGCACCCGCTAATTGGGCGCGCGGTGTTAATACATCAGCTAAATTTTGCGCATCGAGCTTGAATGGCACGGTGACATTCATACCTTTACCGCCTGCAGCAAAAAATGCTTTAGCCGCTTGAGCAAATGAATCTAATTCAGGCTGAAGACGACCATAGTGCATCCGCTGGTTTGATTGCTCTGTAAACCGTTGATGAATTGCGGGAGATTTGCTGTGAGAGATCGGATTACCAGCGACGGCATAAACGTCAACACCAGCAAAAAGGCTGGGGTTAGTATGCAAGGTGTTGGTGTCGGCGGAACTCATCATGACTACAGAATAAGCGAATTTATGAAGTTAGTTAAATTGCTTTAATGACGCAGCTCTAGACGATCCACGCCATCGCGAGTGAACTCAAAAGTAGAGACCCAATCTAAAACGTCGATTTGGTTGCGCATTTCTGAAGGGAAAGCACCAAATGGGGCTGAAGCTCTCACAATTGCTAGGGCCTGCCTATCTAATTCAGGGTTGCCAGAGCTACGTCCAATCGAGAGTCCGTCTTTACCTTGGGCATTTGTGGTGATTCTGCCTTGGTTGTCAACGCTGACTACGATCACCAAGCTACCGTATAGAGCGCGCCCGTTCGCCCTTGGGAAAAACGCACTTCCATACGCCTCAATCTTTTGTCGCATCGCATCGTAATAATGTGCAAAGGTGACGGCCTTGGTGTTGGCACCAGTCAATACTTTACGTCTGGGCTCTCTACCATCAGCCTGAAGCCGTTTGGCTAACTCAGCCTCGAGAGAATTTAATTGCGGTGTGACTTTCTGCTCGTCGCCACTCTTTCGGCCACCCGATCGACTGCGCTGCTCGTCCAGCTTAGTGAGCATTTGTTTCTGCTGCTTTTCTAAAACTTCTAGTCGAGCCTCCGCACCTAACCTTGCGCGATGCATTGCTGTAGCTTCTTGAGTCTCTGTTTTTCCACCACCCTGTAAATCAGCTTGTGCCAACTTGTTCGCTTTTTGTGGAGGTGTTTTATTGCTGGCATTGACTAAAACCACACTCAATGGAGTATTCAGTCTGCGATTCTGAGTCTCTCCAACACCCCAACGAAATGATAAAAAAACAATGTGAATCAGTATCGAAGCACACAAAGCAAATCGAAATGGATAACGGCTCCAAGAGTCATGTAGATAACGAAAGACTCTAGCGAGCCTTTCAGGACATGGAAATTCCAGCGATTTAATCTGGGCTAGCATCTTCTTCGGAATTTTCTGATGGCTCCTGCTCTACAGCCTTTTGAGGAGCCTCTACCTTAGCTTCAATCTCCAGCACTCGAACTCCAGCACTGAGCTGTAATAAATCCACATCCGATATGACAACCTCAGCGCGAGTCATGCGTGGATGGGTTGCTAATTCAGGAATAGGTAAATGCAGGGGGACTAGCTCTACTCTAGACATGCCTTCTTTTAAATGACGAACATGAACTGTCTTAGAGTCGCTATCTTGAGTAATCCAACGTAAGCACCAATACTTCTCTAGTCGATCTTGGAATTCACCATACGCTTGATAGCAAGATTCAAAATCAGCGGCGATACCCATTAGCGCTGCATCACGCGGCGGGAAAGGAGCAACCATCTTGGCAGTTACGCCGTGCTTTGCAAGAGCAATTAATTGCCATTGATTCACTAAATCGGAGTACCGACGTAAAGGGGAAGTGCACCAGGCGTAGTAGTCCAATCCCAGGCCTTCATGAGGCCCAGGAGTTGTTTGCATACGAGTACGCAACGGACCCCAACCCTTTTGGGTTCTGAATAATCCTGGTAGGCCATGGTCTGCTAGAAGCTGACCTGAAGCGCTATTACAGAAGATCATCCATTCCGCAACGATGGCGTCCAAAATGGAGCCGCGTTGACGTGGAGTAATTTCCACACGCTTTACTCCGTCAACATCCTGGATCTGAAAATGAAAATCTCTCGCCAAGGCATTTGGATCAACAAGGCCTAACTGCTCAGCGCGCAAACCATTTGCCACACGCTTTTCTTGACGACCCGCATGAAGCAGTTTGGCAGCCTGCCACAAAGTGGCTAGCTCTTTGCGATAGGGATAATTGGCAGCCCCATCCAGCAAACTCTCTTGACTTACAAGGTGCTCGATATCCTCTAAGCGTAAATTCGCTGCCATAGGCACCATCTCAGCACGCATCTGCAAGCTAGCTCGATTCGCTACACCATCTGCATCAATATCTACATAAATCGATAGGGCTGGTCTTGGCATACCGGCATCCAATGAAAATTGCTTAATCACTGAATCTGGCAGCATCGTAATTTTGTCGCCAGGGAAGTACGCTGTAGACATACGATTACGCGCGACTTGATCCAAGGGATCATCTTTCGCAATTGCCAAGCCTGGAGCGGCAATATGAATACCTACCCGATGCCCACCCTCGATAACCGTAACGGATAGGGCGTCATCAATCTCTGTAGTGCCTGAATCATCAATCGAGAATGCCTGGGCCTGAGCAAGCGGCAGCTCAGCAATAGCGGATGCATATGCTGCTTGATCAACCCCAACAGCTGGGTTGTGATCCGCACCATTCGGAAAATGCGCCTTTAGAAACATTCCTTGGTGATAAGCCAAAGGTGAATCAATTGCGCCACAACGAATCATCAGTTGGGCGGGAGATTCGCCAGTCTCAGTGCAGGCCGCAATAAATGCCTTGTAAGCCGAAGTATTTTTATCGGGAGAAAAAAGTAATTGCTTGGCTGAAGACTTCAGTGCCTCAGGAAAATTACCCGCAACTAATTCTTGCTGCCAGGCTGATTGTTGTTCTAGCTCTTTTTGCTTGCGCTCTAAAGCAGCCAATCCAGCTTGCAACTGCTCTAGCGGCGCCCTCTGAAAGCGACCACGTCCTTTACGACGAAAGAAAACAGGCGCCCCCTGTAAAGCAATTGCCAGAGCAACTTGTTGCGGAATGCTTGCCTGCGATCCAAAGTACTCATGCGCCACATCAACCAAACCAAACTCTTCATCTGGTGCGCAATCCCATAAAAATTGCAAATCAATATCTGCTGTGAGCGTGTTCGCCTCATCTATTGCCGTTTGGGCTTCTGGCTTTTCAAAGCGCAGCCACACTTCCTTAGCTTTGAGTTTGATCTTTTTCCCGGACAGACTTGTTGCCTGCCAAGACTCCGCATCCCCCGTGCCCGATGCAGACTGGACTGTGGCGAGCTTAATATCGCCACCCTCTTCATATAAAAGATTCATACTTAGAGCGAGATCCCGCCGCTGGCTTCTAATGCCACTCCATTGATATAGCTCGCTTCATCGCTCGCCAAGAATAAATACACGTTGGCCATTTCTGTTGGAGTACCTAAGCGTCCAAGCCAGCTGCGCTTTTCAATGTCTTGCAAAATATTTTCTGGCATCGCCTTGACCATCTCTGTCGCAATGAAGCCCGGGCATACCGCATTCACTCGAATTCCCTTGGGTCCTAGCTCGCGTGCCCATGTTTTTGTAAAGCCAATCACGCCAAATTTAGTGGCTGAGTAATTGGTTTGACCAAAATTGCCATATAGACCTACTACACTGGAAGCGTTCACAACCGCACCAGAACCAGCCTCAAGCATATGCGGTACGATCAGTTGGGTGCAATTAAATACACCTTTCAAATTGACATCAATCACCGTATCAAACTGTAATTCGGTCATCTTAATTAAGCGCGCATCTTGCGTAATGCCGGCGTTATTAATCAAGATATCAATACGTCCATGCTTTTGCATTACCTGATCAACCACCGACTGAATGCTGGCTCGATCAGTCACATTCATGGCATACCCTTCGGCATTAGGAGTTTGTGACGCTGCGCCATTGACCGCTTCCTGATTAATATCAGTAATGATGACCTTTGCGCCCTCTTGTGCAAAACGCTGAGCTGTAGCAAAGCCAATACCCTTTGCGGCACCGGTAATGATGGCTACTTTGTCTTTTAATCTATCGCCCATTTTTTGCTTTCTGTATTTTTTACTTTGCCGAAATAGCTTGTAATATTTTTTGATGCACGCCACCAAATCCGCCATTGCTCATGACTAAAATGTGATCACCAGGCGCGGCTTCTTGTGCAACCGCTTTCACTAAGGCCTCGAGATCATCAAATGCGTGCGCTTTATCCCGCTCTAGCTGATTGAGTGGAGATAAAACCTCCGCCAAGTCCCAACCTAAAGATTCTTTGCCGGCATTAGCGCCATAAGCAAATACTTTGTCGGCAGCTTCTAAACTTCCAGGAAGCTGAGCCTTCATGACACCGAGCTTCATCGTATTGGAGCGTGGCTCCAATACTGCCAAGATACGCGCTTTACCAACGCGACGACGCAGACCATCAACAGTGGTCGTGATTGCCGTTGGATGATGCGCGAAATCGTCATAAACAGTGATGTTATTTGCAACACCAATGGTTTCTAAACGACGCTTTACATTTTTAAACTCTGCCAAAGCGCGTGCAGAATCCGCTGGAGAGATTCCAATGTGATTAGCTGATGCAATTGCCGCTAGTGCATTGAGCTGGTTATGTCGACCCATCACACCTGAGTCAGGCGCCCACTTCACCGTTGCCACTTCATTGCCAGACTTACGCACAATGAAGCCATCGGCCTCTTGAGAAATCAATGACCATTCATGACCTCCCTCTTGGCCAAAACGCTCTACAGGTGCCCATGCACCACGTGTAATGACATTTGCTAAAGCCGGCTCTTCGCCATTGACCACCAATAAACCTTCGCCTGGAACTGTCCTAACCAAATGATGAAATTGGGTTTCGATTGCAGCAAGATCAGCAAAAATATCTGCGTGATCAAACTCCAAATTATTTAACAAAGCAGTGCGTGGTCGATAGTGAACAAACTTACTGCGCTTATCAAAAAAAGCCGTGTCATATTCATCGGCCTCGATCACAAAATATTTGCTCTCACCCAAACGTGCTGACACTGTGAAATTCAGAGGCACACCACCAATGAGATAACCAGGCTTGTATCCGTTAAATTCCAAAATCCAAGTCAGCATGGCTGACGTAGTTGTCTTGCCATGCGTGCCAGCAACAGCCAAAACATGCCGTCCATATAAAACTTGTTCGCCCAACCACTGCGGTCCAGAAATATAGGGTAGCCCTTGATTGAGAATTGCCTCCATCAATGGATTGCCACGAGAAACCACATTACCGATTACAAATAAATCAGGCATGGTCTCAAACTGAGATAATTGATCGGGCGAGAACCCCTCAATGAGTTCAATGCCTTGAGCTTCAAGTTGCGTACTCATTGGTGGATACACGTTGGCATCGCAGCCTGTAACGCGGTGTCCAGCCTGCCTCGCGATTGCGGCAATGCCGCCCATGAAAGTACCGCAAATGCCCAAGATATGTATATGCATTAGCGAATTTTAGCGAAGGAGTTGCAATGAACCGCAGACAATGGATCATCATCGTCGCAATGAGTCTTTTGGCACTGCTTGCTGGGGTATTCACTTCGCAATGGATTTATAAAACTGGCTTAGCCAGTGACCCGGCTGTAAAAGCATTTTTTGCTAACTCTTGGCAAACGCCAGACGGGAAAACCGTCGATACCCAAAAATGGCAGGGAAAAGTCCTGGTGGTGAACTTTTGGGCATCTTGGTGCCCCCCTTGCGTTGAAGAAATGCCCACTTTAGACAAGCTTCAACAAGAGTTTTTGCAGCAAAATGTCTTATTTGTCGGTATTGGCATCGATTCCCCATCTAACATTCGTGAATTTCTCTCAAAGACCCCTGTTGGCTATCCCATCGTCATTGGCGGTCTTGAGGGCAGCAATCTTTCTAAGCAGCTGGGAAACTCCCAAGGTGCCCTTCCTTACACCATCATTATTAATGCCAAGGGTAAGGCAAGCTATAGCAAATTAGGAAAGATAAGCGAAGATGACGTTAGAAGTGCCATTAAATCTGCTTTATAAGTATTTTTAATCAGATTTAACTCCTACCCCAACCTTAGTATTCGCCTAAATATTAAGCAGTAAGTACCGTATTTTTCAACATCTACACTGAAAAGTTCGTGAAAAACCTGCTTTTGAAGCATTTTTTAAGCTTTTCCCAGCTTTAAAAAGGTATACTTTCTCTAACAAGCAATAGAGCATGAAGTTGTTTAGTAATCTACGCTTAACTGCCTCTAAAAACAGGGATCTATGTCGAAAAAAGCTTCAATTCTCGTAATTCAGGGCCCAAACCTAAACCTATTAGGCACCCGTGAACCTGAGGTTTACGGCAAAACAACCCTAGAAGACATCCATCAAAAGCTCGGTGAGCTGGCAAAAGCAAAATCAGTTGATCTGGGCACTTACCAAAGCAATCATGAAGGCGAGTTAATTGACCGCATTCAAAAAGCCAAACAAGATGGGGTTGATTTCATCATCATCAATCCAGGCGCTTTCACCCATACCAGCGTTGCCTTGCGCGACGCCCTAGCGGGAGTAGCTATCCCGTTTACCGAAGTTCATTTATCCAATATTCATCAGCGTGAAGAGTTCCGCAAACATTCTTACCTCTCCGATATTGCGACTGGGGTGATTTGTGGTCTTGGCGCTATTGGCTATGAATTAGCGCTGCAAGCAGCCATTGCACGTTTACAGAAATAAAACTACTTAAAGAATTACAAGAGAGGAAGCACTCGTATGGATCTGAGAAAACTCAAAACCTTGATCGATTTAGTCTCTGAATCAGGCATTTCGGAGTTAGAAGTAAACGAAGGTGAAGATCGCGTTCGCATCGTTAATGCAGGATCTGCTGCTCCAGCAGGTCAGGTGGTCTACGCAAATCCAGCGCCAGTACAAGCGATGCAAGTAGCGCCCGCAGCCAACGCTATTGCCCCAGCCGCAGCTGCTATTGAAGCACCCGCTGTTGAAACTGGCTTTATTGCAAAGTCTCCAATGGTTGGCACTTTTTATCGCGCCCCAAATCCAGAGTCTCCAAATTTCGTCAATATTGGTGATACCGTAAAAGTAGGTCAAACCCTTTGCATCATTGAGGCGATGAAGTTACTTAACGAAATCGAATCTGAACATGCTGGCGTGATCAAAGAAATTTTGTGTGAAAACGGTCAAGGCGTTGAATTTGATCAGCCGCTCTTCATCATCGCCTAATTCATTGCTTTTAGATTTACTCCAATTCACCGTTACTTAACTCAGAGCCGACATGTTCGATAAGATTCTGATTGCCAATCGGGGAGAAATTGCTCTCCGTATCCAACGCGCATGCCGCGAGTTGGGAATTAAAACTGTCGTGGTGTACTCCACTGCAGACAAAGAAGCGAAATATGTAAAGCTAGCTGATGAGGCAGTCTGCATCGGACCAGCCCCATCTCCACTCAGCTACCTCAATATGCCAGCAATTATTTCTGCGGCGGAAGTGACTGACGCAGAGGCAATCCACCCTGGTTATGGCTTTCTTTCTGAGAACGCCGACTTTGCAGAGCGTGTTGAGAAATCTGGTTTCGCATTTATCGGCCCCACTGCAGCATCGATTCGCTTAATGGGTGATAAGGTTTCCGCAAAACGCGCCATGATTAAAGCTGGTGTGCCTTGCGTACCAGGATCAGAAGGTGCACTTCCTGATAATCCAAAAGAAATTATTACTACCGCGAAAAAAGTTGGGTACCCAGTCATCATTAAGGCGGCTGGTGGAGGCGGTGGTCGCGGTATGCGCGTTGTCCATACTGAGGCAGCCCTCATTAATGCGGTCAATATGACGCGTGAAGAAGCTGGCCGAGCCTTTGGCAATCCAGAAGTCTATATGGAGAAGTTTTTAGAAAAACCTCGTCACGTTGAGATTCAGATTTTGGCTGATACCCACGGTAATGCCATTTGGTTGGGTGAGCGCGATTGCTCAATGCAGCGTCGTCACCAAAAAGTAATTGAAGAAGCTCCGGCACCTGGCATTGATCGTCGCCTCATCGCCAAAATTGGCGAGCGCTGCGCAGAAGCTTGTCGCAAAATTGGTTATCGTGGTGCAGGCACCTTTGAATTCCTCTACGAAGATGGCGAATTCTTCTTTATCGAGATGAATACCCGCGTGCAGGTTGAGCATCCAGTTACCGAAATGATTACTGGAGTAGACATTGTTCAAGAGCAAATTCGTATTGCCGCTGGCCTGAAGTTAAGTTATCGCCAGAAAGACATTGTTTTCCGTGGACACGCAATTGAGTGCCGGTTAAATGCTGAAGACCCGTTCAAGTTCACTCCAAGCCCAGGAAAAATTGGTTCTTTCCACATGCCAGGCGGTCCTGGTATTCGCGTTGATTCCCATGCCTATAGTGGCTATGTAGTTCCATCAAACTATGACTCCATGATTGGCAAGTTGATTTCTTACGGCAATACCCGTGAGCAAGCCATTCGTCGCATGCAAATTGCACTCTCTGAGATGGTGATTGACGGGATCACAACCAATGTCCCACTTCATCGTGAGTTGATGCTGGATCCGAACTTTATTGAGGGCGGCACCAGCATTCACTACTTAGAGCATCGCTTAGAAGAGCAAGCTGCAAGTCGCGGTAAAGCCTAAGTGATGGGAGCGCCTCATGTCTTATCGTGAACTGATATTCACGGTAGCCGCCGAAACTGCTGAGCCTTTAGGTGATGCGCTTTTGGAGTTAGGCGCCTTATCCGTCACTGTTGAAGATGACGCTGCAGGCGGCTACG
Organism: Polynucleobacter sp. VK25; assembly: GCF_018687355.1. Taxonomy (NCBI): domain Bacteria; kingdom Pseudomonadati; phylum Pseudomonadota; class Betaproteobacteria; order Burkholderiales; family Burkholderiaceae; genus Polynucleobacter; species Polynucleobacter sp. VK25. Next base: position 199,782 of record NZ_CP061288.1, on the reverse strand, counting down.
ATGAAAACCCACTCTATGGCGAGCCTGGGCTTCACCCAGAAGTACAAGCATGGGACCGATCAGCAGTAACTGCGCTCTTTAATCCTGGAATTGATGCATCTGGTAGCGCAACATTTATTCCAGAACTGCTGGCATCCCTCAAAGAGGCAGGCTTTCATCTAAGTCCACCTCAAGAAAAAACCGTTGAAGAGCAAGATTGGGTTCGTTTAACCCAAAGTCAATTTGCGCCCATTCAGATTGGTGAGCGTATTTGGGTCGTTCCTTCTTGGCACGATGCACCGAGTGATCCAAATGCAATTTGTCTTGCCGTTGATCCTGGCCTAGCATTTGGGACTGGAAGTCACCCCACCACGCATTTATGCCTGCTTTGGCTTGAACAACAAAATCATTTACAGAATCAAAGTCTGCTCGATTACGGTTGCGGATCAGGAATTTTGGCAATCGCCGCAGCAAAACTGGGCTGCAATCCAGTAATCGGCACTGATATTGACCCGCAAGCCATGGTTGCGGCGCGCAGTAATGCAGAAATCAACAACACCACCATTCGCTTTGTTCTTCCGAATGAGGGCGCTGCAGAGCTTGCAGCAGAAACTAAATATGACATCGTGATGGCCAATATCCTGGCTAATCCGCTCCAAGTTCTCGCTCCTGCGTTGGTCAATAAGATGAAAGTAGGCGGACGCATTGTGTTGTCCGGTGTACTTGCCCGCCAAGCAGAAGAGGTGATGGAGACTTATAGCCAATGGCTAAAGCTTTCTGTTTGGCAAGAGAGTGAAGGTTGGGTTTGCCTACACGGCACCCTAAATAAGAGCAATCAAAGTGGCACTGACAACACTTTTGCTGCACCTGCTCAAAAAAAAAGTCTTAAGTTAGCTCTATACGCAGTCTTAATGTTGCTCTTACTTGTTTTTGGTGAGCATCTTTCGAGGAATTCATTACTTCCCACATTAGCGCCGCGTGTTGATGGAACATCCAATGCAATTTCGGTGAATGCATTTCATGTTTTACAACGCATTGATGCAAAACTTTGTCGTGCACTAGGATGTCTAGATCGCGCTGTAAGCGATTTTGCTGCTTGGAAAATAACTTCAGCCGCACTATCGACAGAAAACGCGCGAGAGGGGCTTAAAAACGCTGCAAATCAATCTGTATTGCAAGTTGAGATACAAAATCGTCTAGCTATTGCAGTTTTGCCACCAAATTTAGAAATTTCTTTGACTGATGCAGAGGAATCTGAAATCAAATCACTGCAATTCAGTCCACAGGAGTGGTTACCCAAAAATTGGCAAGAGGCTCATCCTGATTTTTTAAAAAAAGGAATCGCTTCTGGCGAAATGCTGCAGCTTGATCTTCCTATTGCCCTGCCACTGAATGCCGCAGGCTATCGCGTAAGAGTGCTTTACCCCTAAATTGATTTATTACGACCACATTTACCCCCTTATTTTTTGAAAGAAAGTAATTTATGGCTAGCTTGATCTGTGGCTCTATCGCCTACGACACCATCATGAACTTTGAAGGCAAATTTGCCGATCAAATCCTGCCTGAGCAGATTCACATCCTGAACGTAGCGTTCTTAGTACCAACCATGCGTCGTGAATTCGGTGGATGTGCCGGCAATATTGCCTATAACCTGAATCTTTTAGGTGGCGACCCGATCATTATGGCCACGGTTGGTGGCGATGCTGCGCCATATATGAGCCGCCTTGAGCAATTGAAGATTGATGCAAGCCATATTCGTCAAATCGATAAAGCATTTACAGCACAGGCCATGATCACAACCGATCAAGCCAATAACCAAATTACCGCATTTCATCCAGGTGCAATGGGCGAATCTCACCTCAACCAAGTTTCTGCAGTTATCGCGGAGCGCAGCAAGAATGCTAAGGGGCCAGCTAAATTAGGAATCGTTGCCCCTGATGGCCGTCAAGGAATGTGGGAGCACTGCCATCAGCTAGCTGAAGCCAACATTCCCTTTATTTTTGATCCAGGCCAAGGCTTGCCGATGTTTAATGGCCCAGAACTGCTTGAACTAGTCGATATTGCTACTTACTTAGCAGTCAATGACTATGAAGGTGAAATGCTTTCTCAAAGAACGGGCTTGAGCTTGGCAAAAGTGGCTGAGCGAGTCAAAGCACTCATCGTTACCAAAGGTGCTGAAGGTGCTGATATCTACTTTGATGGTAAATGCATTGCCATTCCACCAGTACCAGCCGCAAAAGTGGTTGATCCAACCGGTTGCGGCGATGCATTCCGCGGCGGCTTGTTGTTTGGCCTCGAAAGCGGCATGGACTGGGAAACCACTGGTCGACTTGCTAGCTTGATGGGTTCAATCAAGATTACTCACCAAGGCCCACAAAACCACCAACTCAGCAAAGATCAGATCACTGAGCAATTTAAAACGGCATTTGGCTTTAGCTTCTAAGCACTTTATGTGCACCTCGACTCAAATCTGAGTCAATCAAACTTTAGGTAATTTTAGGCAATAAAAAAGGGGTCTCGTGAGAGACCCCTTCTAGTAACACCCGTCCAATTAAGGACGTGTGCCAGTTGGGAAGGGCCAAGCAGCGGCAGGATTCAACGCACTAGTCGCTGGTGCAGCTTTCTTAGCCGCGGGCTTTTTTACAGCAGAGCCCGCTTTCTTCGCAGCAGGCTTACTTACTTTTTTTTTGCTACTTTACGAGCAGCTTTTTTAGCAGCAGGACGCTTCTTAGCTACTTTTTTAGCAGCAGGCTTCTTAGCAGCAGCTTTTTTAGCAGCAGGACGCTTCTTAGCTACTTTTTTAGCAGCAGGCTTCTTAGCAGCAGCTTTTTTAGCAGCAGGACGCTTCTTAGCTACTTTTTTAGCAGCAGGCTTCTTAGCGGCTACTTTTTTCTTAGCAGCTGGTTTCTTTGCAGCAGGTTTTTTCTTGGCGATTGCCATATTAATACTCCTTCACGTGAGGATTAGTACAAACTACATTAAGAAGACCCGACCATCTAATTCCGCCTGGTTTTGCAACCTTTTGGAGCTGACGAGCGAGCCATTCATCGGCGCGCGGCTTGATGCTAGGCGCTGCACGCTAATGAATCCTGGAAAAAAAGCCGTGGTCCCAAAGGACAACGGCTTCTTAAATGTGCTGGAAAAAATGGAGAGAATAGCCCAGGCACCCTTGAGCAAGGGTTTTCGGATTTGAGTCTGTTTTTGCTGACTTCTTAAACTATCCAACCGTCTAATCTCCAATTTAGCCGGCTATGCGCTTACTTACTGCTTACTACTCCCAACTTAGCGCACCGCCAGTTTGATACTCAATAACGCGTGTCTCAAAAAAGTTTCGTTCTTTTTTCAGATCAATCATTTCTGACATCCATGGAAATGGATTCTCTTCATTTGGGAACATCGCGTCAAGTCCTATTTGCAAACATCTGCGATTACAGATGTATCTTAGGTACCCTTTGAACATCGGAGCGTTCAGTCCGAGCACTCCGCGAGGCATCGTATCTTCGGCATAACGGTACTCTAATTCGACTGCTTTTTCGAAGATAGATTTAATCTCGTCTTTGAACTCGGAAGTCCATAACTGCGGGTTCTCCAGCTTGATTTGGTTAATCAAATCGATGCCGAAATTGCAGTGCATTGACTCATCGCGAAGGATGTATTGATACTGCTCAGCAGCACCCGTCATTTTGTTTTGACGACCCATTGCAAGTATTTGCGTAAAACCAACATAAAAGAACAAACCTTCCATTACGCAAGCAAAAACAATCAGCGAACGGAGCAATGTTTGGTCAGCTTCTAATGTGCCAGTCTTGAAATTTGGGTTGGTAAGTACATCAATGTAAGGAATCAAGAACTCATCTTTGGCACGAATTGACTCAATCTCGTTGTACGCATTGAAGATTTCGGACTGATCTAAGCCCAAAGACTCCACAATATATTGGTACGCGTGAGTATGAATTGCCTCTTCAAAAGCCTGGCGCAATAGGTATTGGCGGCATTCTGGGGCGGTAATGTGGCGATAAGTACCCAAAACAATGTTGTTTGCTGCCAAAGAATCGGCAGTGGTAAAGAAACCGAGATTGCGCTTGATGATGCGACGCTCATCTTCTGTCAGGCCATTTGGATCTTTCCAAAGCGCGATATCACGGTTCATATTGATCTCTTGCGGCATCCAGTGGTTTGCACAACCAGCTAAATACTTCTCCCAAGCCCACTTATATTTAAATGGAACCAACTGATTTACGTCAGTCTTGGCATTAATCACGCGCTTATCAGCGGCATTGACACGCAAGGCAGCGCCGCCAACTGCAGCAGCTTGCGCTGGGGCAGTAGTAGCAACTTGAGGGGCTACTTGAGCAACCTGATCTACCTGTGGGCGTTGTGGCTCCACTGCAACCGGCTGCGGTGCAAGACCAGCTTTCGCTAGTGCTGGAGCAACTTCCTCTTCCCAATTCAACATAACTTTCTCCTAATTTCTTCTTTTCTTATATCTGACCAATAAGCAAATGGCTTATTGGCATGCTTCACATTCTTCGAAACCAGCGTCGCCTGGGCGCATTGTGCAAACTGGGCCATCAGCTTCTTGTGCGGCGGCTGCATCAGTACCATTTACACCGCCACCGCTAGAAACGGAGTTCAACTGACCGCTAGCAACTGTTGATTTCTCAACGTGGGTTGCAGCCATCGTGCGGAGGTAGTAAGTAGTCTTCAAGCCGCGCAACCAAGCCAACTTGTAGGTATCGTCCAATTTCTTACCGGAAGCGCCACCCATGTAGATGTTGAGTGACTGAGCTTGGTCGATCCACTTCTGACGACGTGAAGCAGCTTCAACCAACCAGCTTGGCTCCACTTCGAAGGCGGTCGCATACAAATCACGCAAATCCTGTGGAATACGGTCAATTTTAGACAAAGTGCCATCAAAGTACTTCAAGTCAGCAATCATCACTTCGTCCCAGAGACCGCGATCTTTCAAATCACGTACCAAGTACTCGTTTACCACTGTGAATTCGCCAGAAAGGTTGGATTTCACGAACAAGTTCTGGAATGTTGGCTCGATACAAGCAGAAACACCAATGATGTTTGAAATCGTTGCGGTTGGCGCAATTGCTACGCAATTGGAATTACGCATACCGTGTTGCTTGATACGTGCACGCAAACCGCTCCAGTCCATAGTGGAAGAATTATCCACTTCTACGTAACCACCGCGCTCGGCCGCCAACATCGCTACTGAATCCTGCGGGAGAATGTCGCGATCCCATAAAGATCCTTTGTAGGTGCTGTAAACGCCACGCTCTTCAGCTAGCTCATTAGATGCCTGATAAGCGTAGTAGCAAACTGCTTCCATAGAAGAATCCGCAAACTTCACAGCCTCATCGCTAGCGTAAGGAATACGCTGCATATGCAAGCAATCCTGGAAGCCCATGATTCCCATGCCGACTGGACGGTGCTTCAAGTTCGAGTTACGTGCTTTAGCCACTGCGTAGTAGTTGATATCAATCACGTTGTCCAACATGCGCATTGCAGTGCGGACGGTTTTTTGGAGCTTCTCGTGATCCAAAATCATCTTGCCATTGGCATCAGTTGTCATGTGAGCAGTTAAGTTCACAGAGCCTAAGTTACAAACTGCAATCTCAGTCTCATTTGTATTGAGGGTGATCTCAGTACAGAGGTTAGATGAGTGAACTACACCAATATGCTGTTGTGGGCTACGGATGTTGCAAGGATCTTTGAAAGTAATCCATGGGTGGCCAGTTTCAAACAACATACCAAGCATCTTGCGCCACAATTGCTGCGCTGGAATACGACGGAATGGCTTTAATTCACCACGATCAGCCTTTTGCTCATAGGCAACATACGCCTCTTCAAACGCTCTACCGAATTTATCATGCAAATCAGGGGTATTAGATGGTGAGAACAAAGTCCAATCGCCACCTTCCATCACACGCTTCATGAACAAGTCAGGAATCCAGTTGGAGGTATTCATGTCATGGGTACGACGACGGTCATCACCTGTGTTCTTACGCAACTCCAAGAACTCTTCGATATCTAAGTGCCATGTTTCTAAGTAGGCGCAAACCGCACCCTTACGCTTACCGCCTTGGTTAACAGCAACGGCAGTGTCGTTTACCACCTTCAAGAATGGCACAACACCTTGTGATTTACCGTTAGTGCCTTTGATATGGCTACCCAATGCACGAACATTAGTCCAGTCATTGCCCAAACCACCTGCAAACTTAGACAGCAACGCGTTTTCTTTCAACGCTTCATAGATGCCATCCAAATCATCATCCACTGTTGTCAAATAGCAGCTAGAAAGCTGAGGACGAGTAGTTGCTGAGTTGAACAATGTTGGGGTGCTGGACATGAAATCAAATGTAGAAAGGATTTCATAGAATTCGATGGCGCGACGTTCGCGATCCATCTCATTTAAAGCCAAGCCCATTGCAACGCGCATAAAGAAAGCCTGTGGCATTTCAATACGACGCTCTTCAATATGCAAGAAATAGCGGTCATACAAAGTCTGTAAACCAAGGTAATTGAACTGCAAGTCACGGCTGGCGTTCAAAGCAGCAGCCAAACGTGGCAAGTCAAACTCACGCATACGTGGATCCAACAACTCTGCAGAAATACCTTCATTGATGTATTTGGCGAAGTAAGTGCCGTATTCAGCTTGCGTATCGCCCTGCAATACTTCCTTACCAAAAATTTCTTTACGAATCACGTGCATCAAGATACGCGCTGTTACTTGGCTGTATGCAGGATCTTTTTCAATCAAAGTGCGGGAAGCCAAAATAGCGGAGTCATATACCTGCGCCATTGGTACGCCGTCGTACAAGTTCTTGATAGTTTCAGTAATGATTGGTGTAGCGTCAATATGAGTGCCCAAACCTTCGCAAGCCGCCTCAATTACGGTACGCAAAGCAGCCATATCAAGCCACTTCTCAACACCGTTATCGGTTACTTTGATGCCAGACTCGCCAGCTTGATTTGCAGATTGCGCCTCTTGGGACACTTCTTGCTGAGCAGCACGTTCTTGATTACGCTTTTCACGATAGAGAACGTAAGCACGGGCAACGTTATGCTCACCGCTACGCATCAAAGCCAATTCAACTTGGTCTTGAATATCTTCAATATGGAAAGTTCCACCATTCGGACGGCTACGCAGCAATGCGCGCACAACAGAATGGGTCAACTGCTCTACTTGTTCGCGGACACGTGCAGATGCTGCACCTTGACCGCCATTCACTGCTAAAAATGCTTTTGTTACAGCAATCGCAATTTTGGATGGCTCAAATGCCACAACTGAACCATTACGGCGAATGATTTTGTAATCAGACAATTGTGTTGCCTGAGTGCCACCAACACCACCGGCTACAAAGCCGGCAGAAGGGGTCTGATTCATTGCCCCCGCAGGACTCATTCCTGGGTTATTCGCTCCAGCGGATTGATCTGCTGTCTGTGGATTAGCGTATGTCATGTTGCTCCTGCGTCTATATATAGTTATTTGGACAAAATATCGTTAAAAAACAATGGGGTATTGCTGGACTCAGACACTACATCTAGTGTCTTAAAGCGCGTTAGGCACTAAGTATAGGGAAATATTTGATAATTGGTAAGCCATTTATGACAAATATTTATTAGTATTTTTACTAAGTTTTCTACTTATTTTGGGGTCATTTTGGTGCGGAATTTTTAGCCCTTTTAGACAAAGGCTAAAAAAGTAAGCGTACGCTCACATACAAAATCAATACTATCGAGAGCTTAGACCAAAAGGTAATTTTTCAGTCGAAATGGCTGTCTCTTTTTGGAACTTTTTCCAATCAAAAGAAATTCCAGGATCAGTTTTACGATCGGGTGCAATGTCGCTATGCCCAGCGAATTGCAAAAGTGGGTATGTGCTCATCAATTTTTTAATCAGCTTTGCCAATACTAAATACTGCGCAGCTTCGAATGGTGTATCGCCATCTCCCTCAAGCTCTATACCAATCGAAAAGTCATTACACCTTTCTCGACCCAGAAAATTCGACTTACCGGCATGCCAGGCTTTGTTCTGAGTCGATACAAACTGGATTAACTCACCTGAGCGCGTAATTAAAAAATGGCTGGATACTTTCTGACCAGCAATCTCCGCAAAATAAGGATGTCTATTTGGATCCAGCTTATTTTGGAAAAAATCAACAATGTGCTGACTAGACGATTGATTTCTAAATGCACCCGGCGGAAGGCTAATGTGATGAATGACTACTAAATCAGGCTGAACATTTTCCGGTCTCACGTCTTGATTGGGAGAAATACGCCACTGCGCATCACCAAGCCAACCCTGTGAATCCAATGCTTGAAGATGTTCTGTTGAGCAATAAAAACGCTCGTCGCAAGTGAAGGATTCTGATCTAGGAAGATGTACTTTGCAGTATTGGCATTGCACCATTACCTCAGGCGCAGTAGGCGCCCTCTCGGGCTTATTTTTATTGGGTTTGGAGGCATTTCCTGCACTCAGTTCCGCCTGCTTTTTACCCTTAATCCAAAGATACAAAAGGCCAGCGCCAGCAAACAATAAAAGCCACTTAAACAAGGATTAAGTCCTCTGCAAAATAACTTCAACTACAAAGCGACTACCAACATAAGCAAGTAACAGAGCAGTGTAAGCACTTAATACCCAGCGAATGGCAGCTCTGCCACGCAAGCCTACTCGCCAGCGCGCTATCAATAAACCTGCAAACAAAAACCACGAGACTAAAGCGAAAATAGTTTTGTGATCAAACACGAGAGGTCTGCCAAACAAAGTCTGCGAGAAGAGCAGTCCTGAGAACACAGTCAAACTCAACAGCGCAAAACCAACGTATAACAAATTGAATAAAAGACTTTCCATCGTCATTAGCGGAGGCAGATCCTCTAACCAATGAGCTAAGCGACCATTGGGAACAATGGCTAACTGACGATGCAAAGCCCGATCTTGCACACTCATGAGCATGGCATGCATAGCCGCCAGACTCAGTAAGCCCACCGCAACCGTTGCCACTACAAAGTGGCCCTTAAACCAGGGATCAGATACAGCCTTAGGCGAAAGCAAGGTTCCTGGAAAAACGGCGGGTAAAAATGCGCAAATGAGCGCAAACATTAACGCCATCCAACGCAAGCTAGAGATGGGCAAAAACCAAGACTGAAACCAATAAAAAGCCAAGCCAACCCAGGCAATCAAAGACAAATCTTGCGCAAAACCAAATACAAAACCCTGGGGAGTGAATACGGAGTCATGCAGTTGCACCCCATGAATCACCAAAATCATAAAAATAGCAGCCTGTACAAGGGCGCTGGAGAGCCGAGACTCCATGCCACTCTTGGCTTTGAAGCTCAAAACCAGCAAAAGCACTAAATAAAGTGCTGAAGGCAGCCATCCGTAACTTGAGTAACCTAAAATATCCATCTGGAAAGTCTAATCGATAAATGCTAGAAAACCTCACCGACCGTCTATCTCGCGTTGTTAAAACAATGCGGGGCCAAGCCCGCCTAACCGAAGCCAATACCGCAGAAATGCTGCGGGAAATCCGTTTAGCCCTATTGGAGGCTGACGTAGCCCTGCCAGTAGTCAAGTCCTTGCTTGAACAAATTAAATTCAAAGCCCTTGGCGAGGAAGTGGTTGGTAGCTTAAGCCCAGGTCAAGCTCTTGTTGGTGTAGTTCAGCGCGAGCTAGCCCAAGTAATGATGGGCGACACCAATCAAAGTGGCGAACTCAATTTAGCCACTCAACCGCCCGCAGTCATATTGATGGCCGGTTTACAGGGTGCCGGTAAAACAACTTCTGTTGGCAAACTGGCTAAATGGCTACAAGAAAAAAAGAAGAAGAAAGTTCTCACGGTTTCTTGTGACGTCTATCGTCCAGCAGCAATCGAGCAATTAGAGACTGTTACCAAGCAGGTTGGTGCAGAATTTTTCCCAAGCGATATTAGTCAAAAGCCAAATGACATTGCACTTGCTGCTCTTGACTGGGCACGCCGCCACTACTTTGATGTCGTCTTGGTAGATACTGCAGGTCGTTTAGGCATCGATGAAGCGCTCATGCAAGAAATCAAAACCTTACATGCCAGCCTCAATCCCATCGAAACCTTATTCGTAGTTGACGCCATGCTTGGACAAGATGCCGTCAATACTGCTAAAGCCTTCCACGAAGCCCTGCCATTGACTGGTGTGATTCTCACGAAGTTAGATGGTGACTCCCGTGGTGGCGCAGCCCTCTCTGTCCGCCAAGTGACTGGTGTACCTCTCAAATTTATCGGTGTCGCCGAGAAGATGGATGGCCTTGAAGCGTTTGATGCAGAGCGTATGGCTAACCGCATCTTGGGCATGGGCGATATTTTGGCCTTGGTCGAACAAGCTCAACAACACGTTGACGTTGCTAAAGCAGAAAAATTAGCCAGTAAGATTTCTAAAGGTGGATTTGATCTAGAAGATTTTCGAGATCAACTCATGCAGATGCAAAAAATGGGTGGCATGGCAAGCTTGATGGACAAGTTACCAAGTCAAGTTGCTCAAGCAGCCTCCAAAGCAAACCTTAGTCATGCCGATAAACAAACTACGCGTATGCGCGGCATTATTGACAGCATGACACCTCAAGAGCGCAGAAAGCCTGAATTACTGAAGGCCAGCCGTAAACGACGCATCGCCGCTGGTTCTGGAGTTGAGGTGCAAGAAGTAAACCGCCTGCTTGCTCAATTCGAGCAAATGCAAACCATGATGAAGCAATTCAAGGGCGGGAAAATGGCGCGCACCATGGCTAGCATGGCTGCAAAAGGAGCCGCCAAGGGAATTGGCGGGCTCTTTAAAAAATAATTAAATCTAAAAAAACTGAAGAGATAACTGAAGCGAGGGCTTGCTTAAACGATAGACTGTTTAGCGGTTTGTACCGCAGCAATCACCTTAGCTTTGATGTCATTTAGTGGGATGTTCTGAGACTCAGCATCAGTACGACCTTTAAATTCCACTTGAGAATCTGCCAAACCACGGTCGCCAATGACGACGCGGAATGGCGCTCCAATCAACTCCCAGTCTGCAAACATCGCACCTGGGCGTTCATTACGGTCATCCAAAATCACGTCAATGCCAGCAGCCAATAAGTCATCATGCAATTGATCGCATGCCGCTTTAACAGCTTCCGATTTCTCGTAACCCATCGGACAAATGACCACTTCAAATGGCGCCATCGAGATTGGCCAAATAATGCCCTTGTCGTCATGACCCTGCTCAATCGCAGCACCAAGCAAGCGAGTAACGCCAATGCCGTAGCAACCCATCACCATCGGCTGTGCTTTACCTTGTTGATCCAAGTAAGTGCAGCCCATGGCCTCTGAATAACGTGTGCCCAATTGAAATACATGTCCAACTTCAATACCACGGCAGATGTCTACAACACCCTTGCCGTCGGGTGAAGGATCACCAATTACGGCATTACGAATATCCAATACCAATGGCTCAGGTAAATCACGACCCCAGTTCACACCCGTTAAATGCTGACCAGCATCATTAGCGCCACAAACAAAATCTGCCATATTGGCAACGGTGCGATCAGCAACAACAGTTACATCAGCACTCACACCAACAGGACCCAAATAACCAGCTGGTGCATTACAAGCTTGTTTAATTTCTGCTTCAGTAGCAAAACGTGACTCTGCCATTCCAGGGATCTTGCTAGCCTTGACTTCATTGAGTTCGTGATCGCCGCGCACCAACAACATAAAGAGTTTTGCTGGTCCTTTTTCTTGATCAGCAGCAAACAGCAGTGACTTCACAGTGCTCTCAAGTGGAATACTTAAGAACTTCGCTACATCAGCGCAGTTGGTTTTATCGGGCGTTGGTACTTTCGTCATTGCCGCAGACGCTGCAGCACGACTAGCAATTAAAGCCAATGACTCTGCTGCCTCTAAGTTCGCAGCGTAATCAGAGCTCGGGCAATAGACAATGGCATCTTCACCAGTATCGGCAATCACGTGGAACTCTTGGCTACCAGAGCCGCCAATGGCGCCATTGTCAGCAGTCACTGCACGGAACTCTAAACCCATACGTTTAAAGATCCGAGTGTACGCATCAAACATCACCTGATAAGACTTCTTGAGACCTTCAACATCACGATCAAATGAGTAAGCATCTTTCATGCTGAACTCACGACCACGCATGATGCCAAAACGAGGGCGACGCTCGTCGCGGAACTTGGTTTGAATTTGATAGAAGTTCACAGGCAATTGCTTGTAACTCTTAATCTCATTGCGCGCTAAATCAGTAATGACTTCTTCGGAGGTTGGCTGAATCAAGAAATCACGATCATGACGATCTTTGATACGCAGCAACTCAGGCCCCATCTTTTCCCAACGGCCAGTCTCTTGCCATAATTCAGCAGGCTGAATCATTGGCATGAGCAATTCAATTGCGCCAGCACGATTCATTTCTTCGCGAATGATGTTTTCCACTTTGCGAATGACCTTCAAACCCAACGGCAAATAGTTGTATATGCCTGCGCTGAGCTTACGAATTAAACCTGCACGCACCATGAGTTTGTGCGAAACCACCTCAGCGTCGGAGGGGGCTTCTTTTAGTGTGGCGAGAAATGATTGTGAGGCTTTCATGTATGGATATAATCAAATCGTTGATTTTAAAGGATTTGAGGCACGATCATGCTTGACCGTGAAGGGTATCGCCCGAATGTCGGCATTGTCCTCCTCAACAGCCGTAACGAGGTTTTCTGGGGAAAACGCGTTGGGCAGCATTCGTGGCAGTTCCCACAGGGTGGGATTCAGCATGGTGAAAGCCCTGAACAGGCGATGTACCGCGAATTGCAAGAGGAGGTTGGCTTACTGCCGGAGCATGTCCAAATTATTGGACGCACCAGGGATTGGCTTCGTTATGACGTCCCTGAGGAATACCTACGCCGTCAAAACTCCACACGCGTCCATCGAGCAGCCTATCGAGGACAAAAACAGATTTGGTTTTTATTGCGCCTAGTAGGCTTAGATAGCGATATTCAACTTCGCGCCTCCGAGCACCCCGAGTTTGATGCTTGGCGTTGGGTGCCCTTTTGGATTCAATTAGATGCTGTTATTGGCTTCAAACGGGAAGTGTATCAATTGGCTTTGTCCGAATTGGCTCGCTATCTTTCCCGAGGTATGCGCATGCAACAACTGGCCTGGGGAACACCGCTAGATATGATCCAGTCTTTTTATGCTGACCATGAAGATCAAAACAAATCATCTGAAAAATCGGATAAAGAACATGAATAATGCTTTGCGAAAATATAGCCTCTATATAAGCTGCATCACCATTGTGAGCTTTGTTATTGGCTGCGCTGGAGACCCTCTGCAAAGTGGTCTAGACCCATTCGCACCAATGGTATTTAAGGAGGGTACGACTACTATGCCCTTAAATCCGCCCAACCCAAAAACCCTTGTGCCTTTTTATGTATCTCAACACACTATTTTCAAATTTGCGGTTGATACAGATTCCATCCTGATTGGTGCAGATGGTGTCACACGCTACATTGTTGTACTGACAAGTCCAAACGGTAATGTACAAAGCCAATATGAAGGGGTACGCTGCGACTCATTTCAGTGGCGCCTTTACGGCACCCTAGAGAACAATACTTGGCGAGAAAATCCTCTATCTAGCTGGCGTGCGATTCAAAGCAATGTGCCCAATCGATATCAAGCAGCTTTGGCCCAAGGCGCGTTTTGTAACTTCGACTCCCAAGAAAAGAATATTAAGAATATTCTGCAATCGCTCAATGCAAAAGACTTTACTGGCAGCACAAAGCCAACCAATTCGTACGGGGTTCAGTAAAACAGAATTGAAGGGTTCTTACTTGGCGCTTAAGCGAGTGCCAATCTGCTCACCTGCCATAAGACGGGTAAGAACATTGGGTTCGCGCCCAGAGGCAATAACTGTGACTGCGCCAGTTTTTACAGCAATTTTGGCTGCCAATACTTTCGTCAGCATGCCGCCTTTACTGAGCTCACTAGCCGCCCCACCAGCCATTTTTTCTAGCACTGGATCGCCAGCAACCGCCTCGGAGAGCAACGTGGCATTAGGGTTTTGACGTGGATCGGCAGTAAAGAGCCCGCCCTGATCAGTCAAAATAACCAATAAATCAGCATGAATTAAATTCGTCACCAAAGCAGCAAGACTATCGTTGTCGCCAAACTTAATTTCATCAGTGACTACGGTGTCATTCTCATTGATGATAGGGACTACACCCAACTTCAACAAAGTATCCAAAGTAGCTCTTGCATTGGCATTGCGCCCCGCATCCGCTAAGTCTGCATTTGTTAGCAAGATCTGTGCACTACGCAAATTAAAGCGTGCAAAACAACTTTCATAAACCTGCACTAGACCCATTTGACCCACTGCAGCAGCAGCTTGCAATTGATGAATTTCTTGTGGGCGTTTTGCCCAGCCCAAACGCTGCATACCCTCAGCAATCGCACCCGAACTCACCATCAACACTTCGTGACCAGCCTTCAATAGGCCTGCCATTTGCTCAGCCCACATCGCAATCGCAGCATGATCCAAGCCCTCACCATTATTGGTGACCAGGCTTGAGCCTACTTTGACAACAATTCGTTGAGTTTTTTTAGCGTTCATAGCAAAAAGTAAGTCAAATATTTAATCTGGTTTTTTATCTTCTGATTGATCTTGATAACGTGGATCTTGAGCACGCTCATCGGCATCATCACGGTCTCTACGTACAGAATCTAAATAATCTTGCAAGGAATAGCAAAGCTTATCGCAACCTAAACCCGTCAAAGCAGAGATCTCAAAAACGGGACCTTTCCACTTAAACTTTTTCACAAAGTCAGCCACAACTTTCTTGCGATCTTCCTCAGGAATCATATCGACTTTATTGAGCACCAACCAACGTGGTTTCTCAACTAAAGCTTCATCATACTTACGCAACTCGTTCACAATCGCGACTGCATCAGCCACTGGATCAATATTCTCATCAAATGGCGCAACATCCACCAGATGTAAAAGTACGCCAGTACGCTGAAGGTGCCTTAAGAATCGATGACCTAGACCAGCACCTTCTGCTGCACCTTCAATCAATCCAGGAATATCAGCAATGACAAAGCTGCGTTCAGCACCCACGCGCACTACACCCAAATTTGGATGCAAGGTAGTAAATGGATAATCCGCAATCTTCGGACGAGCATTCGACACAGCAGTAATCAAAGTAGATTTACCGGCATTTGGCATACCCAACAAGCCTACGTCTGCCAAAACCTTCAACTCCAGTTTCAGCTTGCGACGCTCGCCTTCTTTGCCATTCGTCTTTTGACGTGGCGCTCTATTCGTGCTGCTCTTAAAGTGAATATTGCCCCAACCACCAACACCACCTTGGGCTAAACAAAGTCGTTCGCCATGTGTAGTTAAGTCAGCAATTGGCTCGCCAGTTTCATAGTCAGCAATGATCGTACCAACTGGCATACGCAACTCGATATCATCGCCAGCGCGACCATAGCAATCGGCGCCACGACCGGGCTCACCATTTTTTGCAGTGTGTGTCTTTGCGTAACGATAATCAATTAAGGTGTTGATGTTGCGATCGGCTATCGCCCAAACGCTTCCACCTTTGCCGCCGTCACCACCATCTGGACCGCCAAATTCAATGAACTTTTCGCGGCGCATGGAGGCACTTCCGGCACCACCTTGCCCGGCAATTACTTCGATACGTGCTTCGTCTATAAATTTCATGAATAAAAAAGGCCTCGCTTAGCGAGGCCTGTTCCTAAGAGTTAAATTCGGAATAAATCTGAATCAAACGTGTCTCAGTCAGGCGCCTTATGAACGAGGCAAGACTGAAACTTGGGCCTTCTTCAAAGCACCCTTAACGCCGAATTCCACTTGTCCGTCAATTAAGGCAAACAAAGTGTGATCCTTACCAATACCAACGTTAGCACCTGGATGAACGCGTGTGCCACGTTGACGAATGATGATGCTGCCAGCATTAATGTGCTCGCCGCCAAATACCTTAACGCCTAAGCGTTTCGATTCTGAGTCGCGGCCATTTCGTGTTGAGCCGCCGCCTTTTTTCTGTGCCATATCTTTCTCCTACCCTGAATTAGGCTTTAATCGTGTTGATCAAAATTTCAGTGAAATTCTGACGATGGCCTTGGTGCTTTTGATAATGCTTGCGACGGCGCATCTTAAAGATTGTCACTTTATCGTGACGTCCCTGGGAGACGACAGTGGCCATCACAGCTGCACCATTAACCAATGGATCACCTAATTTCAGTGAAGCGCCTTCGCCAACGGCGAGGACTTGGTCAAGAGTGATTTCGCTGCCGATTTCCGCTGGTATCTGTTCTATTTTCAATTTTTCGCCTGCAGCAACTTTATACTGTTTGCCACCGGTTTTTATGACCGCGTACATGGTTTGAAACCTCAATTAATATCTACATTTAAGCTAATCCACCCTGGACCAGCTAAGCCCATTATTATATCTTGCATGCCCAGCACTGTCAAAATCAATGACTTAAGCCAAATCCTGGCCCCAATTGCCTTAGATTTCAAGGCCTTAGACGAGGTCATTCGCCAGCGCTTGGCCTCAAAAGTGGCCTTAATTGACCAAATTTCGACCTATATCATCCAAGCCGGCGGAAAACGGGTCCGGCCCGCTTTATTGATGCTGGTGGCTAAAGCCTTAGCCAATGGCCAGGAAACCCTCCACACCTTGGAAATGTCTGCTGTAGTTGAATTCATCCACACCGCTACCCTCTTGCACGATGACGTCGTTGATGAATCCACCCTCAGAAGGGGGCGCGAAACTGCTAATGCTGCCTTTGGCAATGCTGCCAGCGTACTAGTGGGTGACTTTTTGTATTCCCGAGCCTTCCAGATGATGGTAGGGCCGAATGATCTTCGGGTGATGCAAATTTTGTCAGATGCAACCAATACGATTGCTGAAGGCGAAGTATTGCAACTTCTGAATATGAATGACCCAGAAGTAGATGAGGCTAGCTATCTTCAGGTGATTCGTTATAAAACTGCCAAGCTCTTTGAAGCCTCAACAGAACTCGGTGCCATTCTGGCTAATGCCACAAATGCGCAACGCGAACAAGCCGCTGCATTTGGGCGTCACATTGGTACTGCTTTTCAACTGATGGATGACTTGCTGGATTACACCGCCAATGCAGCGCAGATGGGGAAAAACGCTGGTGATGATTTGCGCGAAGGAAAGCCTACCCTGCCACTGATCTACTTATTAGAAAACGGCAGCAGTGAAGAGCGTCTTTTAGTACGCGCGGCAATTGAGCAAAACCAAGATTTACCAGAGGATGTCTTTGTACAAATTCTGGCTGCAGTACAAAACTCTGGCGCGCTCGATTACACACAAGCGGCAGCCAAACGTGAGGCTGACTTAGCATTAGCCTGCCTGAAAGACTTCCCCGCAAATGAGGCCAGTAAAGCGCTGGAAGCACTGTGCGCTTACTCTCTGACGAGACAGACCTAAGATCCTAGGTTGTTAACCCTAAGCTCACGCGCAGTAATCCGAGCTTGTTCCGCCTCTTCACGCAAGCGTGTGATTTCTTGCGCAGATAAGCTCTCAAGATTTGAGTAATCCAATTTCCATGCTGGATCGGTTGACCAAATTAGCGGTGACTGAACCGTTGTGCGAGCAGTAGGAGCAGACTCTAGGATCTGCAAAGCCAACTCAAAATTAAGATCCTGTGAAGCAATGTCATTTGGTTTTGCAGCTGCATTTCCTAAAGGAAAATCGCTAAATAAAAATCGTGGCACACCGCAATACTCAACAATATCTTTAGCCGCGCCCATCAGCACAGTTGCAATTCCCGCTGATTCCAAATAACGCGCAAGCAAACTTTGACTCTGATGGCAAATCGGACAATTCGGAATTAATACGGCCACATCTACACCATCCGCCTGGAGCATTTCTAAAATACGAGGGGCATCTACCTCTAAGGTGTGTCGCTGACTTCGATTGGTAGGAAGTCCATAAAAATGGTCTGAAAGCGCACCCACTCTTCCCGCTGCAACCCCTCGTTTAGCAGCACCCAATGGAAACCAACAAGAAGTGTCTTCCATATTGGCGTTCTTGCGATCGATTCCCACATGCGCAATTCGTAAATCAATGCTGCTATCGATAGATAGTCGATAAGGCTGATAAAACTTGGCTGCAGCATTGTATGGAGCGCCCTGGCCTTGAAGCCCCTTGTCAGGATCATAGGGAACAGCAGTAGTGACCAATCCCAACACAGACTGAGCCAGAGGCTTCTTCAATCGGCTAAATGGGACATCAATGTAGTGTGCCCATACATAAGGATTCTCATAGCCTAAGCCTAGGTAATAGCTTCGAGTGCGCTCCATGTAGCGTACTGGCTGATCCTGCTCTGGTGCAAACGTGAGCTCAGAAGTCTTAGACATCAATTCATCCCTGTAAGATATTGCATATCAAATATTTAACCTCATAGGAACTTATTATGGCTCAGTGGCTTAGATTTCAGCACCAAGGAAAAAGTGGTTTGGGGCAAGTAGAGGGCGACCAAATTGCCGTGTATGAAGGCGACTTATTTAATGGGGCCAAAGCCACCGGTACTTCCCTCAAACTATCCGACGTGAGCATTGATATCCCCTGCACTCCTTCTAAGATGGTTGCGATGGTGGATAACTTCCATGCATTGGTAACCAAGCTTGAGCATGCTGTACCTGCTGAGCCTTTGTACTTCCTCAAAGGCAACAACTCTTTCTTGGCAGCAAACCAAGTCATTCGCACTCCGAAGTCCTATTCCGGAAAAGTAGTTTATGAAGGGGAGCTTGGCATTGTGATTGGCAAGCGCTGCCATGAAGCTGATGAAGCAGAGGCAGCAAAAGCGATCTTTGGCTACACCTGCATTAACGACGTGACTGCCATTGAAATTCTCAACCGTGACCCTGGTTATGCACAGTGGACCCGCGCAAAAAGCTTTAACACCTTTGGTGTCTTTGGTCCTTACATCACCACCGATGTTGATCCCAGCAAGCTCACGATCAAGACCATTCTGAATGATCAAGAGCGTCAAAACTACCCTATTTCAGATATGATTTTCTCGCCCGCTAAATTGGTGAGCCTAATTTCTCAAGATGTACCACTCTCGCCAGGAGACATCATTGCTTGCGGCACTTCAGTAGGCGTTGGCTCCATGAAACCTGGCAGCAATGTCAGCATCATTATTGAAGGCGTGGGGCGTCTCGATAATCGCTTCGAGTAATTTAGGTTTGTATAAAACAAAATCCCTTGCTAGGTTCACTAGCAAGGGATTTTTTATTTGAAGAATCTTTGCTTTTTAGTAACCAGAAACAGATGGCAACGCTAAGCTGCCTTTCGAAGCCTGTACATTTTCATCCAAGTATTTAGTCAAAGCAAATACAGTGTTCAAGCAAGGCGTTGGAGTTTGAGTGATCTTGCCAAGCTCAATAACAGAACCCAACAACGCGTCAATCTCTAGGCTGCGACCTGCTTCTAAGTCTTGCAACATAGAAGTTTTATGCTTACCAACTTTCTCGGCACCAGCGATACGGCGCTCAATATCAACACGGAAAGTAACGCCCAATTTCTCAGCGATGGTCTGAGCTTCAGCCATCATGCTACGCGCTAATTCTTTAGTCAAAGGATATTGGCATATGCCTTCCAAGGTACCATGAGTTAGCGAGCTGATTGGATTGAAAGTCATATTGCCCCAAAGCTTGAGCCAGATTTCGGAACGGATGTCATCCAAGATTGGAGACTTAAATCCTGCCGCGCCCATCATCTCGGACATCTTCTGAATGCGCTCAGAATTCTTGCCGTCCAACTCACCCAATGGGAAACGATTACCTTCAACGTGGCGAATCACGCCAGGGGCTTGTGTAAAAGTTGCTGGATACACAACGCAACCAATAATGTTGTTTGGATTAATCATGTTCTTAGCAACACCACCAGCATCCACCGTTTCAACTGAATGATCTTGATATTCACCACCCAGCTTTTGGAAATACCACCAGGGAATTCCGTTTTGCATTGGAATCAAAATAGTTTCTGGACCTATGATGGCTGCTAAGTCATCAATGATGGGCTCAACTTGATGCGCTTTCACCGCAAGAATGACTACGTCTGGAGTCTCGGCATCACGAATTTTTTCCACGGCCTTTACTTGAGCAACTAAAGGCTCTGGCTGGTCATCCATAATTAAAGCGAGGCCACGTTCTTTAATTGCAGCCAAAGTAGCGCCGCGCGCAACCACGGTGACATCGTTACCTGCTCGCGCCAACATGACAGCCAAGTAGCCGCCAATAGCACCACCCCCACCGATCACACAGATTTTCATAGGAACTCCATAAGAACTAAAAATTTTGTATTACGACTATTCTAGTTTGGATTTTGCGGTGCAGCAATTTTAAATGCCTAATTTTTAAGCAATTAGCGCCTTAAACGGCCTTTAAGGAGTCTTTTGGTACCAGGCTACCCAAAATCATGCCTGCCATACTGGCAAATAGACCTGCCAATTGAGGGGGGAGAATCGCATTAGGCGCCAAAATTTCACAACTAATCCAAATAGTTAACCCCCCCACCACGGCCAATAATCCACCAAGTGAATTGGCTCTTGACCAATACACGCCAAATGCCAATGGGACAAAAGCGGCCACTAAAGTTACTTTGTAAGCGCTCTCAACCATTTTGAAAATAGAAAGTTCGGAGTTCACTGCAAAGAAAGTCACGACTACAGCAAAACATAAAACCGTGATCCGCATTACCTTCAACAAATCATGATCAGACAAATGCTTAAAAAAGCCCCGCACAATATTTTCAGCAAAAGTTACTGATGGTGCCAATAGGGTCGCACTGGCACAACTCTTAATCGCAGACAGAAGTGCGCCAAAGAACATCACCTGCGCAATTAAGGGGGCGTGATTTAGAATCAACTTAGGCAGAATCATTTGCGGATCAGTATTGAGATACTTACTGACTAAATCTGGACTAATTAAAATTGCAGAGTAAGCCAAATACATTGGCACAAAAGCAAAAATAAAATAGAGTACGCCACCAAGCAACGCTGCTTGAACTGCAATGTTGACGTTCTTAGAAGAGGTGATGCGCTGGAAAACATCTTGCTGAGGAATAGATCCGAGCATCATGGTGCAAAGGGCAGCAACAAAGCCCAAGATTGAAGCCAAATTCATATCCGGCCAGAAGTTACTGAATTGACCAGCAGCGGCCGCATGCTCAATAACCACGCCGATGCCGCCAGTCTGAGCCGTCATCTCACCGCCGATGTACAGCATGCCAATGACGATGATGATCATCTGAATGAAGTCCGTAATGGCAACTGACCACATTCCCCCAAACAAGGTGTAGATCAACACACTAGCGGCGCCAATCATCATGCCGCCCGTCTGGCTAATACTGCCTTCTGAGACCACATTAAATACGAGGCCCAAGGCTTTAATTTGCGCAGCTACCCAACCCAAATACGAAACAACAATGCAGAGTGTTACCAACACCTCAACTGTTCGGCCATACTTTTCGCGAAAAAAATCACCAATGGTTAACATGCGACGGTTATAAAGATGGCGCGCAAAAAAGAGGCCCACCAAAATCAAACAGAGAGAAGATCCAAAGGGATCAGCAACCACCCCTCCCAAGCCTTCTTTGAGGAAAGTAGCCGGAATACCTAAGACAGTTTCAGAACCGAACCAGGTAGCAAACACCGTTGCAGTCACAATTGGTAAAGGAAGGCTATGACCCGCCGCAGCAAAGTCAGCAGTATTTTTGACTCTGAGGGCTGCCCATAGGCCAATGCCAACCGAGATAACCCAGTAAATAATGACGAACCAAATGAGCACGCCTAAATACTCCTTCTGAAATTTGATGAAATTATATGGCCATGTCACTTTTGACAGATAGTAAAAAGGGCTTATTTGGAGCACCCCGCGCAAGAGGATGGTCTGACATAATTCAAGAGTGAGAGCACCCAAGCAAACCCCAATATCTAGCCCAGCCGCTGACGTGGCTTACCAAAAAGCCATTCTGGGTTCTGTATCACGTACTTTTGCCCTCACCATCCCGCTTTTACCCCCTAGCATCGAGAAAGTCGTTGGCAATACCTATTTGCTCTGCCGAATTATTGACACTATTGAGGATGCGTCCGACTTAAGTCCTCAGACTAAACAATCACTATCGGCGCTCTTTTTAGATGCCGTACTAGAAAAGACGCCCGTAGAAAATTTTGTGCAGCCCTGTCTAGATGCATTTCAGAATTACAGCAATCAAGATGAGTTGGATTTAATTGCACACACTCCAACTGTTTTGCGTATTTTGCATACCTGCTCCAGCCAAGATCAACAGGCAGTTAGTCGCTGTGTTTCCATCATGTCAGAAGGGATGTCCTATTTTCATGGGAAACAAAATCAAGCCGGCCTTCAAGATCTTGCTCAGTTTGAACAATATTGCTATGTAGTCGCAGGCGTTGTCGGCGAACTACTAACCACTATTTTCAGTAATCATTCCCATGCCTTTAAAGAAAAAATGGCTGGGCATGAAGATTTAGCAATTGCTTTTGGACAAGCGCTGCAAATGACTAATATCCTGAAAGACTCCCCGGAAGATAAAGCGCGCGGAGTATCCTGGAAGCCAAGCAATATAAGCCAGGAAGCTCTTTTGCACATTGCTTACCAAAAGCTACAAGATTCTTTACATTACATATTATTGATACCCAAACAAGAGCAAGGAATGAGGCGTTTTTGCTTTTTAGCCTTTGGCTTAGCGGTGATGACTCTTTCCAAAATTGCCACACGAAAAGAATTTGATCACAAAGATGAAGTTAAGCTTTCTAGAAGCACCGTAATGAGTTTCTACGGCTTTACGCAGTGGGCCGTTAAAAGCGATCTATTGATGAAGACTTTTTTCTACCTCAGCAGCAGATCGCTAGCCAAATAGATTTGGCTACAAAACACCTTCGTGCTCTAAAAGCCAGAATTTAATTTGGCGATATAGGCCGGGAGCATTTTCTTTCATAAAGCCACCAATTCCTTGGGCCGATACCACTCGATGGCAAGGTGTTATTAAGGGATAAGGATTAGCGCCGCATGCTGTACCTACTGCACGCGCCCCACTTTTAATCTTTTTAGCGACTTCACCATAAGTTCTTGTCTTACCAACGGGTATATCTTGAGTGCTTGTCCATACTTTTCGCTGGTGCTCGGTACCCACCGGTTTAGTAGGTAAATCAAACTGCCAGTGAGGATCCTTAAAGTATGCATTGCACTGTCGCGCAATCTCTTTGGCCAGCTGGTTCTGTGGTGCGACCAAAACCGCGTTGGAAGGTAAATAATCAATTCTGGAAAGCATTAAGCTGCCCTCCACTAATTCCGTCGAAATGCCCAGACATCCAAAAGGTGCTTTGATAACACAGTAGCTAGTGACGTTTGGGTTGGATAGGGTTGGCAAGGAAGTCATATCAGGCAATTCTCACATAAATTCACAAGGGGGATTACAGGCCTTTGTTTCATGGCTATAGCTTGCGAAATGCCACTTTGATATATTGACTCATCATTACTTTTTTCAGGCAGACCTCATGGACACCTTTTTTGACGATTGGCCCTTTTATGGCCAAGTTGCTCTAGTCCTATTTTTACTTGCACTTTCTGGCTTTTTCTCAATGGCAGAAACCAGCATGCTGTCTTCAAACCGCCATCGCCTGCGTGCAATGGCCAATGGCGGTAATGCAGGTGCAGCGCTAGCCGAAAGACTCTTAAAACGCATTGACTCTCTGCTATCCGTTCTACTGATATCCAATAATCTGATCAATACGATTTTGCCTATTTTGGTAACTGGCATTGCCCTGCATATATTTGGTGACAGCGGACTGGTCCTCTCCATTGCCACCTTGGTGGTTGCGCTTCTCATCATCATCTTTAGCGAAATTACCCCTAAAGTTATTGGTGCCGCATTCCCCGAAAAGATTGCCTCGAATGTGGGCTGGTTTATTTTGCCGCTTACCTTCGTGCTCAAGCCATTACTTTGGTTTATCAATAGCTTTGTTTCTGGCCTGATGAAAGTATCTGGTCTGCAAGCGTCTTCAGATAGTAGAGCTATGAGCAAAGAAGAGTTGCGCAGCCTAGTACTGGAATCAAATCGTTTTGTCTCGAATCATCATCGCAATATTCTGCTTAATCTATTCAACCTAGAAAACATTACCGTTGATGATGTGATGACACCAAGATCTAAGATTGAAGTCCTGGATCTTTCAAGGCCAATTGATGAGGTAGTTCAGCAACTAGAAACCTGCTATCACAATAAATTGCCAGTCTGTGATGGCGACTCTGAACGCATTATCGGCATTCTCTCCGTCAAAAAGGCCTTGTCCTTATTGGGCGATACAGATTTGAAACATGAAGACTTTAGATCTCTGGTTAATGAACCCTACTTCATTCCAAGTGGCACGCCCGTATTGCAGCAAATGCAATTTTTTCAAGATAACCAACAACGCTTGAGTTTGGTTGTGAATGAATATGGTGAAGTTCTGGGCTTAGTGACCTTTGAGGATATTGTTGAAGAACTGATAGGCGAGTTCACCACCTCTTTTTCCAATCTATCAACCGATCCTCGCTGGCTTGCTGATGGCACCTATCTCGCAACGGGAAGCGCCTCATTGCGAGACTTAAATCGTTTGCTCAACCTGAATCTTCCACTAGATGGACCGCGAACACTGAACGGCCTCATTCTCGAAAAGCTCGAGGCTATTCCTGATCATGATGTCAGCATTCGGATTGCCGGCATCGTGATGGAAATCATTCAATTTGATGAGCAAGGCGTAAAAACCGTAAAACTTTATCGCCCCGCCACCCTGGCTCAAGAGCAAGATTGAGCGTTGTCTCCGATGACTCACTAATCATTCGCACTTGGTATGAAATTACTGCTCATGCTTTAGATTCCAGAGCGAGTGATATTCATATAGAAGCTGGAATACTTGCCACACTTATACGCATTCGAGTGGACGGGCTCCTACAAATCCAATCGCACTACCCGATTGAGTTTCACGATCGTCTCATCACGCGCATTAAGGTTCTTGCACGTTTAGATATTGCTGAAAAACGCCTCCCGCAAGATGGGCGACTATGCATTGGGCATGACTTCTCCAAGCCTAATATTGATTGCCGCGTCTCGATTTTGCCAACCCTCCATGGAGAAAAGGCAGTCATTCGTATATTGCCAAGTTGCGTTGATGATCTTGATCTTCAAGAGCTCGGTCTTCTACCAGAGCAGCTAGAGATATTCCAGCAAACACTCTCTCAATCTAATGGACTTATCTTGGTTACAGGCCCAACAGGAAGCGGCAAGACACGAACGCTCTATAGCTGCTTGCGTCAACTCAATCAAAACCATCGCAATCTTTGCTCAATTGAGGACCCGATTGAAATTCGTCTCGCAGGAGTGAATCAAGTAGCCTATCACCCGAGAGCTGGATTAGATTTTCCGACCATCATTCGCGCCCTGCTTAGGCAGGACCCCGACGTCATCATGATTGGAGAGATACGAGATAGCGCCACTGCTCAGCTAGCCATTCAGGCAGCGCAAACTGGACATCTTGTTCTCAGTACATTACATACTCGCAATGCTGGTGGCGCAGTGCCCAGACTTAAAAACCTTGGGGTTGATCAGGAATCTCTTGAGTCCTGTCTTTTAAGTGTTAGCTCGCAACGCTTAGTTCGTAAGAACTGCCCTGAATGCTTTGGACAAAGTGCAATTGCAAGGCCTCAATGCTTTGCCTGTAAGGGCAGTGGTTACTTTGGGCGCATTGGTGTTCATGAGGTATTGAACAAAGCCCATTTATTGAATTCATCTGCTTCATATATGAGCATGCGAGAAGCGGGATTACTACACATACAAGCAGGACATATCAATCTAGCAAACCTGGATGCAGAAGTAGGCACATGGCATTAAGCAAACAGGATCAACTTCAATTTGCCGAGCAACTCTTGACGCTTTTAGAGGCTGGACTTCGCCTCCTAAATGCAATTGAGTTGATTTATTTAAGTGCCCCAAAGGACTGGCTCTCCTGGATTAATAGCATTTACTCACAACTTAAAAAGGGAGAAAGCTTTTCTCAATGCCTGCGTAGCCAAAAAAATTTATTCTCAATGGAGTTTATTAATCTCATTCGCGTCAGTGAGAGAACGGGCGACTTTAATTTGGCGCTGAAAACGATTTGTCAGCAACTCGAAGCTCAAATTGAATTACGTCGGAAAATTCAACAGGCACTGAGTTACCCCATCATCACCCTCACCAGCTCCTGCCTTCTGGTGATTGTGATGATGATTTGGGTTGTGCCTGTTTTTAAAGATGTTTTTGCTCATTTTCAAGCGGAGCTACCAACCCCAACTAAAGCTTTAATTCAAGCATCATCCTGGCTTGAAGAGTTCTATATTGGTATTGCCGCTGGTCTAGCCGGCTTCTTCGGTATTTTTATTCTTGCGTGGATCAAGCTTCCTAGACTGCAAAAATATTGTGATCGCATGAGCTTTTACATACCGATGATTGGTCAACTACTGAGATTGGCAACCCTTACCTACTGGTGCCGAACACTGGGCCATCTTTTGAAGTCAGGCCTACCCCTTCCAGACGCACTTAGGGTTACTGCGCAATCTTCTAACCACTGGCTCAGTCACGATTTTAGCGCTGAGATATTTAAACACCTGGCCCGCGGTTGGCCCCTTGGCGATGCAATTGTGAAAGCAGATCCAAAATACACATTGTTTGATCTGGAAACAGTACAGCTATTACGAATAGCATCAGAAAGTGGCGCACTCCCCGACATGCTGCAACGGCGTGCATTGGTATTGGGCTCTCAATTAAGCAATCGGCTCAATACCTTAAGTCAAAGCTTGGAGCCCTTATTAATTATTATTGTTGGACTCATCATTGGAAGTCTGGTCATAATCTTGTATCTCCCCATCTTTAACCTAGGACAGATTGTTTAATGGGTAATTTTGTTTTACTCGATTGGATCAGAATATTCCTAATATTGGTCTTGATATATTCGGCCTATATTGATTTACGCACCTTCCGATTGCCAGATGCCATCACCCTCCCCTTAATCCTATCTGGCTTGTTGCTTAACGGTTTTTCTCACTTAGGATTTATTTCTTTTCAGGACTCAATCATTGGGGCAGTTCTGGGCTACATCTCTCTTTGGCTCCTCAACCTCCTATATCGACTAGTTAAAAAGCAAGATGGCATTGGTATGGGGGATGCCAAGCTACTAGCGGCATTGGGCGCATGGTTTGGCTGGTATACCTTGCCCAGCCTTCTGCTCATAGCATCCCTCTCTGGATTGATAGGCGGGTTCATTTGGCTGCAATGGAACAAACAAAATCATCGCTCCGCATTTCCGTTTGGTCCTTTTCTTGCCATTGCTGGCATCATTGAGTTGTTATGGCCACAGACACTACAAACCCTTCTTCTCAGCAAGCTGGCTTAGGCATACTAAAAGGGCACACGCCCTTTGTTGGCCTTACTGGTGGCATTGGTTCCGGGAAATCTGCTGTCAGCGATCGGCTTGCCCAATTGGGTGCGGGCATTGTTGACACTGATCTGATCGCCCATCAGATTACCGCTCCCAATGGGGTGGCAATCCCCTTCATTGAAAAACAGTTTGGCCCTGAGTTTATTGACTCCAGGGGGTCGCTGGATAGAGCGAAGATGCGCAGCCTAGTGTTTGCCGATCCCGAGGCCAGAAAAGCATTAGAGATGATTACCCACCCCCTCATTCGGGAAGAGACAATTCGGCAAGCTCAGCGGCTCATAGAAGAAAGTACCCCTTACCTTGTTTTTGTAGTGCCTCTATTAATTGAATCTGGGAATTGGCTATCTCTTCTGGATTACCTTGTAGTGGTCGATTGCCCGGAGGAGCTCCAGATTGAGCGGGTGACGCACCGCAGCAAATTACCCCGAAATGAAGTCGAGAGAATTCTCAAGGCCCAAGCCAGCCGACAAGAACGTATTGCCCATGCGGATATGGTCATTGAAAACCAAGGCAGCCTGGATCACTTACAAGCCCAGGTTTTGGAATTGCACCAAAAAATCCTACAGATTCAGAAAGATCGCAGCAGTTCGTCATAGAATATGGGCTTGTGATTGTCTACGAATACCCCTTCAATGAATTAGTTCGAAGCATGCTTCGACTGGAGTATTTGTTCGCCCGCTTCAACCACTTTGTTCGCTCAGATGATCCTGAGTTGCACCACAATGCCATCTCCATCTTGTTCGACCTTGGCGATATTGGGGCACGTGGTGATATCAAGTCTCTCTTACTCAAAGAATTTGAACGTCAAAAATACGCACTCAATGGATTGAAGTCATCACAAAAAGTTGATCAAGAGGCACTCTCACAAACGCTTTCCGAAATTGATGCCGTTGCTAGTAGCATTAATCAATCCGCAGGCAGACCTAACTCAGCTATTACCGAAAGTGAATGGTTAAACGCAATTCGCACTCGATTAAATATTCCAGGCGGCACTAGTCCGATTGATTTACCAAGTTATCACGCTTGGAAAAATAGTCCGACATCCGAGCGCCGCGAATTGTTAGAAAAATATATTGGACCGCTATTGCCATGGCATGAAGCATGTCAATTGTTTTTAAGATTGCTTCGTCAATCAGGCGAAGCAAAAGATGTTGTTGCGCACAATGGGTCTTTCCAACAAGCGCCATCTGGGAAGGTGTACCAGTTAATGCGCATCGCAGTTGAAGATGACACGCTATTCTCAGAGATTAGTGCCAATAAATATTTACTCTCTGTCCGTTTCTTAAAGTCCGAGCGGGATAAAAAAGCGCAATTGGTGAATGCTGACGTACCGTTCAAACTCACCCTCTGCCAGTTTTAAGGCAAAAGGCCTCTAAGCCTTTCCAGCATTGGCCAGGCGGCCGGCAATAAAGGTTCTACGCTAGGCTTTTCAGCAGCAAGCAACTCCCACGATAAGGCTTGGTTCTCACAACCTTTGGGGGTACCAATCCAATTACGAATAATGCTTACATGCAAGCGAACATAGGCGTGCGGATAATCATGCTCTAAAACAGTAAGCTCTTCACTTGACTGAATATCAATGCCAAGCTCTTCTTGTAATTCGCGCTTGAGCGCTTCGAAAACGGACTCCCCTTTTTCGATTTTTCCACCAGGTACTTCCCAGTATCCAGCGTATGGTTTACCTTCAGGCCTCTGCCCTAAGAGATAGCGACCTTGAGTATCAAGCAATATTCCCGCGGCCACTTCGGTAACAGGGCGTTTAAGGTCAGTCATAAATGTAATAACTTAGGCTTTTGAACCAGCCCAATGCTTGGCAAATTGCCAAGCAACGCGCCCTGAACGTGAGCCACGTTCCAAAGCCCAAACCAAGGCCTCAGAACGAGCCGCTTCAATCTGTGTAGCGCTCAAGCCGAAATGTTGCAGCCAATGCGCCACGATTGCTAAATATTCATCTTGCTTTGGTGGATAAAAAGATAACCAAAGACCAAAACGTTCTGATAAAGAAATCTTCTCTTCAACCACTTCGCCAGGATGAATTTCACCATCATCACTGTGCATATAACCTTCGTTGTCTTTCATGTACTCAGGCAGTAAATGACGACGATTCGAGGTGGCGTATATCAAAATATTGTCGACTTGAGCCGAAACAGAGCCGTCCAAGGCTGATTTCATGGCTTTGTAGCCGGATTCACCATCTTCAAATGACAGATCATCGCAAAAAATAATGAAGCGCTCTGGACGCTCAGCCAATAGCTCGGTAATGTCAGCCAAATCAGCCAAATTTTCTTTCTCAACCTCAACCAGACGCAAACCTTGGCTAGCAAACTCATGCAAACTTGCCTTGATGAGTGAGGACTTTCCAGTACCTCTAGCGCCAGTGAGCAAAATATTATTGGCTGGTTTTTTCTGAATAAAGTTTTTAGTGTTGTCGCGTATCGCATCACGTTGACGGTCAATATTCTGTAAATCCTCGAAAGTGATATCGGATACATGCTTTACTGGCTGCAAAAAACCAATGCTGCCAAAAATACTATCGCGACGACGCCATCTAAATGCAGTAGATGATTTCCACTGCTCCTCAGTTAAAGGCTTGGGTAAAAAAGTGTCGAGATGATCTAAAAGACGATCTAATTTTTCATTCATATTTCTAACCGTCTTTTATGAGCGATAGTCTGCATTAATGGATACATAGTCATGTGATAAATCACATGTCCACATCGTTTGTGTAGCGTTACCGCGCCCCAAGTCAATCTTGACCGTAATTTCTGATGCCTGCATGACGCGTTGACCGTCCGCTTCTTGATAATCAGGATTGCGCCCGCCATCCTTGGCTACCCATACATCACCTAACCACATCTGCACACGATTGACATCTAAATCCGCAATACCCGCATAGCCAATTGCGGCAAGGATACGACCTAAATTAGGGTCACTAGCAAAGAAGGCTGTTTTTACCAATGGTGAATGCGCAACAGCCTTAGCAACCAGGCGACATTCTTCCGCGGTTTTTCCACCAACAACTTCAATAGTCATAAATTTAGTAGCGCCCTCGCCATCACGCACAATCATCTGAGCCAGCTTTCTGGCTAGAGCAACTAACGCGTCCCGCAAGATTGGATAACTAGGATCGTTCGCTGATTGAATTTGTACTGCCGACTGACCCGTCGCCATAATGATGAAAGAGTCGTTAGTAGAGGTATCGCCGTCAATGGTGATGGCATTAAATGACAGATCAGCGATCTCACGAGTGAGGTTACCTAAGAGGCCTGGAGCAAATCCTGCATCAGTAGCAATAAAACCCAGCATGGTCGCCATATTGGGATGAATCATCCCAGCCCCTTTGCAGATGCCAGTAATAGTGACTGCGCCACTAGGTGTTTCAATCGTGACTGATGTCGCTTTAGGCTGAGTATCCGTAGTCATGATGGCTTCAGCAGCATCAAACCAATTGTCTTCACCTAAATTTGCTACGGCTTTTGGTAAGGCGGAAATAATTTTTTCAATCGGGAGCGGCTCAAGAATGACCCCCGTTGAAAACGGCAAAATCTGCTCTGGATTGATCTTAAGATCTTTCGCTAGGGCTGCACAAGTCTCCAAGGCATGCTTCATGCCAGACTCACCTGTACCAGCATTAGCGTTACCTGTATTAACTACAAGAGCTCGAATTTCACCGTTACGACCCTCTTGTGCCAAATGTTCACGACAAACCTGTACAGGTGCAGCACAAAAACGATTCAAAGTAAAAACACCAGCAACCTGTGAGCCAGGGGCTAAAGTCATTACCAATAAATCTTTGCGATTTACTTTTTTAATGCCTGCTTCGGCGATGCCCATTTCAAAACCTTTAACAGGTTTGAGATCGGCTTTTTGGGGGAGGGGTAGATTAACTGTCATGATTTGACAATTGTAGATGAGCAATTACAGGGATGTTGAATAAACATCCCTGTATAAAACGTTAACTTAGTGCGCCGCAGCAGTTCTTGTATTTCTTACCGCTACCGCAGGTACAAGGATCATTGCGCCCGATCTTTGGTCCAACGCGAACAGGAGCGGGCTGGATATCGACCGCAGCACCACCATCACCAGTTGAGCCTGCCACTTCCCTCTCAGGATCAGCATGCTGATACTGAACATCAGAAAGCTTGGCTAAATCATCATTCATAGATTCGGAAGCTTGATCTAACTCACTTGCACTGCGAATTTGGACTGTCATGATGCTCTTCACAACATCATTCTTGATGACATTCAGCAATTCACCATAAAGCTCGAATGCTTCACGACGGTATTCTTGCTTAGGATCTTTTTGAGCATAGCCACGCAAATGAATACCTTGGCGCAAATGATCTAAGGCTGCCAAATGTTCACGCCAATGGCTATCTAGGCTATATAAGAGTACGGAGCGTTCAAAACTAGCGAAGGATTCACGACCAGAGAGTTCGACCTTTGCATCATAGGCATCTTTAGCAGCCTGCAATACACGCTCAACAATTTCTGCGTCATCTACAGTCTGGGCATTCTCAACCCAACTCCTTAGATCGATCGTAAGACCCCACTCGCTGGCAAGAACATTTTCCAGCCCAGCTAAGTCCCACTGCTCTTCCATGGACTCAAGAGGAACATAAACCGAGCAAACGGAACGCAAAACATCTTCACGTAAATTAGCAATTAACTCGCCAATATCTGCACTCTCAAGTACTTCATTTCTGAGTCGATAAGTTTCTTTGCGCTGATCATTGGCTACGTTGTCATATTCCAGCAATTGCTTACGAATATCAAAGTTACGACCTTCAACCTTGCGCTGTGCAGACTCGATCGAGCGAGTCACCATGCCAGCTTCAATCGGCTCACCATCTGGCATCTTGAGTCGATCCATCACGGCACGCAAACGATCGCCCGCAAAAATACGGAGAAGAGCATCATCTAAAGAAAGGTAGAAGCGAGACGAACCTGGATCACCCTGACGACCAGAGCGGCCTCTTAACTGGTTATCAATACGACGACTCTCGTGACGCTCGGTACCAATAATATGTAAACCACCAGCCGCTAGAACTTGGTCATGAATACTCTGCCACTCATCCTGCAATTGCTTAATCTTGGCTGCTTTATCTGCGTCAGAAAGAGCGCTATCAGCCTCAATCAAGGATGACTGCTTGCCCACATTACCACCCAAGACAATGTCAGTACCACGACCTGCCATATTAGTGGCAATCGTAATCATCTTAGGACGACCAGCTTGTGCAATGATCTCTGCCTCGCGAGCATGCTGCTTTGCATTTAAGACTTGGTGCGGTAACTTGCGTTTATCCAGCAAGCCAGCAATCAACTCAGAGTTCTCAATCGAGGTGGTGCCCACTAATACTGGCTGACCACGCTCAAAACAATCCTCAATATCTTTAATTACTGCGTCATAGCGTTCACGAGAAGACTTGTAGATCTGATCTTGCTTATCTTTCCTTTGGCTAATGCGATTTGGAGGAATCACAACCGTTTCTAAGTTGTAGATTTCTTTAAATTCATATGCCTCTGTATCAGCAGTACCAGTCATACCTGCCAACTTGCCATACATACGGAAATAATTTTGGAAGGTGATCGTCGCTAAAGTCTGATTCTCGTTTTGAATCTGCACGCCTTCTTTTGCTTCTACAGCCTGATGCAATCCATCAGACCAACGACGACCTTGCATTAAGCGACCAGTAAATTCATCAACGATGATGACTTCGCCATTTTGTACGACGTAATGCTGATCACGGTGATACAGAGAATGCGCACGCAGTGCTGCATATACGTGATGCATCAATGTAATATTTTGTGGCGCATAAAGAGAATCGCCATCATTTAGTGCGCCCAGCTGAACCAATACAGCCTCAGCCTTGTCATGACCTAACTCAGTCAAATAAACCTGTTGAGACTTCTCATCAACCCAGTAGTCGCCAGGCTTTTCAACGCCAGTACCATCAGCCTTCTCTTCGCCAATTTGACGCTCTAAATGAGAGGGCAGGGCATTAATCTTGATATACAGATCCGTGTGATCTTCTGCCTGACCAGAGATGATTAATGGCGTACGAGCCTCATCAATCAGAATGGAGTCTACTTCGTCAACGATTGCGTAAGCTAGGCCACGCTGAACGCGCTGACCCAAATCCTGCACCATGTTGTCGCGCAAGTAATCAAAACCAAATTCATTATTGGTGCCGTAAGTAATATCGGCAGCATATGCCTCTTGCTTGGTGGTGTGATCCATCTGGGATAGATTCACACCCACCTTCATGCCCAAGAAGTTATACAACGTGGACATCCATTCAGCATCGCGCTGTGCCAAATAATCATTAACCGTTACTACGTGCACACCTTTGCCGGTCAACGCATTTAGATAAACTGGAAGCGTTGCCGTTAATGTTTTTCCTTCGCCCGTGCCCATCTCAGCAATCTTGCCGTGATGCAAGGCCAAACCACCAAGCATCTGAGCATCGAAATGACGCATCTTCATTACGCGAACACTTGCCTCGCGAACTACCGCAAAAGCTTCTGGCGTAATGTCGTCTAAGGACTCTCCTGCAGCAAGACGTGACTTGAATTCTGCAGTCTTTGCAGAAAGTGCAGCATCATCCAAAGATTGCAGGCTCGCTTCAAAAGCGCCGACCTTGGCAACGACTTTGCGATACTGTTTTAAGAGGCGGTCGTTACGACTGCCGACCAGGGTTTTAAGAAGACCGATTACCATGGGATATTGAAGAAAATTAAGTCCTTGAGTTTATCACCCGCAACCCCATTTTTTATGAACTTTGCCCCTAAAACACCCCGCAAGCGCACAGCTCACGACTGGATGGATTACTTACGAGAATCCGATGGTCTGGGGGGAATTTTGGCCAAAACCGAAGACCTCGCCAAACTCAAGATAGCCCTAAACTCAGCCCTGACAAGGCTTGATCTGGATCATTTGAGCTCAAAGATAGAGGCTGGCTGGCGCTCTGGCTCACAAGATGAGCTTTTTTTACTAGTCAACAGCGCTAGCATTGCAACCCGCTTACAGCAAATATTACCTAGTTTAATCAATGAGTTAGCTAAATCTGGGGTGGCCTGCAAGACTATAAAGGTGCGCGTAAAACCAGCGCCACCTGCCTGGGAAGTGAAGCCACGCCAAAATCAGCGCGAGAAGCCAAAGGGGCTAAATGAGGTGGCCAAAAAGTCTTGGGAATCACTATTAGAGAAGTTAGGACCAGACTCGTGCTTACGCTCCTCTATCGAGAAGCTGCTTAAAAACAAACCGAAGTAGCTTAAAACGCCTTCGGATTACATTAACCCCATCAGAAAAAGAGGGGCTGACTTTCTTGGGAATAAGCTCCCGGAGCCTTATTTTCAGCAAAAGAGCTGATTTCATAAGAACTGGGGTCTTCCAAAAGCTTCCGTAAAAGCGCGTTATTGAGAGCATGCCCTGACTTCTCGGCAACATAAGCCCCAACAATCGGGTGGCCAATCAAATACAAGTCACCTATTGCATCTAAGATCTTATGACGTACAAATTCATCTTCGTAACGAAGCTCTTCGTTATTCAAAATGCGATGCTCATCCAAAACAATCGCGTTATCTAAACTACCGCCGCGCGCTAATCCCATTTCGCGCAATGCCTCTACTTCATGTGCAAAACCAAAAGTGCGTGCACGACCAATTTCACTGCGATAAGCTTGTTCTGCAAAATCCACTACAAAGCGTTGGCCAGTTTTATCTACAGCCGGATGTTTGAAGTCAATTGTGAAATCTAACTTAAACCCAAAGAATGGCTCTAAGCGAGCTAGCTTGTCGCCCTCGCGCACTTCTACTGTTTTTTTAATCACCACAAATTGACGTGGCGCTTCTTGTTCAGCAATGCCAGCTGATTCAATTAAGAATAAGAATGAAGCAGCGCTACCATCCATGATGGGCACTTCTTCACCATCCAACTCTATCAATAAGTTATCAAGACCGAGACCAGCGCAGGCTGAGAGCAGATGCTCAACCGTCGATACGCGAATACCATCTTTTTGAATGACAGAAGCAAGTCTTGTATCGCACACTGCTAAAGCAGTTGCTGGTACAACTGACTGCTCAGGCGTATCTACCCGAACAAATTGAACCCCTGAATTTACTGGCGCAGGCTTAATAGAAATCGTTACCTTGCGACCAGAATGCAAGCCAATCCCCACGGTTTTAACCGGAGTGGCGATAGTGCGTTGCTTCATCATATTTGGATATCTAAATTCAGGGGGTATTCGTTATGCAGAAATTGAAATTACAGCTTTTTCAAGATAGAAGCAGCATCGCTGACTTCAAACTTGCCAGGAGCTTCGCGATCTAATGACTTCACGACACCATCTTCAATAATCATGGCATAGCGATCAGAACGCACACCCAGTCCTCGAGAAATTAAGTCCAACTCTAGACCAAGCTTTTTGGTGAACTCAGCACTACCGTCACCCAACATGCGAATCTTTTTGCCAACTTTTTGGTCACGTCCCCATGCACCCATCACAAACGGATCGTTTACAGAAACACACCAAATCTCGTCAACGCCTTTAGCTTTAATAGCATCGTAGTGCTCAACGTAACCAGGCACATGCTTTGCAGAGCAGGTTGGCGTAAACGCACCGGGCAATGCAAACAATACAATCTTTTTTCCAGCAGCTATCTTTTCAACTTCAAAAGCATTTGGCCCTAAGGAGCAGCCTTCGCTCTCTTCATTAATAAATTCATAAAGAGTAGCGTTAGGTAATTTTTGTCCAACTTCAATCATGACATCTCCAATAAATAATTGTTAGTAAGCATGCCAACGCAAGCGCGGGATTCGTCGTCCGGAGGGGCGCCGCGCTGGCATTTTGCAATTACCTATTGTATTAAGCAGTCAATTAATCTGCTTGTTTACGCAAAAAGGCTGGGATTTCATAGTAATCAGCCCCTTTATCCAACATGGATTTAGCCTGAGGAGAACTATCTGCACCTAATGTAGGCGCAGGAGTCGCTTCACGAGAGCTACGAAAAACCCGCGGCAAATCATATTGGCTGTAGTCAACACCAGAGCTTGCTGGCTGAGCTGCCATTGCTGGAGTACTACCAGTACCAGTTAAAGCTAAGCCTGCACTCGTGCTCAAAGGGGAGTCCAAACTCACCTTGCTAATGGCTGCTGATGCACTAGCAGGAGCAAAACTATTGAGATCCGCCATTGTTGGCATTGCATCATGCGTACCAGTAGCCTGTCTCCAAACTACTTCAGGCTGGTTGTTTTTACGAGCCTGAGGATTATTCAAGCCAGTAGCAACTACAGTTACACGCAAAGCATCACCTAAGCTCTCGTCATACACGGTACCGAAGATGACAGTTGCATCATCCGCAGCATAGCCACGAATTGCAGCCATGACTTCACGAGTCTCAGACAACTTCAATGAACGGCTAGCAGTGATATTTACCAATACGCCACGTGCGCCAGATAGATCAACACCTTCAAGCAATGGTGAAGCAACTGCAGCTTCAGCAGCTAAGCGAGCGCGATCCATGCCGGAAACAGTTGCCGTGCCCATCATGGCTTTACCTTGCTCACCCATCACTGTCTTCACGTCTTCAAAGTCAACGTTAATCAAACCTTGAACATTGATGATTTCTGCGATGCCAGAAACAGCGTTATGCAATACATCATCTGCACAAGCAAACGCTTTGTCGAACTCAGCATCTTCACCCATCACTTCAAAGAGTTTTTCATTGAGTACAACAATTAATGAATCTACATAAGATTCGAGTTCTGAAGCGCCATTCTCAGCAACTTTCAAGCGCTTTACGCCCTCGAAATCAAATGGCTTGCTGATGACACCAACGGTGAGAATGCCCATTTCTTTCGCTACTTGAGCCACGATTGGAGCTGCGCCAGTTCCAGTGCCACCACCCATACCAGCAGTAATGAACACCATATGAGCGCCTTGCAATGTATCTGCAATACGTGCGCGAGCCTCTTCAGCAGAAGCTGCGCCGATTTCTGGCTTCGCACCAGCACCTAATCCGCTAGAGCCCAGTTGCAAATTCACAGATGCCTCAGAACGCTGTAAAGCGCCAGCATCGGTGTTCATGCAAATGAACTCTACGCCATTAACACCGCGACGGATCATGTGCTGAACAGCATTACCGCCAGCGCCACCGACACCAACCACTTTAATAATGGTCTTGCCAGCTGTTTCTTGATCTAACATTTCAAATTCCATATACCCTCCTAGGTAAATACGTACTACATTGACGACGACGAAAAAAACTAAAAAATTACTTAAAAATTTCCTGCGAACCATTCCTTCATGCGCGTAATAACACTCTGAAACGCGCCTGATTGAGAAACACGACGGCCGCGCAATAGCTGCGCTTGGCCTTCCATCAGCAAGCCAATGCTGGTGGCATATCTAGGGCTACGTAATACTTCATGTAAATGTCCACGGTACTCAGGAGTGCCCATACGAGCTGGTCTTAAGAAGACTTGCTCAGCTAACTCGACCATGCCAGGCATTAATGCTGTGCCGCCTGTCAAAACAATTCCAGAGGAAACCATATCTTCATAGCCAGAGTCGCGTACTACGCCTCTTACCAGGGTAAATAGCTCTTCAACACGGGGTTCAATTACTGCAGCCAATGCTTGTTTAGACATTGGGCGTGGTTCACGATCACCTACACCAGGAACATCGATCATCACAGTTGGATCAGCCATCTCTTGACGAGCAATACCGTGCGCAATCTTCAAATCCTCTGCATCAATTGTTGGGGTACGTAATGCCATCGCAATGTCATTAGTGATTTGATCGCCTGCAATAGGAATCACAGCAGTATGACGAATTGAGCCCTGGCAATAAATTGCTATATCAGTTGTACCACCACCAATATCCACCAACACTACGCCAAGCTCTTTTTCATCCTCGGTTAATACCGCCAAACTTGATGCTAAAGGCTGCAATATCAAGTCATTTACTTCAAGACCACAGCGACGTACACACTTCACAATATTTTGTGCAGCACTTACAGCGCCAGTCACAATATGCACTTTCACTTCTAAGCGTAGACCACTCATACCAATTGGCTCGCGGACATCTTCCTGTCCATCAATAATGAATTCTTGAACAAGAATGTGCAAAATCTGTTGATCGGTTGGGATGTTGATTGCTTTTGCTGTTTCGAGAACGCGCTCGACATCTCCAGAGCCAACTTCTTTATCTCGTATGGCAACCATACCGCTTGAGTTAAAGCTCACGATGTGATTACCAGCGATTCCAGTAAAGACTTGTACGATTTGACGATCAGCCATTACTTCAGCCTCTTCAAGCGCCTTCTGAATCGACTGAACGGTTGCTTCAATATTGACTACAACGCCCTTCTTTAAACCCTTAGATGCCGTTTGTCCAACACCAACTACGTTGAATTGACCATCAGGAGCTAATTCAGCAACCAAGGCAACCACCTTGGAAGTTCCAATATCTAAACCAACCAAAATATCGCGATTGTCTTTACTCATTGCCATTCCTCATTGCTTCAGCTCACTTTTTTTGCCGTCTACTTCATTCTTTTTCAAACTTGCAGAAGCAAGATGAACTGCGAAACCATTTGCATAACGCAAATCAACTGCGTCAACTCTATTCGCCCACTTTTCTTGCACCTGGGGCCAATACTTAAATAAGCGAGCAACGCGCTCTTCAGTCAAATTTTTATCGGAACTTTCTTCGTCGCGTCCAAATTCAACCTTCATACCATTCGAAAGCTTTACATGCCATGCATATCGCTCAGTGAGGGCCAGACTAGTTACTTCAGCACCCCATGGCTTAAACCAATTGTTTGCTTTTTCATAAAGACTCATCACTTCCTTACCAGCATCTGCAGGCCCAGAAAAATCGATTAAACGTACATCGTCGCTTACCTCTGATACGCGCCCAGTAAAGAGTTCGCCATGGGTATTCATGAGAGTATGGCTATCAGCCCCACCCCAGGTTCCAAAAGGCTTTTGCTCTTCAATACTGACAACCAATCCATTCGGCCAGACACGACGTACATTGACATGTCGCACCCAAGGCATGCTTTCAAAGCCACGCTTCACATCCTCTAGGCGAACACTGAAGAAATTGCCTTGCACTGTTTCGAGAACCTGTTGCTTAACAATAGGCTTATTAATATGCTTCAGAGTTTGACCGGCAACTGGCTCAATTTGAATTTGCTTCAAAGCAAATACTGGGCGTTGACTTAGCCAAACTAAAATCCCAATGACTAACATCACCACAAAACAACGGATCAAGAAACGGCTCAATTTCTCCATGCGATCTGAGTGGTTCCAAAGAGGAGCCATTAACATCGAGAAAATTTCACCAAAGCGATCCATGAAGTTGCTCATTTAGAGGCACCCTCTTTTTGCTGCAATGTTTGACTTAGCAACCAAATGACCAAGTCAGCGTACTCAATACCAGCTGCCTTGGCAGCCATTGGCACCAAGGAGTGAGAGGTCATGCCAGGAGAGGTATTCATTTCCAATAAGTAAGGTTTGCCAGTCTTCTGATCGAGCATCACATCAGCACGACCCCATGTTCGGCAACCTAAAGCTCTGTATGCAGCCAATGCCAACTCCTGAACTGCAGCATTTACTTCAGGCGCTAATCCAGTGGGGCACAAGTACTGAGTTTCGTCAGAGAAGTATTTATTATGAAAATCGTAGTTCGCCTGTGGTGGAATAATTTTGATCACAGGTAACGCTTCGGCTGTTTTACCGAAACCAACCAATGGGCAAGTAAGTTCATCTCCAATGATGCAGGTTTCTGCAATGACTTTTTTATCCAATCCAGCGGAAAGCTTATAAGCAGCCGGCAACTCATCCACCGATTTCACCTTGGTCAATCCCAAAGATGAACCTTCGTGCGCAGGCTTAACAATGAGTGGCAAGCCCAAATGCTTCACAACTGCATTCCAGTCGCTATCAGCAGTTAACTCTTCGTACTCAGGCGTAGCGAGTCCATTACTAATCCATACTTGCTTTGTAACAATCTTGTCGATTGCTAGAGCAGAGGCTAATACAGCGCTGCCGGTATAGGGTAGCCCTAATAATTCAAGTAGACCCTGAATGGTTCCATCTTCACCAAAGCGACCATGGAGAGAAATAAAGATACGATCGAAATTTTCTTTAGCTAATTCTGTTGGGCAACGTAAGCCTGTATCAAAAGCGTGTGCATCAACACCTTTTGAACGTAATGCTTCTAGTACGCCATTACCTGACATGAGGGAAATTTCTCTCTCGCCAGATTTACCGCCTAGCAAAACGCCAACACGACCCAATGACTTGAGGTCCAAGCTAGCTAAGCTAGTCCTTACCCGATCGCCCCAGGAACTCAAATTAACACCTACCTTAGACATTCTTTGCCTCCGACAACGTATTTGGCAAAGCAGAAATCGATCCTGCGCCCATCGTGATTAATACATCCCCATCTTTTAAAACTTGACTCAATTTTTCTGGCATCTCGGCAATACTTGCAGCGTAGGCAACGGCACCGGAATTCAATAAGACTTTAGAAGTCTTATCTTCAGCAATGGCGGCCTTCATCAAACTCTTGCTATCAGCACCTGGAATTTTTGCTTCGCCCGCTGGATAGACATCAGTCAAGACCAAGGCATCAAAACTTCGAAGAACCTGCACAAATTCACCAAAGCAATCACGCGTTCTAGTAAAGCGGTGTGGTTGGAATGCCAATACCAATCGACGATCTGGATATGCACCTCTAGCCGCAGCTAAAGTTGCTGCCATTTCTACTGGATGATGTCCATAGTCATCAATCAAAGTAAAGCTACCGCCCGATGCCAATGGAATCTCCCCATAGCGCTGGAAACGGCGGCCTACTCCGCTAAATTCGGAGAGGGCTTTAGTAATAGCTTCGTCGCCTACACCTAACTCTGTTGCAATACCAATTGCAGCTAAAGCATTACGCACGTTGTGTAATCCGGGCAAGTTCAGTGTGATATTGAGTGGGCCAGGCTTATTGCCATGTCTGCGCACCGTGCGACGATCAACTGTGAAATGCATCTGCGTGCCATCTGCGCGTACATTACTTGCACGAATATCCGCATCATCAGACAGTCCATAACGCAGCACTGGCTGAGATACAAATGGAATGATGTCGCGTACATTAGCATCATCAATACAAAGCACCGCAACACCATAGAACGGCATGCGCTGAATAAACTGCACAAATGCTTGTTTTAATCGAGCCATATCGTGCTGATAAGTATCCATATGATCAGCATCGATATTGGTAACCACTTCCATTGCAGGAAATAGTTGTAAGAAAGAGGCATCTGACTCGTCTGCTTCAACCACAATAAAATCACCGCGCCCCAGGCGTGCATTAGCACCGGCTGAATTGAGTTTGCCGCCGATTACAAATGTGGGATCCAGACCACCTTCAGCTAAGACTGAGGCAACTAAGCTAGTAGTGGTTGTTTT
The DNA here is from genome assembly GCF_018687355.1 of Polynucleobacter sp. VK25. NCBI lineage: Bacteria > Pseudomonadati > Pseudomonadota > Betaproteobacteria > Burkholderiales > Burkholderiaceae > Polynucleobacter > Polynucleobacter sp. VK25. Next base: position 157,797 of record NZ_CP061288.1, on the reverse strand, counting down.
GCCATGCGTTCCAGCAATTGCAATGCCTTGCTTGAGGCGCATTAACTCACCCAACATCACTGCTCGCTGAATCACTGGAACCTTTGCAGCACGGGCAGCCAAGACCTCGGGATTATTGCCAGCTACCGCAGTTGAAATGACAACTGCCTCAGCAGTGCCAATATTTTTTGGATCATGTCCAATGTGAATGACAGCACCCAAGTCTCGCAGACGCTTAGTAACTACTCCATCGGCAAGATCAGACCCTGAAACTTGATACCCCAAGTTCAAAAGCACTTCTGCAATGCCGCTCATACCCGCGCCACCGATACCAATGAAGTGAATTTGCTGAACGATATGCTTCATATTCCCACCCCCGCACAGTCTGCACACACTTCAGCTACTCGCTGGGTTGCATTTGGCTTTGCTAAATCATGCGCACGCAATGCCATCTCTTTTAAATCCGTACGATTAAAGTTTTGAATCATTAATGCCAAATCTTGTGGGTTCAGCAATGGCTGCGGCAATAAAACTGCTGCATCTGCATTTGATAAAAACTGTGCATTAGCAGTTTGATGGTCATCAATTGCATGAGGAAAAGGAATGAGGCAAGAAGCAACGCCACAAGCAGCTATTTCAGAAACTGTCATAGCCCCTGAACGGCAAATCACTAAATCAGCCTGTGAATATGCGGCCGGCATGTCGTCAATAAATGGACGAATATCTGCAGTCACACCTAAGTCAGCATATCTTTTTTGCAGATCTGCTAAATGTTTATCACCCGCTTGGTGAATCACATTAGGACGCGAATCCTCTGGAATTAATGCCAACGCAGCAGGAATGTTTTCATTTAGAGCGGCGGCTCCCAAACTTCCGCCCACAACCAAAATAGACAAAGGCCCTTGACGCTGCTCATAGCGAGCTGCAGGCGCAAGCATGCGATCAAACTCTTCGCGTATCGGATTGCCAACCCATTCTGCATTTGCCATCGTATTGGGAAATCCAGTGAGAGTCCGCATAGCAATTTTGCTCAACGCACGATTGGCGCTGCCAGCGACTGAATTTGCTTCATGCAAGACTAATGGACGTTTCAACAACTTGCTGACCAAACCACCAGGGAAAGTAATATAGCCACCCATTCCCAAAACAACATTTGGTTTAACGCGGCGCATGATCTTCCAACTTTGAAAGCAAGCGCGCATGAGGTTGATCGGCAGCATCAACTTTGCTTTTAAACCTTTGCCGCGAAGACCGCCAAACTCGACCGCCTCAAATGGAAAATCACAAGACTTCACAAGGCGGTACTCCATGCCAGCTTGATTACCCAACCAAGAAACTTTCCAACCGCAAATCCGCAAATATTCAGCGACAGCAAGCCCTGGGAAAATATGCCCACCAGTACCACCAGCCATCACAAGAATTGAGGGTTTTGTCAAAGCTTCCCCCCGCGCATGAGAATGCGATTTTCAAAATCAATACGCAGCAACATTGCTACAGCCACTGCATTCATCAAAATTCCAGAGCCGCCATAACTGACCAATGGCAAGGTTAAGCCTTTGGTTGGTAACAGCCCAAGGTTTACACCCATATTAATGAAGGCCTGCCAACCAATCCAAATGGCAACGCCCTTAGCAGCAAGGCCTGCAAAGCTACGATCTAGTTGCAAGGCGGTACGACCAATTAAGAAGGCGCGACGTACGATCCAATAGAACAAGAAGATCATGACGACTACCCCAACAAAACCGAGCTCCTCACCAATCACAGCCATGATGAAATCAGTATGCGCTTCTGGTAAATAGTGCAATTTTTCTACACTACCGCCAAGACCCAAACCAAACCATTCGCCACGACCAAACGCCATGAGTGAATGAGTCAATTGATATCCCTTATTGGCAGCGTTATCCACTTGCCATGGATCCATAAACGCCAGCATGCGTCCACGACGGAAAGGGGAAAGCGCAATCATCGTTGCGGCACTCATCAAGCCAACCAGGATCAAACCACCAAATAATTTTGCGTTGATACCGCCCAAAAAGAGAATGCCAAATGCAATCAAGGCAACCACTACAAATGCACCCATATCTGGCTCAGCCATCAACAAACCACCGACTAGAGCAACCGCAATACCCATCGGTAGCATGCCCTTCACAAATGAATGGAGGTATTCCTGGCGTTGAACGGTGTAACTTGCTGCAAAAATTACTGCAGCGAATTTCATTAACTCGGATGGCTGAAAGTTCATTAAGCCCAAGGGAATCCAGCGCTTAGCGCCATTAACACCCTTACCTACACCGGGAATCAAAACTGCGATGAGCAGCAAAACGGTAAATCCGAAAATTACCGGCGAATAACGATCCCATACCTTGGTAGGAATCTTAAAAGTCCAGATTCCAACGCCGATCGCAATCGTCAAGGAAATGACATGGCGAATAAGGAAAAAGTTGCTGCTGTAATTAGCGTACTTAGGACCGTCAGCCAGAGTAATTGAGGCAGAGTACACCATCACCAAACCAATTAACATCAGCGAAAGAACTGCCCATACGAGTAACTGGTCATAGTCCATCATGCGTGAACGGGTCTGTTCTACACCGGATACAGCATCTCGCAAACCAGTGCGGAAGTTATCAATCCCACCTCGAGAAAAATTCCAGAAACGGTTTAACCCAAGACGATTTTCAGGAAATAATTTCTCTTTTAAGTTCATGCCTGAACTCCTTCAAAATGCATTCCTAGTTCTTCGACTTCTGCAGCAAACACTTGAGCGCGTTCCTTATAGTCACGGAACTGATCCAAACTTGCGCAAGCAGGTGATAACAACACTAAATCCCCAGATATGGCTTGGGCTGCTGCTGCCCGGACTGCTAAAGCTAAATCACCGCAATTAGTACTTGGGATTCCTAAGCCTAGAGCTTCACCGATCTCAGTACCATCCTTGCCGATGAGGAAAGCGCCCTTAACAAAACGTAAAGCAGGCTCACGTAGTGGACTGAAATCTTGACCTTTACCATCGCCACCAGCAATCAGCCAAATACGTTTTCCTGACTCATTGCTGCCTAGGCCATTTAATGCGGCAACCGTTGCGCCCACATTAGTACCCTTGCTGTCATCTACATACTCAACGTCTCTAACGATTGCAATGCTTTGTACACGGTGTGGTTCACCATGGTAGTCACGTAAGCCATGCAAAAGTACGTTCATTGGCAAGTTAGCTGCACGAGCTAAGGCAAGTGCAGCCAATGCATTTAAGGCATTGTGGCGACCACGAATTCTTAAGGCATCGGCTGGGATCAAACGCTTGAGTCGCAATGGCTCTTCTTCCTCAATGGCTGCAGACTTCCGACGGCGCTTGGGCTTAGGTTCTACGTCTTCGTCAACTTCTGCCCATACTAGCCAATCAATTCCGCCGGCACGTAAGTCGTGCTCAATACCAAAAGCACCCTGCTCATCTGGTCGATTAGAACCAAAAGTCACTATAGACTTCTCTGCTTTTTGCTCCTCTGAAAGTAAGCCCATAACTAATGAGTCATCACGATTCAGAATGCACACCGTATCAGCACCAAATATTCTTAACTTAGCGTCTGCATAAGCCTGCATATCGCCATGCCAATCTAAATGATCTTGAGTAATATTCAACACTGTTGCTGCTGTAGCGTTCAATGTGTGGGTATAGACCAACTGAAAGCTGGATAACTCTAATACCCAAACATCTGGCATATCCACAATTTGATCCGCTGTATCCAAACAACTCATGAGCTTTTCAAGAGCGGCAGGGCTAATGTTTCCTGCAACAGCAACCTTCTTACCGGCGCGTTCGCAGAGTTGGCCAGTCAATACAGTGGTCGTTGTTTTCCCATTGGTACCAGTAATGGCCAATACTGAAGCCGTATAGCCTAACTCTTGCGCTTGTGCCATACGACTTAAAGCGGAGATCGCGCGCGCAAAAAATTCAATCTCGCTCCATACATCAATTTCGGCTTCTTCAGCTTTTACCAAGAAAGAATAAGTCGGGTCTTGGACTGGTGAAAGTCCCGGACTGATGCCAATCACATCAATTTCCTTCAGCAGGTCATCTTGCAAAGGACCAAAACAAATATCTTTTAGGCCGGCAATACGAAGTTCTTCTAGCCAAGCATTTTGACGCTCAGTAAATGTTGATTGATCACGTGTATCTGCTAGACGTACCTGTGCACCATTACGCAAACACCACTTCGCCATGGCTACACCAGACTCACCTAAACCCAAAATCAGGAATCGGTTAGGTGCTTGATAGCCTTCATCAGCCATAAAAGCTGAATTTGCAAAGGTATTTTCTAAGGTCAACATATTTTCTTTTGGATTACCGTAACTTCAAGCTAGACAAGCCAATTAAGACTAAAAGAATGGTGATGATCCAGAAACGAACAACTACCTGCGTTTCTTTCCAGCCACCTAATTCAAAATGGTGATGTAATGGCGCCATCCGGAAAATTCGACGGCCTTCGCCAAAATGTTTTTTTGTGAACTTGAACCAAAATACTTGCAACATTACTGAAACTGTTTCTGCAACAAAAATACCGCCCATCACAAACAAGACAATTTCTTGTCGGACAATAACGGCGATCGTGCCAAGCGCTCCACCCAAAGCGAGTGCACCCACATCGCCCATAAATACTTGCGCTGGGTGCGTGTTGTACCAAAGAAATGCTAGCCCAGCACCGCCCATGGCACCGCAGAAAATCATTAATTCACCAGCGCCCGGAATATATGGGAAGAGAAGGTACTTTGCATAAATCGCATTACCCATCACATAGGCAAAAGCACCTAAAGCTGCACCCACGAGAATTACCGGCATGATGACGAGACCATCAAGCCCATCAGTCAGATTGACAGCATTACTACTACCAACAATCACCAAATAACTCAAAATAATGAAACCCATGATTCCTAGTGGGTAGCTCACTTCTTTCATGAACGGTATTAATAAATCGGTTTTTGCAGGTAGGTCCAGAGCAAAGCCACTTCTGAGCCACTCATAGAACAATTGCAGCACTTTGAGGTTATTTACTTCAGAAACTGAAAATGCAAGATAGATGGCAGCAAATAAACCAATTAAGGTTTGCCAGAAGAATTTCTCCCTCGAAGCCATTCCCTTAGGGTCTTTGTAAACTACCTTGCGATAATCATCCACCCAACCCACTAGTCCAAATCCAAAAGTAACGATCATCACAATCCAAATAAATCGGTTGCTGAGATCGGCCCACAACATACATGAGATGAACATGCCAATCAAAATCAATACACCACCCATGGTTGGGGTACCTGATTTAACTAAATGCGTCTGAGGACCATCGGTACGTACCGCCTGGCCCATCTTCAATGCAGCCAACTTACGAATAACCCAGGGCCCAGCTGCCAAACCAATTAATAATGCAGTAACCGTTGCCATCACCGCTCTAAAGGTGATGTAGTTAAATACCCGGAAGAATCCGAAATCATCTTGTAGCCACTGCGCCAACATTAAGAGCATGTTTTAGCCTCCTCTAACAAGGCCTGCACTACACGCTCCATGCGCATAAACCGTGAACCTTTAACCAAAATATTGAGATGTTGATTGCTGCCGCTAGACTGCGCATGTAGTGCATCTCTTAGTTGCACAATCAGACTATCCATATCTGCAAAATGTTTTGCATGGGCTGTAGTTGCGCCGTCCTTATCTGCCTCATTAAATCCCTGAAGGGCAAACTGGCATTGCTCTCCCAAAACAAAAAGTTTGGCAACTCCCTGTTCGGCCGCATAAGCACCGACCTCGCGATGGAACTCTGGACCTTGATTACCAACTTCACCCATATCGCCCAAAATCAACCAAGATAAATTACCGGATTGTTTTAAAGCATCAATTGCTGCTCTAACTGAATCAGGATTGGCGTTATAGCTATCATCAATGAGGGTGCGATTAGAGTCGATCGCCTTAGCTTGCATGCGACCATTTACCGGTGAGAATGATTCAAGACCCTGTTTAATTTTTTCAAGACTTACGCCGGCCGCAATACCAACAGCGCTTGCTGCTAATGCATTACGAACATTGTGACTACCCAAAGTGTTTAGCTGAACTTCAATAGTTCCTTGCTCTGTTTGGATTTGCACATGCCCATTACTTAATAAACTTCCAGTCACGGCAGCGGATGCCTTGGTCTGAGCGGATGCCAGAACAAAATCAATTACCTTACGACCAGCAGCGGCCTGATGCCACACGCCTGCAAACTCTGAATCTGCAGGGAAAACAGCAACTCCATCGCTTTGTAAAGCACGAATAGCATCTGAGTGCTCTTCTGCCACTGCTGCTACGGTAGCCATGAATTCTTGATGTTCGCGTTGAGCATTGTTTATTAATGCAATGTTCGCTTGAGCAATTGCAGCCAACTGCGCTGTTTCACCAGGGTGATTCATACCGAGCTCAACTACCGCAAGGCGATCGCTTGAACGTAATTTCAATAGTGTTAACGGCAAGCCAATATCATTATTTAAATTGCCTTTGGTTACCAAAGTATTTTGCTCACCGACTGCGGCCTTGAAAATCGAAGCAATCATTTCCTTAACAGTGGTCTTACCATTGCTACCAGTAACCAATGCCAAAGGAATAGGGTGGTTAGCGCGCCATGCTTTTGCCAAGTTTCCTAGACCAACACGGGTATTTGAAACGCAAATTGCTGGCAAATCCGCTGGGCATTTATCTTGATTACTAATCAGAGCAGCACTTGCACCTGCTTTCGCAACATCAGACAAGAAATCGTGCGCATCAAATCGTTCACCAACCAGAGCCACAAATAATTCATTGCGTTCGATCTGACGACTATCTGTGCCCACGCGAGAAATAGATAGCTCTTGAGCAGTATTTCCAGACGCGTTAAGCAACGTACTTCCAGGCAACATGGCCTGTGCTTTAGCAAGTGTTGTCATGATGGACATTAGATTCCACCTCCTGCGGCCAAGCGAATATGCTCCTGATCAGAGAAATCAAATTTCTTGCCATTGATTTCTTGAGTGGTTTCGTGACCCTTACCAGCAACTAAGACAATGTCGCGAGCATCCGCATGGCGAATAGCGGCCATAATCGCAGCCGCACGGTCTACAATCATTTGCACATTTTTTGCATCGCTCGAAATACCGCTACGAATCATCTGCATGATGACTTGCGGGTCTTCTGAGCGGGGATTATCACTTGTGATCAGAATATGGTCGGCATTGCGTTCGACAACGGCGCCCATAAGAGGCCGTTTACCAGCATCCCGATCACCACCACAACCAAATACGCACCAGATTTGTCCGCCACGCTCTTGTGCAATGGGGCGCAAAGCCTGCAAGGTTTTCTCTAAAGCATCCGGAGTATGTGCGTAATCTACAACCGCTAGCAAACCGTCTGTTTTTTGAGATTTACTGAGGCGAATTAATTCCATGCGGCCAAGCACTGGATTTAATTGACTGATCTTTTTACTAGCAGCATCACAATCAATACCCTGTGTAAGTAATACTGTCCATACGGCAAGTGCATTACTTAAATTAAATTCGCCCAATAATGGAATGTGCAGTTGAACACCGCCGATATCCCCACAAACAAAAGTGGAGTTGTAGCCTGCACCAGTCAGCACAGTGTCTAAAGCGTATATACGTTGTAGGCGATCGCCAAATTTTTCAAAGCCCACAAATGCATTTTGTGACAACGCATATGCCCAAACTTTGAAGCCATCCTTCGCTAATAAATTCATAGCCAACTCACGACCAAATGCATCATCTAAATTGATAACTGCATTCTTAAGGCCGGTTTGCTGAAATAACTTAGCCTTTGCCTCAGCATATTCCGCCATACTGCCGTGGTAATCCAAATGGTCTTGCGTCAAATTAGTAAAAACAGCGCAAGAAATTTCTGTTCCTGCAATTCGATCTTGCTGCAATGCATGTGAAGATACTTCGATCGCAACTTGTTTTGCGCCAGCGTTACGTAATTCTGCTAGCTGTGTTTGCAGCTTCGGAGCGTCTGGAGTTGTATACCCGGTCTGAACCAATGCTCCGGGGAAGCCAGTACCTAAGGTACCCAAAACTGCCGTGCGATGATTGCTAGCATCCAATGCTTGAGCAAGCCACTGAGTAATACTTGTTTTTCCATTTGTACCGGTAACGCCAATGACGTTTAATTCCTTGCTGGGGTGGTCATACCACTGTGAGCATAGCTGGCCAGCTTGCGTAGCAAGATTTTCTACTGCAATGCACTGTGGATGATCAACAAATTGATTGTCCATACCGACTGGATCAAACACCACAGCTGCTGCACCATTCTCTAGAGCTGCTTTAATAAACTGGCGGCCATCGCATAATGCATTGCCATGTCCTACGGGATATGCAAAAAAGATATCGCCAGATTGAATCTGGCGACTGTCCGCACACACTTTGGCGGAAGAATTCGCTAGGGTGTGTAAGTGGTCAATCAAATGATTGGTGTCTATTTTCAACGCCACCCTCATCGCTTTAGAACCACATGTTGAGCTTGTGCGTTTGCAGCTTGAATCTCCTGCGGATTCCGATCCTGCAATACCATTTGCTTGACTTTGCTATCTGGCAAAACATTTAAAGTATGCAATGTTTCACTCACAATGGTTGAGAACACGGGTGCTGCTACGTCACCACCGTAATGGCTACCGCCAGTAGGCTCATCAATCATTACTGCAACAACAATCCGGGGTGCGCTAATGGGTGCTAAGCCTGCAAAGTAAGCGCGGTATTTATTGCCATACCCTTTACCAACTAACTTATGTGCTGTTCCAGTTTTTCCGCCAACACGGAAACCTTCGGCCTGCGCCTTAATTGCAGTGCCTCCAGGCTCAGTTACCGACTCCATCATGTTGCGCATTTCAATCGCGGTTTTTGGAGAAAGCACTTTTGTGCCCGGTTTGAAATTTGGGCTACGTTCAATTGTCAACGGCACTAATTCGCCATCACGCGCAAAAACGGTATAAGCCCGCGCTACCTGAAACAGCGATGCAGAAATGCCGTAACCAAAAGCAATACGCGCCTGATCCGTAGGCATCCATTTTTTGAAGGGATGCACTGTACCAGCGACAGCTCCAGGGAATCCAATTTTTGGCGCTTGACCCAAACCAACTGCTGTGTAGAAATCCCACATCTCTTCAGCAGAGAGATTATTCATCGCAATTTTTGCAGTTCCAATATTGCTAGACTTTTGAATAATTTGTGCAACCGTTAAATTTCCATACGGATGTGTATCTGTAATTGGCTTAGGACCAACCAAATATTTCGCACCAATTACCATATTGGTATCGGGCTGAACCGCACCTTTTTCCAAAGCAATAGCAATGGTTAGAGGCTTCATCGTTGAGCCAGGCTCAAAGGTATCAGTCAACACACGATTACGTAATTGTTCGCCAGTTAAATACCTACGATCATTTGGGTTGTAGCTTGGATAATTTGCTAAGGCTAAAATCTCGCCGGTTTGCGTATCCAGGACAACAGCGCCACCTGCCTTAGCATGATGCTTCTCAACTGCATCTTTCACAGCGTTATAAGCCAGGAATTGAATCTTGCTATCAATCGACAAATTAAGATCTTTTCCGTTTTGCGGCAACTGCAAGATGGCAACGTCTTCAACCACACGACCTAAGCGGTCCACTACTACGCGTCTTTGGCCAGGATGACCCGCAAGTTCATTCTCGCGAGAAAGCTCCATGCCTTCCTGACCCTTATCGTTCACATTGGTAAAACCAACTACATGGGCCATCGCCTCGCCTTCTGGATAGAAGCGACGATATTCATTATTTAAGCCAATGCCCGGAATTTCTAATTGCTTAATCTGTTGTGCAACAGCTGGATCTACTTGACGCTTTAAGAAGATTTGCTTGCGCTCCTCTTTTAGCTTCTTGCGTAAATCAGATTCACTCATCTGTAATAAAACCGCCAACTTCTGCACTTTGTCAGCAGCCAAATCGTCAGGTACCGTGTCGTTATAAGCAATGACTGACTTTGCTTCGAGGCTTGTTGCAATGACTTGACCATTGCGATCCAAAATTTTTCCACGGCTAGCGGGCAGCTCTAATTCACGCTGCGTACCACGCACACCCTTAGCTTCATAAAATGCATTACCTGGACCCTGAATCCAAAATGCTCTTAGCAATAGCATCATGAAAACAAAGAACAAAAGGAATAGCATCAAGCGCGAACGCCACATTGGCAGACGCAATACTAGGTTTGGCGTAGTAGAAAAACCAACCGGTCTCATTTAGCCTCCTTCAAGTACAAGGTACGCTCAGGAGAAATCGGGGACATACGCAATTGATTGCGCGCTACGTCACGAATACGTGCAGACTTTGAAAGATTGCGCTGCTCATATTCAAGACGCAACCATTCTTGATTTAACTTGCGCTCTTCAATCTGTGCACGCTCTTGCAAAATAAATAACTTACGCGCACGTTGCTGGGCTGCCACTAATGAAAGGGCGCAAATTAATAGCAATGCGAGCAAAGTCAGAGTGGCGCGATTCATGCGGATGTTCCCATACGCTTTTCGGCGACACGCATAATGGCTGAACGTGCACGAGGATTTTCGGAGACTTCAGCATCGCTTGGTTTAATACGACCAATAATCTCAAGGGCGCTTTGTGGTAAATCTCTGTCGCGCACAGGCAAACCACGCGGCACTTCTACTTTTGCATGGGCTTGCATGAACTGTTTCACGATACGATCTTCAAGCGAGTGAAAACTGATCACCGCCAGTCTTGCGCCAGGCTTTAATAATTTCAAAGCCGCTTTTAAGCCGAGCTCTAAATCTTCCAGCTCGCGGTTAATAAAAATACGTAAGGCTTGAAATGTTCGTGTTGCAGGATCTTGACCTGCTTCACGTGTACGCACAACACTTGCTACTAGACTAGCTAACTCTGTCGTAGTTTTTGGGGACAAGCCTTCTTCACGCTTAGCCACAATGGCCTTCGCAATCTGAAATGCAAAGCGCTCTTCTCCGTAAGTCTTAATCACGTGTGTGATTTCCTCGGGTGGTGCTTGCTCCAACCACTCTGCTGCAGTTAAACCATGATCGGTATTCATACGCATATCGAGCGGACCTTCGCGGCGAAACGAAAAGCCACGATGTGCTTCGTCCACCTGCGGTGAACTGATGCCCAAGTCTAATAAAATGCCATCGACTGATGCTGGTTCTGCGTACTGATCCATCTGCGCAAAACTGTCGTGCACAATCCTCAAGCGAGGATTGTTGATTTGTTGCGCTACTGCGATCGCATCTAAATCCTTGTCGAAAGAAATCATGCGTGCTGATGGATTCAATTCTTTGAGCAGTGCTTGTGTATGACCGCCGCGCCCAAAGGTTCCATCGATTACCAAAATTTGTTTTGACGTATTTTGATTTTGAATTAGCGGACCGCCAACTAGCGCCGTCACCGCCTCGGCCAGCAACACTGGGCGATGAGTTATGTTCATGGCACCCTGTCATCAAAAATTAAATTGCTTGAGTGCTTCAGGCATGCCTAGTGCAATGGCAGCCTGTTCTTTTGCAGCGTATGTTGCTGCATCCCACAACTCCAAGTGACTACCCATGCCGAGCAAAATCACTTCTTTTTCAATTCCCGCTGCTGCACGTAATTCTGGACTCACTAAGACACGACCTGCGCTATCCAAATCCATCTCTGCAGCATTACCTAAGAAAATTCGACGCCACCAATGTGCATCCATCGGGAGTTGTGCAACTCTTGCCCTGAAGGTTTCCCACTCAGGTCTTGGAAAGAGAAGTAAGCAGCCATCGGGGTGTTTTGTGAGCGTGATTCGACCCTCGCCCTGTACCAACAAGGCGTCACGATGCTTAGCCGGCACAGACATGCGGCCTTTTGCATCTAAATTGAGAGCTGACGCACCTTGAAACACCATTTACCCCACTTTTTCACACTTCCTCCCACTTTAGAGGATCGCACTAAGAGGGTCAAGTGTTTTTAGGAGTTTTTTTGGGAATTTCCCTAGTGTTTACAAACACTTAGCGTCATGTGTTGAGAAAATGGTGATAATAAAATAGCTACTTGAAACAATGGCTTGGAAAATATACTTAAGAATAGATCTTAGCTATTGGGCTAGATAATGCCTAAATATACTGTGTTTAAAAACAGTAATGCTTAAAAAAATATATCAAAATTAATCAGAAATGGATTTTGCGACTTCAATCGAATTTCAGTTTTAAATTTTGTAAGCAGTTGTGGTCATTACCTTGGACATTGCCTGCATTATTTTCTGAATTGGCTCTGGCAAATTTGCGCCGCCTGCATTTTTTGCAGCTTGCCCATGATCAATTTCATCGCTGCGCATTTGCTCAACAATTGCACGTGAACGTTGGTCATCTTTTGGTAATTTTTCGAGATGACTTTCTAAGTGATTCTCCACTTGTTTTTCTGTTTCAGCAACAAAACCTAAACTCCACTTATCACCCGCTAACCCTGCTACCAAGCCGATTGCAAAGGATCCAGCATACCAAATCGGATTGAGATAACTAGTGTGTGATCCAAGTTCTTGAAGACGAGTTTCACACCATGCAAGATGATCCATTTCTTCTCGACCAGAGTGATCTAACATCTCCTGAATTTCTGGATTTCGTGCGACTAATTTTTGTGATTGATACAGCGCTTGTGCACAAACTTCACCGACGTGATTTACGCGCATGAGTCCAGCCGCATGTTTGCGCTCGGCAGTATCTAATCCAGACTTACCCCCAAAATCAGATCCCGGTGTTGGTCTATGAGCACTAGCTCCCCCAACCACCGACCGAAGGGCGGTATCAAATTCCAGAATAAAACGATCTATCGGAGACATTTTTGGGGGATTTAGACCAAAACCTCTGCTTTGCAGCTTTGTTTGGTTTTCAAGCCCAACTCGGCCAAAAGTGCGCGGTCTTGTTCTGCCTCGGGATTACCGGTAGTGAGCAGTTGCTCACCATAGAAAATAGAATTAGCGCCAGCCATGAAGCACATAGCCTGAACAGCCCTGCCGAGCTCCTGGCGACCAGCAGATAGGCGCACGCGCGCCTTAGGCATAGTGATCCTAGCAACCGCAATAGTTCTGACAAACTCAAGTGGATCCAACGGTTTTTGCTCAGCCAAAGGCGTGCCTGCAACTGGTACCAAATGATTAATAGGCACCGATTCTGGATATGGACTCAAATTGGCAAGACGAGCTAAAAATGCTGCTCGCTGCTCTCTAGACTCACCCATGCCTACGATGCCGCCACAACAAACTGACATGCCGGCAGCGCGGACATTCGAAATCGTATCTAGACGATCTTGATAGCCTCGGGTTGAGATCACGGAGCGGTAAAAATCTTCACTGGTGTCCAAGTTATGGTTATAGAAGTCCAAGCCAGCCTCTTGAAGTGCCTGAGCTTGATCAGCCTCCAGCATGCCTAGGGTGGCGCAAGTCTCTAAACCAAGCGCTTTTACGCCCTTGATCATGGCAGTTACTTTTTCAATATCGCGATCTTTAGGTTCGCGCCAGGCGGCACCCATACAAAAACGGTTAGAACCAGCCGCTTTAGCCGCTTTAGCAGCCTCCAGAACCTCTTCTAAGCCCATCAACTTCTCGGCCTTGACGTCGGTGTCATAACGAGCTGCTTGAGGGCAATAGCTACAGTCTTCAGGGCAGCCGCCTGTCTTGATTGACAGCAAAGTGGCCAGCTCCACATCACCCTCTGGGAAATAGGTCTTGTGGGCATCTTGAGCTTTCAACATCAATTCATTGAAAGGTAGAGCAAACAAGGCCTCAATTTGAGCCACCGACCACTCACCTGATGCTTCGATCCCCGAATTTGCACCCTCATGCAAATCAGCCTTCGATTTGAACTGGGTTAAGGGTTTTTCAACGGTTTGAGTGTCCTGCATAGCTAAATTCCAGAAATTAGGTAGATTCAAGGCATAAACATAACAGATACAGGCCTGAATTTGGAAAAACTAGTGGTCAAATATCAAACATGAAGGTTATTTCTGATTTAAATCAAGTCCCCCTCGTTGATCGCAGCCTGGCAGCAGTTTGGCACCCATGCACTCAGATGAAACAGCATGAGTCCTTTCCATTGGTTGCAATTGCAAAAGGTAAGGGCGCCTGGCTTTATGACGAAAACGGAAGAGCCTTGCTCGACTCCATTAGTTCGTGGTGGACCAATTTGTTTGGCCACTCTAATCCACGCATCAATCAAGCGATTACAGCGCAACTAGAAAAAATTGAGCACGTCATGCTCGCAGGATTTACTCATCCACCAGTAGTGGAGCTGTCCGAAAAACTTTCCGCATTAACCGATCACAATTTGGGTCACGTCTTTTATGCATCCGATGGAGCCTCTGCAGTAGAGATTGCACTAAAGATGAGTCATCACTACTGGCAACTCAATGGCAAGTCGCAAAAGAAAAAGTTTGTTTGCCTAGAAAATGGATATCACGGAGAAACACTGGGTGCATTAGCGGTAACTGATGTAGCTATTTTCCGAGAAGCATACGGATCACTCTTACAAGATGTATTCACAATTACTTCGCCAGATGCACGTAAAGCAAAAGCAGATGAGAGTGCAGAAGATGTAGCAAAGGATGCAGCCAAGCAACTTGAAGAATTGTTTATCAGAGAGCATCACAACATTGCCGCCATCATTATTGAACCGTTAGTGCAATGTGCAGGACAAATGGCTATGCATTCTCCTGAATACCTTCGATTAGTGAAGGGCTTATGCAATCAATACGAAGTGCACCTCATTGCAGATGAGATTGCGGTAGGCTGTGGGCGCAGCGGCAAGTTCTTTGCCTGCGAACATGCCGGTATCTGGCCAGACTTTTTAACCCTCTCAAAAGGCATTAGTGGCGGCTATTTACCGCTATCACTCTGCCTTACCACTGACAAGATTTACCAAGCGTTTTATGGCGATCAAACATCACAAGGATTTTTGCATTCCCATTCATACACTGGCAATCCACTGGCATGTGCCGCAGCATTGGCCTGTCTAGAAATTTTTGAAACTGACAAAGTATTAGAAAAGAATATTGAACGCTCTAAAGATTTAGCCAAAGCATTCGCTTGGGCAAAAACAGATTCTCGCATTGAGCATTGGCGCCAACAAGGAATGATTTTGGCATTCGATGTTAAAAATGCTTACCTTAAAGACCCGAAAACATTTGCACGTACTATGTTTGCGAACAGCCTAGACAAAGGTGTATTAATCAGACCTATCAGTAATACGATTTATGTCATGCCTCCGTATATTTTGTCGCCAGAAGAAACAACGCAGTTAGGCAATGCTGTTCAGAGTGCCCTTGAGAAAACATTGGCATGACGAATACCGCAAACGTATTTAATGCCCTGCATTTAGCGCAAGAGCAAATTGCAGATCTTGAGACGCAACTACTAAAACGAAAACTCAGGGCAACTACGACCCCATGCGACATCAAAGCTTTGGTTGATGAACGAGAGCTAAAAGCGTTTTGCAGCAACGATTACTTGGGTCTTGCGAACCATCCTGAGCTGATTAAAGCGCTTGCTGAAGGTGGTGAGAGGTATGGGGTAGGCAGCGGAGCTTCGCATCTCATCAGCGGCCATAGCATTGCTCATGAGTTACTTGAGAAACAGTTGGCCTCCTTTCAAAAGCTACACATACCGGATGCAAGAGCACTCTTTTTTAGTACCGGCTATCTTGCTAATCTGACGGCTATCACGGCACTAGCAAGACTGGCGCCGCAAGGATCTACTAGTATTTATTCTGCAAAGTTAAATCACGCCTCCCTCATCGATGGGGTACGTTTGGCCGCTGCGCAGTCTAAAGCAAGCGTTATCTTGTTTGACCACAAACAGGTAGATACCTTAGCTGAATTGCTGAGAGCCGATACAAATTCTCTGAAGATAATCGTGATTGATGGTGTCTTTAGTATGGATGGTGATGTCGCCCCTACCAAGAAATTATTGGACCTTGCAGAACAATACGATGCACTGTTATTAGTAGATGACGCCCATGGATTCGGTGTTTTAGGAAAACATGGTCATGGCATTTTGGAGCAAGAAAATATCTGCTCTGATCGCATTATTTACGTTGGCACTCTTGGAAAAGCTGCTGGCGTCAGTGGTGCCTTTGTCTGCGCGCAGAGAACCTTTATTGAATGGCTTATCCAAAAGGGTCGTCCTTTTATTTACAGCACAGCAACGCCACCAGCAATAGCGCACACCCTTTCCAAGAGTTTAGAAATCATTGATGGTGATGAAGGAAGCAAGCGTCGCGCTCAACTCAATAATCTGATTGGTATCTGGCAAGATGAAATGCATTTTTCTCAATGGGAAAAGGTTCCCTCATGCACTGCTATTCAGCCCGTGATCTTAGGCAGCAATGCCAACGCCTTACTTGCTGCCAAGTTACTAGATGAAGCGGGTTATTGGATTCCTGCTATTCGCCCACCCACCGTTCCGCAGGGAAGTGCGCGATTGCGCATTACGTTCTCAGCCAATCACAGTGAAGCTGATGTACGTCAACTCATTGCCACTCTGAATGCCATTGAAAAACAGATCATCGATAAGGCAGCTCATGAGTAAGCCCAATGGTTTCTTTGTCACGGGTACCGATACCGAAGTTGGTAAAACTTTAGTAAGCGGGGCACTGATTCTGAAATTACGCGAACAAGGGGTGAATGCTATCGGCTTTAAGCCCGTGGTCGCCGGAACTTATAAAGATGCGCAGGGCTTTACCCAGAATGAAGATATCGAAACGCTGCGCATTGCATCAAATCTAAGCTCTGATGAATTGAGTCTGTGTCCTTATGTGCTCGATCAGCCGGCAGCCCCTCACCTCGTAGCGAAGCACCAAGGCTTAAAGCTTGAAATGGCCGTGATCACTGAAGCGTTTCGAAATACCCAAAAGCATGCTGACTGCATCGTTGTTGAGGGTGCCGGTGGCTTACTCATCCCCTTAAATGAAGATGAGAATTTAAGTGATTTCGCAAAAGAAATTCATTTACCCGTCATTCTTGTGGTCGGCATGAAGTTGGGCTGCATAAATCACGCCCTCTTAACTTATGAAGCCATCAAAGCGCGCAACCTCAATATTGTTGGATGGGTGGCCAATGCCCTTTCAGAAGAAATGCCACTTCTTCAAGAAAACCTGCAGACCTTGCAAACCAGAATGAATACTCCTTTTTTAGGGCTTATTTCAGCACTCCCAAAAGAATTGCAAAAGCCTGTAAACAGCCCGTATTCGATTGAGGCCCTGACTTTTGCTGCAAAGCACATTCAATTACCTAGTAATTAAGAAGCTATAACTTACTTCAGAAGACATATCAAAAGACTTTCGGATAAGATGAAGGGATGCATTTAATTCCTGAAATTACTGAGTCCGCAGAAGCTATTCAAGAAATTCGCCGCAATATTCATGCTCACCCTGAATTGCGTTTCGAAGAAAATCGCACATCTGATCTAGTGGCGGAAGCACTTTCCAGCTGGGGAATTACTGTTTATCGTGGCATGGGAAAAACTGGTGTGGTCGGTCGTCTGGATGGTGACTTAGGACCAGGCAAGATGATTGGCCTACGCGCTGATATGGATGCGCTGCCATTACAAGAGCACAACAACTTTGCTCATGCTTCAAAAAATCCAGGCAAGATGCATGCATGCGGACATGATGGTCACACGGCAATGTTGCTTGGCGCCGCACAATATTTATCTAATCATCGCGAGTTCAAAGGCACGGTGATTTTTATTTTCCAGCCAGCCGAAGAAGGCGGTGCTGGTGCGAATGAAATGATTAAAGATGGACTCTTTAAAGAGTTTCCATGTGATGCGGTCTTTGGTTTACACAACTGGCCCGGTTTTCCGGCAGGTCACTTTGGTGTTACTGCCGGCCCCATGATGGCCTCTAGTAATGCTTTTGAAATTACCATCACAGGCAAAGGTGGTCATGCTGCGCTACCCCATAACAGCGCAGATCCAGTATTTGCCGGCGCCCAAGTAGTGCTTGCCTTGCAAAGCATCATTACGCGCAATAAGCGCCCTGTTGATGCTGCGGTTTTATCCATTACCCAGTTTCATGCGGGAGAAACTAGCAATGTCATTCCTGATAGCGCCTTCATCGGCGGTACGGTTCGCACATTTACATTGGATGTCTTAGATCTGATTGAACAACGTTTGCGAGAAATTGCTCATAGCGTTGCAGGCGCATTTGATTGCCAAGCGGAGATTGCCTTTTCCAGAAATTACCCGCCCCTCATTAATCACGCCAATGAAGTGAAATTCGCCACAGAGGTAATGAGTGAGTTAGTGGGTGAACAAAACGTCAATAGCTCTGTGGATCCAACGATGGGCGCCGAAGACTTTGCATTTATGCTGCTCGAAAAGCCAGGTTGCTACGTGTTCTTAGGCAATGGCGATGGCGATCATCGCTCGGTAGGCCATGGCATGGGCCCATGCCATCTTCACAACCCTTCGTACGACTTCAATGATTCTTTGATTCCAGTAGGCGTGAGCTATTGGGTCAAACTAGCTCAGCGCTTCCTAGAAAAAAACTAAATTCTTTTTGAATTACTGACTTAAGAGTTCGTAAATTTGGCTGGACGTTTTTCCATAAACGCAGCCATGCCTTCTTTTTGATCGTTCGTTGCAAAGCAGGCATGAAAGAGACGGCGCTCAAAATGAATACCCTCAGACAAAGTAGTCTCATAGGCAGTGTTGATACTTTCTTTCACCATCATTGCAGTTAATAAAGGCATATCTGCAATCCCTTTAGCAATTGCTTTAACTTCTTTCAGCAAATCCGCTTGAGGGAAAATTCTGGCGACTAAACCTGAACGCTCAGCTTCAGCAGCATCCATCATGCGGCCTGTTAATGCCAAGTCCATCGCTTTGGCTTTTGATACAGCACGTGGCAAACGTTGCGTGCCGCCAGCCCCAGGAATAATGCCCAGCTTGACTTCAGGTTGCGCAAACTTTGCGTTGTCCGCAGCCATGATGGTGTCGCACATCATGGCCAACTCACATCCGCCACCGAGTGCATATCCTGACACAGCAGCAATTACAGGCTTACGCACTTTTTTAATCTCTTCCCAATTGCGGGTAATAAAGTCGCCGCGATAGACATCTTTCAAACCGTACTTAGCCATAGATGCGATATCAGCACCAGCTGCAAATGCTTTTTCACTACCAGTTACGATCATGCAGCCGATATTGTCATCAGCATCAAACGCTAATAATGCCGCGCCCAACTCCTCCATGAGTTGATCGTTCAGCGCATTCAATACTTCAGGACGATTCAAAGTAATGGTGGCAACCTTGCCGTCGACTTCAGTCAAAATTGTTTTGTAGCTCATGAATTTCTTTCAGTGAAATGAATTTGATTAACGTGGAAGCAATAACCACATCCTGCCATTTTGTTTCATGCGACCCGCCATCTCTCCAGCAGAATCCCCAGAACCCCAATAGTAGTCTGCCCTTACGCCACCCACAATGGCCTTGCCCGTATCTTGGGCCATCACGAGTTTTTGCAAAGTCTGACTACTGAGGGGTTTAGTGGTTGCCAAAAAGACAGGCGCGCCCAATGGCATCGCTTGTAAATCAACCGCAATACTGCGCTCGCCCGTTAGCGGAACACCTAAAGCTCCATTGGGACCCAAGTCTGCAGCTACATTGCCTGGCAATTCTTTAAAGAAAACAAAACGAGGGTTTGCATTCAGCATGTCATTTACTTGGCCGGGATTACGCTTAGCCCATTGCGAGATGCCTTGCATCGTCGCTTCGCTACGGGTTATTTCTTTCCGATCTAACAGCCACTGAGCAGAAGATTTAAAAGGTTGATCATTGGTGCCAGCAAAACCTAAACGCAAGATGCGCCCATCTTCAAGACGAATCTTTCCCGACCCCTGGATTTGCATTGAGGCTGCCTCAACAGGGTCTTGCACCCAAGCAATTTCTGACCCTTTTAAAACTCCTGAACTGATTAACTCTGCACGCGTTGGGCCTGGATTAGGTTTCGATTTGCGCCATGCATTTGGGTAACCATAAAGTGGCACATTGTAAGTACTGGTGCGGGTTAGCGAGCCATTCATAAGCGGCTCGTAATAGCCAGTAATTAATCCTGTATCACTTCCAGAGCTGTTACGAATTTCATAGGCTTGAAAATTACTTTCAAAATATTTACGAACAGCTTGTATGTCACGGCCTGAAACATTACTCGCTTGGGCACATACCTGCCGCCAATTTATTTCACTGCTCTTTTTGCGTAAGGCATCACAGCTTTTTAACCATGCAGGCCAAGCTTGAGATAAATCATCCTCTTGCCAGCCAGGCAGGGCTTGCCAAGAAACAGCGCTAAAGCTAGCAATAGAAGAGCTGTAGGTAGATGGTGATGCACCAGAACCACTAGAGCGATACCCCGTTCCGCGAGTTGGGGGCGCAGAACATCCAGCAATCAAACTCGCTAGAAGAATTGCGAATACACTTAACGAGACAAATTTAAATTTAGAAATCATGATTGCCAATTTACTCGATGAATACCCAATGCTGCTTTTTGTCTTTGAAGGCGCTGTTGCCTTAGGACTTTTATTATTTATTGTCCTTTGGACGGGCAAAGGTAAAAAATAGGATTTCGGATACCTTGTTTTAATGCAGGGTACGCGGCATCACCAGAGCAAATTCTGGGATAGGGGCCTGAAAGAACTGAGCGTCCTCTGTCACGCAAAAGTACTCCCCTCGCATTGTTCCTGCAGGAGTGGGCAAAGTAGCCCAGCTGGTGTACTCAAAATGCTCGCCAGAACGCAATAAGGGCTGTTGCCCAACAACGCCTAGACCTTTTACTTCCTGGACATCGTTATCCCCGTCCGTAATGAACCAATGACGGGCAATTAGCTGAATACTGGCCGTTCCGGTATTGCGGATGGTGACGGTGTACGCAAAGGCAAATTGGCGATTATCGGGGTCGGATTGGTCGGGAAGGTACTGGGCTTTGACCGTAATGCTCATTTCGTGGGGATTCATGCTCGAATTCTGCTCCATCCTTAGGCCAACTGCAAGCTAGAATCTAGGGATGGAAAGCCAAAAATCATCCCCAAATAGTCAATTTGTGATTGCCCCATCTATTTTGTCTGCCGACTTTGCCTGCCTAGGCAAGGAAGTGCAGGACGTTTTAGTCGCAGGGGCTGACTGGATTCACTTTGATGTGATGGATAACCACTACGTACCTAACCTCACTATTGGCCCCTTGGTGTGTGAGGCTATTCGTCCTTATGCAAATAAAGATGGGAAACCTGCAGTGATCGATGTTCACTTAATGATCGAGCCAGTAGACCGCATCGTTCCTGATTTTGCTAAAGCAGGCGCTAATTTAATTAGCTTTCATCCTGAAGCCAGTCCTCATGTCAATCGCACGCTGAACTTGATTCGCGACCAGGGGTGTCAAGCTGGTCTTGTACTCAATCCAGCTACACCACTTGATCATCTTGATCACACGTTGGAATTACTCGACCTTGTATTACTCATGTCAGTAAACCCAGGGTTTGGTGGTCAATCATTTATTCCGAGCACTTTGCAGAAGATTACGCAAGTACGCGCACGCCTCGATCGCTATCAAGCTGAGACTGGGCGACACATTCGCCTTGAAGTAGACGGTGGCATTAAGGTCGACAATATTGCGGCAGTAGCACAAGCAGGTGCTGATACTTTTGTTGCTGGCTCAGCAATCTACGCACAAGAAAATTACGCACAAGTAATTCAAGCAATGCGCACTGAGTTAGGAAAGTCAGGAAAAGCGTAATGCAGCTTGAAGAATTTAATGCCCTAGCTAAGCAGGGTTTCAATCGCATCCCCCTAATTAAGGAGGTTTTGGCTGATCTTGAGACCCCACTATCACTCTACGTCAAGCTCTCTCAAGCATTTGGCAAGACCAATACCTATCTATTGGAGTCTGTTTTAGGTGGTGAGCGTTTCGGCCGCTTCTCCTTTATTGGCCTGCCTGCCAAGACTATCGTGAGAACTGTTGGCACACCTACTGCACCAGTAAATGAAGTCGTAACAGACGGAAAAGTTGTTGAGGCGAATACTGAGAATCCGCTCGACTTTGTTGATACTTATTTCAAGCGTTTCAAGGTAGCTGTACAAGCTGATATGCCGCGCTTTTGTGGTGGTCTTGCTGGTTACTTTGGTTATGACACCGTTCGTTATATTGAGTCACGTTTAGCCAAACATCAACTACCGGATGAATTGGGCGTACCCGATATTCAACTCATGTTGACTGAAGAGTTAGCGGTCATTGATAACGTTGCTGGAAAAATTTATTTCATTGTTTATGCAGACCCAAGCATTGCAGGTAGCTTTGAAAATGCACAGGGTCGTTTAAAAGAATTGCTCGCCTGCCTTGGTAAGCCTGCAAATATGCCGGCCTCTTTACCAAGCACTAAAACCGATCTCATTCGTAAATTTAAAGCGGCTGATTTTGAAAACGCCGTACTCAAAACTAAAGAATATATTTTGGCCGGCGATTGCATGCAGGTCGTCATTGGTCAGCGTATTAGCAAGCCATTTACAGATTCTCCATTAGCTCTATACAGAGCTTTACGCTCTCTTAATCCATCGCCTTATATGTATTTCTATGATTTTGGCGATATGCAAATCGTAGGCTCATCTCCAGAGATTTTGGTGCGTCAAGAAAAACGCGCTGCCGAGAAGATTGTCACCATACGACCACTTGCCGGAACCCGCCCTCGTGGAGCCAATCCAGAAGAAGATGAGCGCTTAGCTAAAGAGCTCTTGGCGGATCCCAAGGAAATCGCCGAGCACGTCATGCTGATTGATTTAGCCCGCAATGACGTAGGTCGCATTGCCAAAACTGGCTCAGTCAAAGTAACTGACTCCATGTCTATTGAGAAGTACTCACATGTTCAACATATCGTGAGCTCAGTAGAAGGTGATCTTTTAGACAATATGAGCAATATGGACGTACTACGAGCCACCTTCCCAGCAGGTACCCTTTCAGGTGCCCCAAAAATTCGGGCCATGGAAATCATCGATGAGATGGAAATTGTGAAGCGCGGCGTATATGGTGGCGCAGTAGGCTATCTCTCCTTCTCGGGGGATATGGATGTAGCGATTGCCATTCGTACGGGCGTGATCCGTGACGGCATGCTGCACTCGCAAGCTGGAGCAGGTGTCGTTGCTGATTCTGATCCAACTGCCGAATGGAAAGAAACCGAAGCCAAGGCGCGTGCAGTCTTAACAGCTGCAGATTTAGTACAAGGAGGACTTGATGCTCCTAATGATTGATAACTACGATTCATTTACTTACAACCTCGTTCAGTACTTTGCAGAACTCGGTGAAGAAGTAAAAGTATTTCGCAATGATGAAATTGCCGTTGAAGAGATTGCTAAGCTCAATCCGGCTCGTATTTGTATCTCTCCAGGACCTTGCAGCCCTTCAGAGGCAGGCATCTCAGTGGAGACCATCAAACGTTATGCAGGGCAAATTCCAATCCTAGGAGTTTGTTTAGGACATCAGGCCATCGGTGAGGCGTTTGGCGGCAAAGTGATTCGTGCCCAAAAGGTCATGCACGGTAAGACTGATAGCATTCATCACACCGGCGTAGGTGTATTTAAGAATTTGCCCGATCCGTTTAAGGTGACTCGCTATCACTCTCTTGCGATTGAGAAGAGCTCCTTGCCGGCAATGCTAGAAGTAACTGCCACCTCATCCGATGGTGAGATCATGGGTGTACGTCATAAAGAGCTTGCTGT
Source organism: Polynucleobacter sp. VK25 (assembly GCF_018687355.1). NCBI lineage: Bacteria > Pseudomonadati > Pseudomonadota > Betaproteobacteria > Burkholderiales > Burkholderiaceae > Polynucleobacter > Polynucleobacter sp. VK25. The sequence continues at coordinate 134,056 of NZ_CP061288.1, read as the reverse complement.
TGAAGGCGTGCAATTCCACCCCGAATCCATTCTTTCTGAGCATGGCCATGCCCTGCTTAAGAATTTTTTGCAAAACAAATAAAGTCTGTCAATAGCGCCATGTCAATTACTCCGCAAGAAGCATTACAACGCTGCATTGAACATCGCGAGCTCTTTCATGATGAAATGACGGCGATGATGCGCCTCATCATGAGCGGTGAAATGTCGCCTGAGCTAGTTGCTGGGTTGCTGGTTGCACTCCGCACCAAAAAAGAAACTGTTGGTGAAATTGCTGCTGCCGCACAGGTGATGCGCGAGTTTGCAACCTCAGTTGCGGTTGACGACCGCACTCATTTAGTAGATGTCGTCGGCACAGGTGGTGATGGTGCCCACACCTTTAATATCTCGACCGCTGCTATGTTTGTAGCTGCAGGTGCTGGCGCAAAAATTGCTAAACATGGTAATCGCAGCGTGAGTAGTAAATCAGGAAGTGCAGATGTATTAGAAGCGCTTGGGGTCAATCTAGCCTTATCTGCGGATCAGGTTGCTGCATGTATATCAAGCGTTGGTGCAGGCTTTATGTTTGCACCAAATCATCACCCGGCAATGAAGAACGTAGTGCCAATTCGTAAACAACTTGGTGTGCGAACCATCTTCAACATTCTTGGACCGCTTACCAATCCTGCAGATGCCAAACGTATCTTGATGGGCGTATTTCATGCTGACCTCGTTGGCATTCAGGCGCGTGTATTACAAGCCCTAGGAATGGAGCATGCCCTTGTGGTCTACGGACGCGATGGGCTTGACGAGATTTCTTTAGAAGGTCCAACATTGGTTGGTGAACTTAAAGATGGCGTAGTGCGTGAATATGAAATTCATCCAAAAGACTTTGGATTAAGTACAGCTCCGACTAATAGCTTCAAGGTGGCAAATGCTGAAGAGTCTAAGAAAATAGTTTTAGACGTACTCGATGGCAAGCCAGGTCCAGCAAGCGATATCGTCTGCCTCAATGCAGGTGCCACGCTTTATGTGGCTGGTGTAGCTAAAGATATTGCCAGCGGCATTGCATTAGCCAAGACTGCCATTACGTCAGGAGCTGCCCGTCAAAAGCTTGACGCCTTTGTTGCAGCAACACAATCTAAATAATTTATCCTTCATGAGCGATATTCTCGACAAAATTGTTGCAACCAAAAAGATTGAAGTTGCCAGCTGCCTACAGAAACTCTCACTTGCCAATCAACGCGAGCAGGCTGAAGCGAATAATCAAGATGTCCTTCTGAAGCCGCGAGGCTTTATTCAGGCCATTGAGAACAAGATCGCTGCTGGTAAAGCCGGGGTCATCACTGAAATTAAAAAAGCAAGCCCAAGCAAAGGCATTTTGCGCGAGAACTTCTTACCTGCAGCGATTGCACAGTCCTATGAAAAACATGGCGCCGCTTGTTTATCGGTTCTGACTGACAAGGATTACTTTCAAGGCTGCAATGCTTATCTACAAGAAGCACGCGCTGCATGCCAAATTCCAGTGCTACGCAAAGATTTCACAATAGATCCATATCAGGTCTATGAAGCACGCGCCATTGGTGCTGATGCGATCTTATTAATTGTGGCTTGCTTGGAACTGAATCAAATGAAAGATCTCGAAGCTTGCGCCCATGAACTAGGCTTAGATGTTTTAGTTGAAGTTCACAATGCACCAGAGTTAGAGCAAGCACTGGAACTTAAAACACCATTACTTGGCATTAACAATCGCAACCTCAAGACTTTTGAGGTCACACTGCAAACCACCCTTTCTCTTCTATCCATGGTTCCAGACAACAAAACCTTGGTAACGGAGTCAGGGATACTGAGTCGCACTGATGTAGATCTCATGCGCAACAATCAAATCAATGCTTTCTTGGTCGGCGAGGCTTTTATGCGCGCCGCCGATCCCGGTGCAGCCCTTAGTGAGCTGTTCTCCTAATCTTTCTCAATAGATCTAAGCAGTATTTGATCAAGGAGATTAGTAGCAGTGAACCTAGTACATCACCTATAAACATCACTACGAAGTGATTTACGCTACCCGTATCTTCTAGAGTCATCGTAGAGAACCACCATTGATGAAGGCCCGCAGAAAGTAGGGAATAAATCAAAATACAAGCAATCAGTTTTGGGAAGTCTAAATTACTTAAGTCTGATTCGAGGCGAATATTGCTAAAAACAAAATATCTAGCCAAGTAAGGGGCAAATCCAGAAATAAGCCCAACACCAATACATAACGTTAAGTCATGCGGAAAATCGCCGTAATAACTAATTAAGAAAGATGCTGCAGCGATACCGATAGCGCCCGGCAAACCAAAAATTAACGTTAAAAATAAGCGTAGGCCGGCTGGCAAATAAATCCAACTTACTCCCAAGCCAAAAGTAATGCCGTTAGTTAGCCAACTATTAAAATAAAAAAGTAGTGCGTACGCTATCGCACTAATAGCGCATCCGATAAACCATTCTGATGAAATTTTGAGCAATTTAAACATTGCAGTAAGTATGGATTATTTTTATTTGACGCACGTCAATTGCTAAAATGAGACTAAGGGAATACACTGACATTAGCCTTAGAGCTAATATTAAATAATCGTCATCCAATATGCCAACTCCAAAAACTTCTCCCTATATTAAATTTCTCAATCTGATTGATGCCATAGATCGCATCAATCCAGGGAAAAAACTAGACTGCATCGAAGAGAGTTTGCTCGATAAGATTGTTGCTTGCGCTCACGCAAAACAGGCAATACTGGTTGGCGATTTGATTTCGCTTACTGACCTAGGATCACAAGCTACTTTGCATGGTCGCCTGAAAAATCTCAGTGCGATGGGTTACGTCAAAATGGCAGCCAACGCAGATGGTCGCAAAAAAGAAGTAGTTCCTACCAAGATGGCGATTAAACGCTATGAAGAAATTTCTAAATGCCTGGAGAAGGCAGCGAAAGCAGTTTAAATAACTTAACTCTTCAGCTCCATAAGCAAAAAGCCCTTTTCAGGGCTTTTTATTTTGCAAAGATAAGATTGTTTTAGACGTTAAACAAGAAGTTCAATACATCACCGTCTTTCACAACATACTCTTTACCTTCGGCTCGCATCTTGCCAGCTTCCTTAGCGCCAGACTCACCCTTGAACTGAACGAAGTCATCGTACGAAATCGTCTGTGCACGAATAAAGCCCCGCTCAAAGTCGGTATGAATGACGCCCGCTGCTTGCGGCGCTGTATCGCCCACATGAATAGTCCAAGCGCGAACTTCTTTCACACCTGCCGTGAAATACGTTTGCAAACCCAGCAATGAATAGCCAGCACGAATCACGCGATCCAAACCTGGCTCTTCCATACCTAAGTCAGCCAAGAACTCAATCTTGTCAGATTCTTCCAAGTCTGCAATTTCTGCTTCAATTGCGGCGCACACGGCTACTACAGGAGCATTTTCTTTTGCAGCATGTTGCTTAACCGCTTCAAGATGTGGATTGTTAGAGAATCCATCCTCTTTTACGTTTGCAACATACATTGCGGGTTTAGCCGTAATCAAGCACAAAGGTTTAATCAATAATTTTTCATCATCACTCAGATTGAGGCTGCGTACTGGCAAAGCAGAATCCAAATGCGCTTGAACTTTCGTGAGAACAGCAACCAAGGCTGCAGCCTCTTTGTCATTGCCAGACTTAGCAGCCTTGCTTGAGCGGTTCAGGGTTTTCTCCACCGTTGCCAAATCAGACAAAGCCAATTCAGTATCGATCACACCAATATCGGCGATAGGATCAATTTTTCCAGCAACGTGAATCACGTTGGGATCCTCGAAACACCGCACGACATGAGTAATAGCGTCGGTTTCACGAATATTCGCCAAAAATTGATTGCCGAGGCCCTCGCCTTTTGAGGCGCCAGCTACGAGACCAGCAATATCGACAAATTCGACGGCTGCCGGCAGGATGCGCTCAGGCTTCACAATCTCAGCCAAGGCGGCTAGACGGGGGTCAGGAACCTCAACAACGCCCACATTAGGCTCGATCGTGCAGAAAGGATAGTTTTCCGCTGCGATTCCAGCCTTGGTAAGCGCATTAAAGAGGGTAGATTTGCCGACGTTAGGCAGGCCGACGATGCCACATTTCAAAGACATGTTCGTATTGTAAAGGGGCTTGTTTCGATATCATCGAGTTATGTCAGAAGTTCAGCAAAATTCTCCCTCAAAGCCCTCGATCCCGAGCTCCCAAAACCGCACTGCAGATGTTGTGGTGGTTGGGGGCGGCATTGTTGGTAAGGCTTGCGCCCTAGGCCTGGCTCAGCTTGGCCTACAGACCATCGAGATTGCTCCCGATCTAGGGCAGAATGTCTCAAACCCACAGGGTCCTCAATGGGGGCAAAGAATTTATGCCTTTTCTCCAAGCACTCAGAAATTACTAGCTCACTTGCAGATTTGGGACGCCCTGGATCATGGTCGCCTACAACCAGTTCGAGATATGCGCATCTTCGGAGATCGCGGCGAAAAAAATGATCAACTCCATCTTTCCGCGTTTGAAGCTGGTGCCCCGCAACTTGCCTGGATTGGAGAATCCAATTTAATTGAGCACACCATTGATCAAGCATCGCGCTTTCAAAATAAATTAGAACGCATGAGCGATGCCGTAGAAGAGATCGCTGTTGACGCCGATGGCAGTACCCTTCACTTAAAAAATGGTGGCAGTATTCGTGCGCGACTCGTCATTGCAGCCGATGGCGCTAACTCACCTATTCGCGATCAAGTTGGCATTAGTGCAAGCGAAGAAAGTTACTCACAAAGTGCAGTGGTTGCCAACTGGCTTTGTTCCTATCCACATCTAGAAACTGCCTTTCAGTGGTTCTTGCCGGGCGGCGATATTGTTGCCATGTTGCCTCTACCCGGAAAGCAAGTCTCTATGGTGTGGTCAACCTCGCCAGAACATGCGGCAGACTTATTAAAACTGGATCAAGCCCAATGGCTTGAACGATTTACATCCATTGCCAATGGCGCAATTGTTAAACAATTAGGTGAGTTAACCCTCAACTCAAGTCCAGCCACCTTCCCCTTAAGAAAAATTCGCGCTACGCGATTTATTGGTCCTGAAGCATGCCCAAAGGTAGTCCTCATAGGCGATGCAGCCCACGTTATGCATCCACTGGCCGGCCAGGGACTTAACCTGGGACTTCGAGATGTAGCAGTACTCCTAAACATTTTAGGCAAGAGGGAGTCTTTCCGATCGCCAAGCGACTTAGTGCTGCTTCGTCGCTATGAGCGTCAGCGTCAAGGTGATACCAGCGCGTTGTTATGGGTAACCGATAAACTGAAAAAATTATTTTCTGCAAGCAGCAATACAGAACGACAACTTCGTAACTGGGGTCTAGGTCTTGTGAATAAAAGCCATTTTATAAAACAGCGCTTAATAGAACGCGCTTTGGGAGAGATTGATTTTGAGTAAATTCTTATCTGCGATTGCTTTTATCAGCGCAACCTTACTTTGTGCAGGGCAACTACACGCACAACCAGAGCAGCAAGTAAAAGCTGAAATCCAAAAGAAGCTGGGTGCGAATGCTAAGGTGAAAAGTGTTACACCAGCCCCCGTTACCGGTCTATATGAAGTATTGGTTGGTAATGATATTTTTTATACCGATGCTTCTGCAAAATATCTCATCCATGGTGAAATCATAGAGCTCGCATCCGGTAAAAATCTTACTGAGCAAAGACAGACTGATTTAAACAAGATTAAGTGGAGTGACTTAACGCCTGCTAACGCCATCAAAAATGTGCGCGGCAACGGCAGCCGTCAACTAGCGGTCTTCTCAGATCCCAACTGTGGCTACTGCAAGCGCCTAGAGAAGTCCCTACAACAGCTCGACAACGTCACTATTTACACCTACCTCATTCCGATCCTATCGCCAGATTCCGCACAGAAATCAAAACAGATTTGGTGCTCCTCCGATCCCTATAAGGCCTATATTGATTGGATGATTAACGGTATTGCACCAAGCGGCAAAGGCGAGTGCAGTACGCCCCTAGATAAGAATATGGCTTTTGCTAAGACTTATGGAGTTACCGGCACCCCAACTTTATTCTTCACCGATGGCAGCCGCTTCCCTGGCGCTGTACAAATCACCGATATTGAAAAGAAATTTAGCTCTCTGAAATAAATATCATGAACTATGCCGACTTACCCGCAATTCAATATACGGTCTGGCCGGCAGATCTGCACGGCCATCATTTTCGCGTCAAGCTGCTGATTACTGATCCAGATCCCAATGGTCAGGTATTGCAAATGCCAGCCTGGATTCCGGGTAGCTATTTAATTCGTGATTTCAGTAAGCAGATTGAATCGATTGAAGCATATTCAATTGCAGGCACTAGAAAAAAAATTATTCTCGAGCGCATCGACAACGATCATTGGCGCTTACCACCCGTTAATGGCGCCATAGAAATCCTAACAACCGTTTACGCTTATGACTCTTCAGTTCGCGCCGCCTATTTAGATACTGAACGAGCCTTCTTTAACGCGACTAGCTTGTGCTTAGCCGTTAAAGGGCAAGAGCATTTACCTTGCTCACTCGCAATCACCGCACCAGAGCTTGCATTTGCAGATCACTGGACAGTGCAAACCACCTTAATGGTGGCTAAAACGGATGAGCGTGGATTTGGTTTTTATCTAGCGAAAAATTATGATGACTTGCTAGATCACCCAGTAGCCATGGGCGAGTTCCAGCTGGTGCATTGGAAATCAAATGGTATTGCCCACCGAATGGCAATCCAAGGATGCAATCACATTGTTGATACCAAGCGTCTCGCAGAAGATCTTCAAGCCATCTGCACTAGCACCATCAATCTCTTTGAACCTAAAACAAAGCTTGCCCCATTCGGGGAATATCTCTTCTTGGTTAATGCAGTTTTGAATGGCTATGGAGGCCTTGAGCACCGCGACAGCACGGCATTACTATGTAGACGCGATCAAATACCCCAAGAAAATATTCTTTTTGAAGAGTCTGCTTATCGAGAATTTCTGGGCTTGTGTAGTCACGAGTATTTCCATGCATGGTTGGTCAAGCGTATTCAGCCGAAAGCCTTTCAGCCCTACGATCTAGCTAAACGTAATCACACTCGCTTGCTCTGGCTGTTTGAAGGCTTTACTAGTTACTACGATGACCTCCAGCTATTGCGCAGCAAACGCATCGACCTCAAGACCTATTTAAAGTTAGTGGCGGATAACTGGAATGGCATCTTGCGCGGCCCCGGCCGTCACAAACAAAGCCTTGCTGATAGCTCCTTTGATGCTTGGACCAAGTATTACCAAGCGGACGAGAACACCCCCAATGCAGTAGTTAGCTATTACGGTAAGGGTGCATTACTGGCGCTTGGTCTGGACCTACACATCCGCGCTTTCTCTCAAAACAAACAATCTCTAGACGACCTCATGCGCCTGCTATGGCGCAAGCATGGAAGCGAGGGGATTGCAGAAGAAGGGTTAGATGCATTAATTTTTGAGCTACTTGGCAGCGGCTTTAGCAAAATCTGGGCTGATATAAAAGCTCGATATATTTTTGGCGTTGAAGATATTCCGTTACAAAAGTGGATTGGCTCAAACCTCATCTCTGTCAAACCAAAGTCTCTATCAGCACTAGAAAAACTCAAGTTGCAATTTGGTATGCGCCATGCGGATGTCAATGGCTGGCTCAAAGTTACGCACGTTCTCGATGGTGGTGTTGCCCAGGCAGCAGGATTGGCGGCTGGAGACTTACTGGCCAGCATTGATGGGCAGCGTATTACCAGTGCGCGCTGGGATAGGGTCTTAGGAAGCCTTGCTGAGAATTCCCACACTCGTATCACTTTCTACCGAGATGACCTAGAGCATGAGCGCATGGTCTCACTGAAGTCTGTTCAGATACCTACGCAATATGATCTGGCGCCTAAGAAAGATGCTTAATCTAAATTGAAGGCGCTATTTACAAAAGACGATATTCCTAGTGATTGGCGCGAATTACTGGGTGATTATTTCGAGTCGACCGACTGGCAGTCTCTAGAGCAAAACTTACAGACCGTTTTAAATCTTGACTCAAGCGTTGTCAGGCCTGAGCCTCAACACTTTTTTAAAGCCCTCAAACTTACGCCAGTGAATTCAGTAAAGGTAGTCATTCTGGGTCAAGATCCTTACCACTCCCCAGGACTGGCACAAGGCTTAGCTTTTTCTATTCCAGAAGATATTGCGGTGATCTCCCGAGCATTTCCCAGCTCGCTGCGCAACATTAGCAAGGCGCTGGCACTAGAAGGCTTTGGTCAGCTACCTAATGGCGATCTGCACGGCTGGGCTAGGCAAGGAGTGCTTCTGCTCAATACCGCGTTGAGTGTCAAATTGGGTGAAGCTGGTAGCCATACCAATTTAGGATGGAAGAGTTTGATTGATCACTTAATTGCTGCACTCTCTAAATCAAAGCCATATTTAGTCTGGATGCTATGGGGAGGTCATGCTCAATCCAAACTTCCATTGATTGAAATCGGCAAAGACCAATTGGTTTTGCAATCCTCTCATCCCTCTGGTCTTGGCGTATACAAAACAGACAAGCCTTTTTTGAAACCAGGCGGAAAAGGTAGTTGCGGACATTTCACCAAAACCAATCAATGGCTAATTGAGCATCAGGACTCACCCATTCGGTGGGTGGAAACCACTCAAACGGATTTATTTAGCTAAAGCAGTAAAAAGACATCCCAGTGCACAAGAGGCAAAAATGGCACTAACCCACTCCATCATTTGCCCCGACTGAAAAAATCCCCAATATTGGCCCAAATACGAGCTAGAAGCGGCTGCAACAAAGCCTAGTAAGAAGGCTACAAGGATCTTGCCGGGCTTAAGCCCAGAGGAAGGGCCGGGGTAAAAAATCCAAGCCGATGCCCCAGAAATACCCCCAATCACCAGAAAAGCCAAAAACCCCATTGATACCCCCATTAATGCTGCCATCAAATCTATAATCGCCATTATGAAGTTGTTGACACTTGGCATCAATCATCACACAGCGCCGCTAGCCGTTCGGGAAAAAGTCGCCTTTGACCCTGAATTTCTTCAAGAAGCGTTACACGATCTTCGCCAACACTTAGTTGGCGCGAATCAGGCTGGGCTGCCCGAAGCTACCATTTTGTCAACTTGCAACCGAACTGAAGTCTACTGTGCCGCAAATGATGCAAGCGCTGCAGGCCTCTTACATGAAGCTACTTTTGACTGGTTAGCTAAAACTCAGCAACTTGCACCAAGCAGTCTTGAGCCACATATTTATTCACTACCCCAATCAGATGCAGTGCGACACGCATTCAGAGTTGCCTGTGGTTTAGATTCGATGGTGATTGGCGAGACTCAAATATTAGGTCAAATGAAAGATGCAGTTCGCACTGCAAACGATGCGGGTGTTTTGGGAACCTATCTCAACCAACTCTTTCAGAAAACTTTTGCAGTAGCTAAAGAAGTGCGGGGCTCGACTGAAATTGGAGCTCATTCTATTTCAATGGCAGCAGCATCAGTTCGTCTTTCTGAGCGAATCTTTGAAAAAATCTCAGATCAAAAGATTTTATTTATTGGCGCTGGTGAAATGATCACCTTATGTGCCACTCATTTTGTATCACGCAAACCCAAAAATGTAGCAATCGCCAATCGCACAATTGAGCGTGGCCAAGAGTTAGCGGATTCAATTTCTGCACAAGACGTTGAAGCTGAATCCTTCAAACTCTCAGAGCTACCAGGCCGCCTTCACGAGTTTGACATCATTGTGTCTAGCACCGCTTCATCCCTACCGATTATTGGTCTTGGCATGGTTGAAAGCGCCTTGAAACAGCGGCGCCATAAGCCTATGGTGATGATTGATTTAGCCGTACCACGGGACTTTGAACCAGAGATTTCTAGACTAGATGACATCTATCTCTACACCGTGGATGATTTAGGGGTGATGATTCAGACAGGCGCTAACTTACGTCAAGCTGCGGTAAGCCAAGCTGAAGCAATCATCGAAGATCGGGTTGGTAACTTCATGCATTGGATGCAAGGTCGCAATGCTGTGCCACTGATTCAGGATATCCAGCAGCAAGGCGAGCGTTTACGTCAACTGGAACTAGAACGTGCAATGAAGCGATTAATGCGCGGGGAAGATCCTCAAGAAGTTCTTAATGCGATGGCTCAAGGCCTCACTAATAAATTTTTGCATGGTTCACTCCATGCGCTGCAACACTCTAATGGCGCCGAGCGTGACGCCTTGATTAAGCTGTTACCTAAACTATTCGCCTCGCATTCCAAACTAGAAGACCATTAGATGAAGCCCAGCATGCGGGCTAAGCTAGACCATCTAGACACGCGCTTAGCCGAACTTAACTCCTTATTAACCTCCGAAGAAGCAACCAAGGATATGGATGCTTATCGGAAGCTCACGCGCGAACATTCTGATATTGCCACGGTTGTTGAGCAATTTGGTCTTTACAAACAAGCCGAAGCAGATGCGCAAGCAGCAGAGGAAATGCGCAAAGATCCTGAAATGAAGGACTTTGCGGATGATGAGCAAAAGCAGGCGCTAACAATCATGGAAGCCCTAGAAGGCACGCTACAAAAGCTCCTACTTCCTAAAGATGAGAATGATGAACGTAATGTCTTCTTAGAAATTCGCGCAGGTACTGGCGGAGATGAAAGCGCCCTCTTTGCAGGTGATCTACTGCGCATGTATACCCGCTTTGCAGAGCGCCAAGGCTGGAAGGTAGAGGTAGTTAGCGCTGCTGAATCCGACTTAGGTGGATACAAAGAAGTAGTCTTGCGCCTCGTCGGCCAATCCGTTTATTCGCGCCTTAAATTTGAATCCGGTGGTCATCGCGTGCAACGTGTGCCCCAAACAGAAACGCAAGGACGTATTCATACTTCTGCGTGCACTGTGGCTGTGATGCCTGAAGCAGATGAGCTTGAAGCAGTCAAAATTAATCCAGCAGAATTACGTATTGATACCTTCCGCGCCTCGGGCGCTGGTGGTCAGCATATTAATAAAACTGACTCGGCAGTTCGCATTACCCACTTACCTACGGGCACAGTAGTTGAGTGTCAAGATGATCGCAGTCAACATCGCAATCGCGAACAAGCAATGAAGGTATTGGTGTCTCGCATCATGGATGCTCGCGAACGAGAGAAACATCAACTCGAAGCGCAGACTCGGAAGTCCCTTGTTGGCACAGGCGATCGCAGTGATCGCATTCGTACCTATAACTTTCCCCAGGGTCGCATTACTGATCACCGCATTAATCTAACTCTTTACAAGATTGATGCCATGATGGATGGTGATATCGATGACCTCTGCAATGCCCTTGCATCTGAACATCAAGCAGAGTTGCTTGCTGCCCTAGGCGATAGTTAATCCATGGGGGAAGCCTGCCTGCGCTCCTTGCTAAGCGCCTCTGAGCTCGCTCCCAGTGAAGCCAAGATCCTTATGGCCCACATCCTTGAAAAGCATTACCAACTTCCGCGTTCCGCCCTGCTATCCCGTGATGATTTAGAGCTCAACGCTGAGGCGCTGACAGAGTGGAAAACACTAGAGTCCAAAAGATCTCAGGGCGAACCGATTGCCTACTTGATTGGGAAAAGAGGTTTTCACAATATCGAGCTTTATGTCGCGCCCGGTGTTCTGATTCCGCGCCCTGAAACTGAGTTGCTAGTTGAGATTGGCTTACGCGAAATAGCGCGACTGGATATCCCCACAAGAATTTTGGATTTGGGTACAGGCTCTGGAGCGATCGCATTAGCCATTGCGCATGAAGCACCTCAAGCGCTGGTTACTGCCACCGATCAGTCTAATGAAGCTCTAGCGATTGCCAAAACCAACGCTAAGCAATTGAATATTGCTGAACGAGTGCAGCTTTTGCAAGGAAGCTGGTATGAGGCATTAAATACAGATTTGCCTTTTGACATCATTCTGAGCAATCCACCTTATATTGCCTCCAACGACTCTCACCTTAGCCAGGGTGACCTACGCTTTGAACCGATTTCAGCTCTCACCGACCACGGTAATGGGCTTGCTTGTTTAGAGGCCATCATCCTGGGCGCCAAACTGCACCTTAATTCCAATGGCTTATTAGCCGTTGAGCATGGATTTGACCAATCTGCGGCAGTGGTGGCGCTGATGGAGTCTGCAGGCCTTCGCGACATTCAAACCCATCTGGATTTAGGCGGCCATTACCGCGTAGCCTCAGGCAGAAAATAGGTCCCAATAACCTTTTTTCACATTAAGTCTTAAAATCAACTAAACCCTATTTTCAAACCGTCTTTGCAATAAGACCGCCGTAGTAGAAACCTTGTAGAAAGAATGTATGGACACACAAGCTCAAATTAAAGAAATCGTTACTAGCCACCCAGTTGTATTGTTTATGAAGGGAACTGCCCAGTTTCCACAGTGCGGCTTTTCTGGAAACGCAGTCAATATCTTGCGTGCTAGCGGTGTTGAAAACCTACATACTGTGAACGTCTTAGAAGATGCCGGTATTCGCCAAGGCATTAAAGAGTTTGCAAATTGGCCAACCATTCCTCAGCTCTACATCAATGGTGAATTTGTTGGTGGCTCCGACATCATGACTGAAATGTTTCAGTCTGGCGAACTTCAAAAACTCGTTAAAGCTTAATCAAGATTTTCATTGAGACTTTAACGCTGTGACTTTTGATTTAAGCTCTCTTCTACTGTTTGGCCTGCCATTTGGAGTTTGTGCAGGCCTTTTAGTTTATGCACTGAACTTACGCTCCACTCTTGCTCGTGTTGAGCTGCAAGCCCAAACAGAGCTTGCCCTAGCAGTAAGCCTGCGCAGCGAGCGTGACCAAGCATTGCAAAATGCTATTCGCCTAGAAGCAGAATTAGACTCTGAACGCAAACAAGGTCTAGGCAGAATTGAATCGCTCAATGAAGCAAAAGAAGCCCTCACAAATCAGTTCAAAAATTTAGCCAATGAGATCTTGGAAGATAAATCTAAGCGTTTTACGGAGCAAAATACTGCTAGCTTAGATGCCTTACTCAAGCCCTTGCAAACTAAGCTCACTGAATTTAAAGAGCAAGTCAGCACTTCATATGGCAATGAAGCTCGTGAACGCCACGCCCTCAAAAGTGAAATCGAGCGTCTAGCCAATCTCAATTTACGCATGTCTGATGAAACGCGGTCCTTAACCCAAGCTCTAAAAGGCGACTCTAAGGTTCAAGGTAATTGGGGTGAACTCGTGCTGGAGTCCATCCTCGAATCCTCTGGCTTGCGTAAGGGCGAGGAGTATCTCGTACAAGATAGTCATACTCAAACCGATGGCTCACGGTTGCAACCAGACGTTGTCATCAAGCTTCCTGAAGGTAGAAGCCTAGTAGTCGACAGCAAGGTATCGATCACTGCTTATGCGCGACATGCTGAAACTACTGATCCTGTAGTTGCCGAGCAAGAACTAGCTGCTCATATTCAGTCACTACGCCAGCATATCCAAGGCTTATCTGGAAAAAACTATAGCGCCCTCTATGGAGCGGGCTCAGTAGATTTTGTGCTTATGTTTGTGCCCATCGAGCCAGCGTTCTTGCTTGCATTAAAAGCTGCGCCTAACTTGTATCAAGAAGCGCTAGCGAAAAATATTGTGCTGGTATGTCCAAGCACTCTCATGGCGACGCTACGAACCGTTGCCCATCTATGGCGACAAGACCATCAAAATCGTAACGCTCTAGAGATCGCAAAACAATGCGGCAATCTTTACGATAAGTTTGTTGGATTTGTGGATGACCTAGAGAAGTTGGGGCAACGCTTAGATCAAGCGCAAACTAGCTATCACGATGCCTTCAATAAATTGAAAACCGGCAAAGGTAATCTCATTCGCTCCGCAGAAAAAGTACGCGAATTAGGCGTTAAGCCCAGTAAAAACCTAGCTTCACCCTTGATTGAGTCTTCTGCTGACTTCGAATAAATTCAGGTTGTTGTCGTAAATAATATTTGATATTTAGACAAACAAAAACCCCGCCTAGTTTGCACTAAGCGGGGTTTCTTTTTGAGACTTACTGCTAGATCTAACTCTCTGCGAGTTACTAATTAAGCAGATTTACGGCTACGTGATGCAGGTGTAGCAGATTTCTTAACTTGAGCGATTTGACCTTGTACAGTTTCGAGCGCTTGTTCAGCAGTTTTTTCTGCAGTTGCAAAAGCTTCTTTGCTAGCAGCGCGGAACTGTTCAAAACCCTGCAATGCACTACCGTATACAGTCTTGAATGAAGACAAGAAAGCATCAGAACCTGCAGGTGCATTCGCAGCAACAGTGTTAATCCACTCTTGGAAACCATCTTGCAACTGGTCGATGCTTGCATCAACCACATTTACAAATTCTTTATTGCCATCACGCAATACTTTAGTTACTTTCTTTTGGTAAGCAGTAGCTTGATTGCCAGCAGATTGCAAAGTTTCAGCGCTTAACAACTCAGTTACTTGCTTTGGATCTTTTGCTGTCAAAACTTGTTGAATGCCGTCTTGAGCATTTACCAAAACATCTTTAGAAGCAGCGTAGTTCAACTCAGCCAATTTTTGAGCATTCTCTAGAGCAGCTTCGCTCAAAGAAAAAGTAGCCTCGAGGCCTTTGCTATTAATTTGGGACAATTTAGCGGTGATTTGATCTTGGTTCATGTATTTCTCCAGAAATTAAGTGGTACAACTGTCAATTAAGTGCATTTAAGGAGATTTCAGATACCTTAAATATTGCACTGCACCATGAAACTGTAACTGAAGGAATATGACAAATCAAGCAATTTTTGCTGCTGTGCAACAAATATATTCCTTATATAAAATAAACGTAATATAATCAACAACTTAATGGAAAATCAGAACCCCCACTCGTATCGAAAAGTAGCCATCGCAGCCTGCTTTGGTACCTTTTTGGAATGGTATGACTTCCTCACCTTTGCCACCCTGGCAGTTGTTTTTGCACCCCTTTTCTTTCCCTCTACAGATCCTAATACAGCGCTTTTAGCGAGCCTAGCGACGTTTGGCGTTGGAATGGTAGTGCGGCCTATAGGAGCCGCTCTTTTTGGCTCTATGGGCGATCGAATAGGTCGCAAACCCGTCTTTATGATCACTATTGTATTAATGGGGCTTGCTACTGTGAGCGTTGGCTTTTTACCGACCTATGCCCAAGTGGGAATATGGGCACCAATTTTTCTGGTGGGATTACGTCTACTTCAAGGCTTATCCGCTGGCGGTGAAATCGGAGGAAGTGCCGTCTACCTTACAGAACATGCTGGCAATGAATCTCGAGGATTTAAAACAAGCTTTCTGCAACTGATGGGACCACTTGGTATTTTGTTCTCCACCCTACAAATTGCCCTACTGAGAAACTACCTATCACCAGAAGAATTTCAGTCTTGGGGCTGGCGTGTGCCTTTCTGGATTTCGTTTGCTCTTCTGCTGATTGCATTTAAAGCTCGCATGGCCTTAGAAGAAACACCTGTATTTTTAGAGCTGAGTAAATCACATCAGCAATCTGCAAATCCATTGCTGAATAACTTTCGTGATCCACAAACACGCAAGCGCATGTTTTTGCTTTTCTTCTGCATCTCTGCAGGCGGAGCAGTAATGTTTTTTTGTGTGCAAGTCTATACGGCAATTTTCTTAAAAACTTCTGTGAAGCTTGCGCCAGAGCTGGTAGATCAGCTCAGTATTTACGGTACCTTAGCCTTATTTCCGCTCACTATTTTTGCTGGCTGGCTGTCGGATAAGATTGGCCGCAAACCTGTAGTGGTTTGTGGGCTCTTCTTGGGTGCCCTGTTTATATTGCCGGCATTTCATCTACTCAAGAACATTGGTATGGCATATCTCCATAACCCAACAGATACTCTCAATCTTATGTTGATTGGCTTGCTGTTGATGGGCCTATCTTTATCTCTTGCTTTAGTAGTTGGACCTCAGGCTGCAATGCTGGCAGAACTCTTTCCCGCCAAATCTAGAAACAGTGCGGCAACCCTTCCACACAATCTCGCTGCTGGATGGATTGGGGGGCTACTTCCTTTGATTGTGACCTGGTTAAATCAACGCTGGCAAAGTGATAGTGCTGGACTGTGGTATCCCACTTTATTTTTAGCATGCGCTGCTATTGTGGCTCTTTTGTATTTACCAGAGACCAGAAAAACGAATCTGCATCTATAAGCAATCAACTAAAGAAAAAAGCTTCTAAGTCATTTAACTTAGAAGCTTTTGTATTTTTGGTGCCCCTTGTCCGACTCGAACAGACCACCTACTGATTACAAATCAGTTGCTCTACCAGATGAGCTAAAGGGGCAACGGTTAGTATTTTATCCTATTTCACAATCTTCAAGGACGGTCTTGTGGTTTTAGGTTTTTCGGGGGCCTGATCTTCAGAATCGGCAACATGAAGATCTCGGGCCTGAGCTGGATCAAATGGGAAAGACATGCCCTGACCATTTTCCCTGGCGTAGATTGCAAGAACATGGGTGACTGGGACCATGATCTTCCTTGGAATTCCACCAAATCTCGCTTGGAAGCTTATCCAATCATTCTCTATCGCAAGCTGATGGCATGCCTCCAGGGAAAGATTCAGAACAATCTCGTCGTTCTTCACAAATTCCATGGGAACCTCTACCCTAGCATCCACAAAAACCGCTATGAAGGGCGTAAAACCAAAATCCGTGCACCACTGATGTAGGGCACGGATTAGATAGGGTTTGTTGCTTGGAACGTCAGACATTCTGACTAATAATGAACCGCTAGGAAAGCTTAGCGGCGCATTACCTTCTCTGAAGGTGTCAAAGCCTCAATGTAAGCAGGTCTGCTGAAAATACGCTCAGCGTATTTCAAAAGGGCTGCAGCATTACGAGAAAGATCGATGCCATAGTGCTCAAGACGCCACAACAATGGTGCAATCGCAACGTCAAGCATAGAGAACTCATCACCCAACATGTATTTGTTCTTAACAAAAATTGGTGCCAACTGAGTCAAGCGATCACGAATCGCTAAACGCGCTTTTTCATGAACCTTTTCAGCGGCTTTACCTTTTTCATTTTCCAATGCGGCTACGTGCACAAACAACTCTTTCTCAAAATTGAAGAGGAAGAGACGTGCGCGTGCGCGTGCTACAGGATCAGGCGGCATTAACTGTGGATGAGGAAAACGCTCATCAATATATTCATTGATGATATTTGACTCATACAAAATTAAATCACGCTCAACCAAGATAGGAACTTGGCCATATGGGTTCATTACTGAGATGTCTTCAGGCTTGTTAAACAAGTCGACATCGCGGATTTCAAAATCCATGCCTTTTTCAAAGAGCACCAAACGGCAGCGTTGCGAGAATGGGCAGTTAGTACCCGAGTACAACACCATCATAAATTTATTTCCTTAAATTTCTACTTCAATACAACAAACGCACAACAGCGTTAAATCTTTTCACTAATGGATCCTAGTATCAGGACCCATCACACTCAATTAGTGAACGTCTTTCCAATAAGCTTTGTTCAAACGCCAAGCCAAGAGGGTGAAGATTGCCAAGAACAAGAGAACCACTACACCAAGACGCTTACGTTCTAACTGAACTGGCTCAGCCATCCATGACATGAAGGCAACTAAGTCGGCGATGTTGTCGTCGTACTCTTCTGTCTTCATGGTTCCTGGAGTTAACTGCTCAAAGCCTACAAATACCTTTTCCATTCTGCCTTCGTCATGAGGATCTTTACGCTCCTCAAACTTTGCAGCACGCTCACCCTGTAACTGCCAGAGTACATGTGGCATACCTACGTTCGGGTATACCAAGTTATTCCAACCAGTTTGCGTGGTGTCGTCTTTATAGAAAGTACGGAAGTAGGTATAGAGCCAATCAGTTCCACGAGCACGAGCCTCAACTGATAAGTCAGGCGGGTTCTTACCAAAGAAAGCTTTACCTTCTTTTGGTGTCATGGAGATAGTCATCAAGTCCCCGACTTTGGCATCGGTCAAAATGAGGTTATCTTTGATTTGTTGGTCGGTCAAACCAATATCGCGCAAACGGTTGTAACGCATGCTTGAAGCCGCATGGCAGTTCAAGCAGTAGTTCACAAATAACTTTGCTCCGTTTTGCAATGAGGCATTGTTACTTACGCGATTAGGGGCTTGATCCAATGGAAAGCCACCTTCATTTGCATTGGCGTTCAAGCCAAAGCCGAGGGCCGCAACCAATACTGTTGCTTGGCAGACGCCCATCAAAGTTTGCAGAATTCGTTTCATACTAGTTCCTAGTTTCTCTGTGGTATCTGAATTAATGGGACTCAAAAGTAACGCGCGTTGGAACTGGCTTGAATTTACCAAGCGTGCTCCAGAACGGCATTCCCAAGAAGAAGCCCAGATAATAAATAGTGCATACCTGAGAAATCTTTTCAAACACTGGTGAAGGTGGCTGGATACCTAAGTAACCCAAGATCACAAAGCTCACCACAAACACACCATAAATATATTTATGGAACTGAGGGCGATAGCGAATCGATTTCACTGGTGAATTATCGAGCCAAGGCAAGAAGAACATGATCACAACAGAACCACCCATGATCACAACACCCCAGAACTTAGCATCAAACAAGAAAAAGCCAGCTGCCAAAACTAAAGCGATTGCAGCGCAAGCGCCCTTCACCTTAATGTTTTTACTCTTCAGCGCAAACATTCCAAGAATGACTGCCAAGAAAATCCACAAAGGCAACAAGAAGTTTGTTGTAGTTGCACGCAACATTGAGTAGAACGGCGTGAAATACCAAACTGGGGCAATGTGTGCAGGTGTTTGCAATGGGTTTGCAGGAATGAAGTTATTTGCTTCAAGGAAATAACCGCCCATTTCTGGAGCAAAGAACACGATGCAGGCAAAGATCATCAAGAAACCGCCCAGGTACATCACATCATGCACGCTGTAGAAAGGGTGGAATGGAATGCCATCAACCGGATGACCATTCGCGTCCAAGTTCTCTTTAATTTCCACGCCATCAGGATTGTTTGAACCCACTTCGTGGAGAGCCAAAATATGGGCTGCTACCAAGCCAATCAAAACCAATGGAATTGCAATCACATGGAATGCAAAGAAGCGATTCAGAGTTGCGTCACCCACAACATAATCACCGCGTAACCACAGAGATAAGTCAGGACCAATGAATGGGATTGCAGAGAATAAGTTCACAATTACTTGGGCGCCCCAATAGGACATCTGACCCCATGGGAGCAAGTAACCGAAGAATGCCTCACCCATCAAGCACAAGAAAATTGCACAACCGAAAATCCAAATGAGCTCACGTGGCTTGCGATAAGAACCGTAGATCAAACCACGGAACATATGCATATAAACCACCACAAAGAATAAAGATGCGCCAGTGGAGTGCATATAGCGAATCATCCAACCCCATGGTACTTCGCGCATGATGTATTCAACGGACTCAAAAGCCTTTGCAGCATCAGGCTTGTAGTTCATGGTTAAGAAAATACCGGTCAGTATTTGGTTTACCAACACTACGATGGCCAATGCGCCAAAAATGTAGAAGAAGTTTAAATTCTTCGGCGCGTAATATTCGCTCATATGGCGCTTAAACGCTTCTGTTACGGGAAGACGTGAGTCAACCCAAGCCATTAACTTTTGCGCTGCGGAGGCGTCTGCTGGGACTTGTTTTTCTTGGAATGCCATTTATCTCTCCTTAGGCCTTCTTATCGTCGCCGATCAGAATCTTGGTGTCGCTCAAATACATATGTGGCGGCACTTCAAGATTATCTGGGGCTGGTTTGTTCTTAAATACACGGCCTGCCATATCAAATGTAGAGCCATGACATGGGCAAAGGAAACCACCTGGCCAAGTATTTGGCAGTGATGGCTGAGCACCGGATTCAAATTTCGGAGTTGGAGAGCAGCCCAAGTGGGTGCAAATGCCAACAACTACGAGGTACTCCGGCTTAATAGAGCGCCATTGATTCTGCGCATAAGGAGGCGTAAATTGAGCCGGGTCACGCAATGAATTTGGATCTGCTAACTCACTATCAATCTTTGATAGCTCAGCAACTTGCTCAGGAGTACGACGCACCACCCAAACTGGCTTGCCGCGCCACTCGACCATTCTCATCTCATCTGGCTGCATACCAGTGATATCGATTTCAACAGCGGCTCCGGCAGCTTTTGCACGCTCAGAAGGCTCAAAACTGTCCACAAAAGGGTATAGGGCTGCAGCGGCACCTACGCCACCAACTGCCGATGTGGCGATCAGCCAATTACGGCGATCCTTGTCCATACAGGGCTTGTCACTCATTTACAAAATTCCTAGAAAGGGTATTTATGGGTGGAAATTGCTTAAAGGTAGGATTTTAAAGTAAAAAGTGGGGTAAGCAAGAAAGTTATGGGGTTAATCTCCAGTTAAACGGAATCTACATTCAAAGGAAGGCATTTATGAGCGTTTTAAAGGAGTTTCGGGACTTTGCCGTAAAGGGCAATGTGATCGATTTAGCGGTTGGTGTCATTATTGGCGGGGCTTTCGGGAAAATCGTGGATTCCCTGGTAAATGACATCGTTATGCCCGTTATTTCGACCCTATTAGGGGGTCATATCGACTTTACAAACCTTTTTGTCGTTCTTGGCCATGTTCCAGAGGGTGTCCCCAGAACCTTTGATGCCCTCAAAAAGGCAGGTGTTCCCATTTTTGCCTATGGCAATTTCATCACCATCTCTATCAATTTCATCCTGTTGGCATTTGTGATTTTTCAAATGGTTAAAGTGGTCAATAAAGTTCGCTTGATGGATGCGCCCCCTCCTCCTCCAGCTCCAGAAGACGTAGTATTGCTTCGAGAGATTCGTGACAGCTTGAAAAAATAATTGGCGACCAAGAATTTCTGATCGCAATTAGACATATAAGTAAAACACCCCCTCGATGAATTCATCCATTCAAAAATATTGGCTCATCTTTGCGCAGGCTGTCACTGTGATGTTAGCGGCTGTGTTTATTGTGGCAACACTGAAGCCAGAATGGCTTTCGGAGTCGAGGGTTGGTTCTTTAGCAAGCACTACTTCATTCATGGAAAGTGCCTACGACGGTCAACTCAGTCCAGGCTCGTATCATGAAGCAGTAAAGCGCTCAATGCCTGCAGTAGTCAATATTTTTACTAGTAAGGCGAACTCCAAGCCCAAAGCCCGTAAGGGTTCTAGCCCGAACTCTATAGATCCTTTATTTAATTTTTTCTTTGGAGATCAAGCGCCAGAAAAAGAGCCTAGCTCAAGCTTAGGCTCTGGTGTTTTAGTCAGTCCTGAGGGTTACATACTTACCAATCACCATGTGATTAGTGATGCCGATGAAATTGATGTGGCTTTATCGGATGCTCGTAAAGTAAAAGCAAAAGTAATTGGTAGCGATCCTGAAACAGATATAGCAGTTTTAAAAATTGAAGCCAAACAACTACCAACTCCCATTACGCTAGGCAAAGTGGAGTCTGTACATGTAGGTGATGTTGTTCTTGCAATCGGCAATCCCTTTGGAGTTGGCCAAACTGTAACTTCTGGAATTGTTTCTGCATTGGGTCGCGATCATGTGGGCATCAATACATTCGAAAACTTTATACAAACGGATGCTGCAATTAACCCCGGAAATTCCGGAGGTGCCCTGATAGACACCCGCGGCAATCTCATCGGAATTAATACGGCCATTTACTCCAATAATGGCGGATCTATGGGCATTGGATTTGCAATCCCGGTCAACCTTGCTAAACAAGTAATGGAGTCGATTCTTGCCAATGGCAGTGTCACAAGAGGGTGGATTGGCGTAGAGCCCCAAAACCTCTCAAAAGAGCTCTCAGAGTCTCTTGGATTGCCTGGCAATACAGTGGGGGTCCTACTTTCTGGCGTCCTGGAGGGTGGGCCTGCGTCACGTGGGGGTGCATTGCCGGGGGATGTCCTGACCGCCCTTGATAACAAGCCCATCAAAGATGTGCGTGACCTACTAAACCAAGTCGCCCAGATCAACCCGGGCAATCAAGCTAAATTGACGATTTTGCGCAAAGGTAAACAGGTGGAGTTAACGGCGCAAATTGGGAAACGCCCCAAACCTAAACAACAGACAA
Source organism: Polynucleobacter sp. VK25 (assembly GCF_018687355.1). Taxonomy (NCBI): domain Bacteria; kingdom Pseudomonadati; phylum Pseudomonadota; class Betaproteobacteria; order Burkholderiales; family Burkholderiaceae; genus Polynucleobacter; species Polynucleobacter sp. VK25. The sequence continues at coordinate 111,989 of NZ_CP061288.1, read as the reverse complement.
ATTAGAAAATGGAAATGGGATGGCTTTAAGCGCTACATCCCATTCTTTGCAATCTGAGTTAAATCGTTTTGAACTTGATGTATTGCCTTGTCCCAATTTTGATACTCGTGTTGCGTGTAAATTTTGGCTGTTGGGTACCAAGGACTGAGGCTGGTATTTTTTAACCATCTCCAGCAACTATCAAATCTATTCAGAATCCATACAGGCTTACCTAAGGCGCCCGTGAGGTGAGCCATAGAAGTATCCACCGTAATCACTAAATCCAAATTTTGAATTAGTGCGGCAGTATCGGAAAAAGTATTTAATAAATCGGTGTAATCATAAAAATTATCTTTTGCCCAATATCGATCTTTTTCTAGATATTCTGGGGAACGAAGACCGTCGCCTTTTTGCAGACAAAAGTAACTCACATTTTCGATTTCAGAGAAAGGGTAGTAATTTGAGAAGGGGATATTTCTTCTCTCATTCATAGCCCAAAGATTGGGATCTTTCTTGTATCCCCCGCTCCATACCAAGCCGACCTTTAGTCCAGAATGATGAGCAACCTTGTGCTTCCACCAGCCCACTTTCTGCTCATCGACTTGAATATAAGGGACATCAGCAGGAATGGTGTCTATATCCGTATGAAATAAATATGGCAATCTCATTAGTGCAGCTTGGTAGTCAAAGCCATCCGCTACCACTTCACCAATCTCAAGAACTGTGATGTTCAGCGGTTGAGCAACGAGTAATTCTTTAAGCTCGACCTGGACTGCCAGCGTGATGTGGCTATTAAATTTACTGAATTTTTCTAAGTACCTATAGAACTGAATAGTATCTCCAAGACCCTGCTCAGCCCATATCAATATTTTTTTATTATCAATATTTGCAAGCGACTCTAGTTTTGGAATATCTTTAAATGGATTGCCGATCCTTGAGCTGCAATAAAAACGGGATTCGTAATCTTTCCAACCTTCTGAAAAGTTGGCTTCTGCTAATTTCAAAACAGAGTAGTTCGATAAAGTATCGGCATCTCCAGGGAAGATGCTGAGCGCCTTTTGAAAAGAATCATGGGCCCGTGTTAAGAGCCCTAAACCAAGCTCAGCATTCCCTTTATTTGAATAGGCCTCTAAGTAGTCAGGATTAAGCGCTATCGCTTTTTCGTAACAAGGAATGGCATCCTTAAGGTTGCCCATTGAATCCAAGGTAACGCCTTTGTTTAACCAAACGGCTGGGTCATTTTTATCTAGCGCAATTGCTTTCTCTAGACGCTGTAAGGATTCTGTAAATTTTCCGGTATTGCGCAAAATTGCGCCCATATTGATTAGGGCCGGAACTAAATTGGGGTTTAACTCCAAAGACCTTTCAAAATACATTTCTGCATTTTCATATCTTTGAATATGCGAAAAAATCAGGCCTAACTGAAAGTTGGCCTCGTATGTCTGGTTAACCTGTAAAGCAGCCTCAAAAGACTGGGCTGCGTGTAATAAGTCATTTGCTGCTAAATATAGCTCGCCCAGCAAGTAAGCGGACTCATATTGAAGTTCTTTTGCTGGGGCCAACTGCAACACTTCTATGGCGGAATTGATCTGCCCTTGATTGAATAAATTCAGGGCTAAAGAGTACCTCACCTTTTCATCATGGAGATCGGTCTTCATGAATACATCCACATTCAATGCTTTCTAATGAAAAAACCCGCTGTGTTGCCACAGCGGGTTAATTTAATGCCTAACTAATGATTTACTAGCGTTAGCTAGCAATCAATTAGAAAGTGTGACGTAAGCCAAGTGCATAGCCGCTGATTGCAGAACCAGCTTGTGCACCAACTACAGAGCTACCGTTAACTGAGGAAGTTTGGCTGTGACCAAAAATACCGTACAAGTTTGTACGCTTGCTCAAGTAGTAGTTAGCGCCTAACTGGTATGCAGTAATGTTAGCTGTTGGCTCGCCTGTACCGAATGAGTTGTAACGGCCGATACCAGCAGAAGCCCAAGCTTCGATAGTTGGAGTAACGTAGCTACGAACACCGATCTGCTCAGCAGTACGCTTGAGGTACAAGTTTGATGCTGTAGAGCTAACAATCTTACGGTTTACATAGTTAGCGTATGCCTTCAAGATACCGAAGTCATAAGTTGCACCAGCATAGTACTGTGTATCACCAGTGTTAATTGTAGAACCAACTGTTACAGGACCTGATGGGAATGCATCAGTACCTTTGAATGTAGCAGCTGCACCCTGAACGCCTTGTTGCTTGAAGTTAGAGTAAGCAGCAGTTACCAACAATTTTTGCCATGTGTAGTCAGCAGAAAGACTTACGCCGCTGAATGTAGCAGGGCCACCAGTTGTAGTAGCAGCTGTTACAAGTGTTGTTCCGTCTGTCTTAGCAGCAACTGCTGGCAAGTTACGTTGAGTTGAATCAGAACCGTTCATTACATAGCTTGCGCCTAAACGGAAACCAGCAAAACGTTCTGTCTCAGCGTACAACGCGTTTGTTGTCAAAATAGTAACGGCTGTAGAAGCAGCACCTTGACCGTCAGTTGCACCAGAAAGACCAACTGGACGAATTACGTTACCAGCAACGTTGTTACCAGATCCAGGGTCAGTTGGGTTCAATGCATTCAACCACAATGCTGTGTACTGTGTACCAACAGAAGCCAAACCAACACCGTTTTTCTTCAAACCAACGAAAGTTTGACGGTTGTTAGGAGCCCATGATGTGTTCTCTGGCTGGAGACCGAATTCTGCAGTAAAGAATGCAGATGTACCGCCACCTAAATCTTCAGTACCTTTGAAACCGATACGGCTTGACTGCTCAGCAGATTGACCGAATTGATTTGTAGTAGTTTTTTGTGTTACAGAACCACCAGTGCCTTGTGCAGTTGTTGTAGCAACAGGACCGCGTGAAGAAACACCAACGTAACCAACGTCCAAGATACCGTAAACGGTTACTGAGGACTGAGCTTGAGCAGCAGATGCAAATGCACCGATAGCTGCAACTGCTAATAGCGATTTTTTCATTCTTTAAATCTCCAAAAATTAAAAGTAATGCCCAAATAAAACTGGGACCTACGAATTTTGCTTCTTTTGCCTCACCAGACTGGGGGTCAGGGTATTTAGGAGCTCTTTTTGCTTGTCAAAAGGTAGTTTTTTGGCTTTCTTCGTTGTATCTCGGCAACAAGCCCCCTGTTTTCTGTCTTTTATGCGCTCTAGATGACAAAATTGTCATATGGCAAGCCGCGAATTCTTAAAAATCCTGAGTTCCGCCCGATTGGGTGACGTTTCTGCGCAACAAAAACTCGCCTCCGCCTACCTAACGGGTGCATTTAAAACCCCTATCCAGCCCGCAAATGCGCTGATTTGGCTAGAGAAATCGTATTTTTCTATTACAAATCAAGCACTTGAGAGTCAGAACTCAACTAGTGCCGAAATTTTTGATCTTTTAAGCCAGATCGCCAACATTCCACTAGTCGAAACCTTTAACTCCCCTGCTTTTGGGTTTGGCTGGGACTCATTTTGGAAGCTAGCCGAAGCTAGCGATGCATCTGACTCCAATCTTGCTGCCAAATGGCAGCTTGTAAATCTATTAATCAATCCTGCCAATCAGGAAGTCCAAGCGCAACTTCTGGAGTGGCTCAAAAGGAATTCAGCAACCAGCCTGGAAAAAGTATCTTCCTTAGATTTTGTTGGCATTCAGAAAATCGCAAAGCAATATTTACAAGAGCTCGCAGAAGGCGATTCTTCTTTTGCTAGTAATGCAAAAGAATTATTGATTAAGTTGCAACCTAAAAACGAAGCCTTATCTTCATTATGGAAAGTTTGGTTAGATGAGCGTAATGAAGATGCGCTTACCCAAGCTGCCGAGCTTGGCTTAACTGTTGCAAGACTGACTCTAGGCCTACGACTGGCACAACTGGATGAGCGAGTTGAGATAGCGGAAACCAAATCGAATGCCTCGCTTAAGAAGGCGGCTTATTGGTTGGAGTTGGCCGCCAAAGATGGTGACCGAGATGCTTGGTATGCACTTGGTGAAATTTATCGACGTCCACAATTTTCTGGGTACAACGCTACAGAAAGTGATCGCTGCATCGATCGCGCTGCTGATCTTGGTCATGCACAAGCGCAACTGCGTAAAGGCGCCAACCTATGGCGTAAGCGCGAGAAGAGCGAAGAGAAGGTGCGTGGGCTTCAAGCTTCTTATTGGGTTTGGCAAGCGCACCAGCAAGGCGTATCTGAAGCAAAAGAATTGCTCAGTAAAATTTTAGAGAGTTGTCCCGACCCCAAAGAGAATGAGTGGCTTGAGCTAGCGCAATTTGCAGAGCAGGCACTAAATCATCACGCCGAACATAAACTTGATGCAGATTGGCTTTTGCTATGTCATCGCCTCATCATTGCAAATCAATTTAATTTCAGCAAAGCAGAATTATTGTTGTGTGAAGTTGGTCAGCTACAACATGAACATTGTGTAGTAGTCGATATTCGCTGGGAATTACCCAAAATACTGCCTAGATTGATTCAGATTGAAACCATTCAACAGCGTCGCGCGCTCTTGGCGGCTGGCAAAGCATTTGCTGGCTCTGAAATTGACCTTGAAGGCAATCTTCGTCAGAGACGCTATCGTTTTGACCGAGTTACCGAGTGGTTAAAGACGACCTTTGCAGGTCAGATAGTTGATCCAGAAACCGCCTAAACAGCTGAGCCCTCTGCCTGGGGATCATCCTCGGTAGGTTTCGGTACATAAAAGCGTGCAATGAGAAGCCCCAACTCGTAGAGGAGTGTCATGGGTACTGCCAGTAGCAATTGCGAGAGAACGTCAGGTGGCGTTACAACCGCTGAAATTACAAAAGCGCCCACGATGACATAAGGACGGATTTCTTTCAGCTTTGCCAGAGTCACCATGCCCATGCGCACCAAAACAACCACAACAACAGGCACTTCAAAGGTAATACCAAATGCCAAGAAGGTTGTCATAGCAAAACTTAAGTAGTTATCAATGTCAGTAGACATTTCCGCACCCAAGGGTGCGTTGTAACTTGCCATGAACTTAAATACTGTAGGAAAGACTAAGAAGTAAGCAAACGCCATGCCAATGATGAACAAGCTATAGCTACTAACCACTAAAGGCAGAATCAGTTTTCTTTCATGCAAATACAGGCCTGGTGCAATGAATGCCCAGAGCTGATACATCACTACAGGTAAGGCAATCAGAAACGCCACGAGCATGGTGACTTTCATGGGCACAAAGAATGAGCCTGTGACGTCCGTCACAATCATCTTGCCACCTGCAGGCAAAGCCTCTAACAAAGGCTGAGCAAACAAATGAAAAATATCAGGCGCCCAATAGACCAAACAAACAAAGACGGCAATGATTGCTAGCGCCGACTTAATTACGCGATCACGTAATTCAAATAAGTGGGACAGAAACGTTTCTTGTAATCCCGAGTCTTCTGTTGAATTATTTTCAGTCATGCGTAAATATTTTTATTCTTTTATTTTTACTGTTATTTGCTAGCGCTGTGATGAAAGCGCTTCATTCTGGCTGCCCCAGATTGCACGCGAGTACGAATACCTGCAGAACGCTTAAACCAGACTGGTCTTGCGGCACGGCGTACGCCCCAGCTGTTACGGCCCTGGCGCTTACTTTTGCGGAGCACTTCTTTTTCATCGAGAGGCGGCTTATCAAAGCTGGTCTCAAAAATATCGGCCTGATCACTTAAATTAGCGTTCGCTTCTTGAACCGTTGAGCCAATGCTATTTTCAACTTCCTTAAGCGTGGCAGAAGTTTCTTCGCGGAACTTTTTAAATTCTTCCACTTCCATCTGGCGACTGACTTCGGACTTCACATCGGCCATGTAACGCTGCGCACGCCCAAACAAATTGCCGGCCATGCGCGCCACTTTTGGCAAGCGCTCTGGCCCTACTACTACCAAAGCAACTACAGCAATCAGCGCAAGTTTTGAAACTCCGAGATCAATCATTTAACGCGACTATTTAAATGCAGCATGAGTTTCAATTGCGATTCAATTATTTGTTTACGTCTTTAGCATGCACATCAACAGTTTTTTCTGCTGTTGCAGAACTTTGTTGAAGTTGCTCTTTTGGTTCTTCAGAGGTTTTCATGCCGTCTTTAAAGCCTTTAACAGCACCGCCCAAATCTTGACCAATGTTACGTAATTTTTTGGTACCGAATACCAACATCACGATAACTAAAACAATTAACCAATGCCAAATGCTAAATGAACCCATTTTTAATCTCCTTGGACTATTTTTTCCAGGGGCGGGGACCGCCCATCACATGCAAGTGCAAGTGATAAACCTCCTGCCCACCATCCGCACCATTGTTCACCATTAATCTAAAGCCACCATCCTTACCGGGACGACAGCCCTGCTCTTTGGCAAGACGGGGTGCTAATGCCATCATTCTACCCAGCAAAGGGGTATCTACGCTTTCTGCAGACTCCAACATGGGTATATGTTTTTTGGGAATGATCAAAAAGTGGACTGGCGCGGCCGGGTTTATGTCCTTAAAAGCGTAGATCTCCTCGTCCTCATACACCTTTTGGGAAGGGATTAAGCCTTGAGAAATCTTGCAAAACAGGCAATTAGGGTCGTGTGACATGCTTATTCCGTGGTTATTCCGCAGTGAATTCGTAATTACTCTTTGCCAGCAGCTTTTCTAGCTGCCTTTTCTTCAATGCCTGAAGTTCCCAAACGGCGATCGAGCTCAGCAATCACATCTTCCGGACGCAGATTAAATTGGGACAGGGCAATTAAGCAATGAAACCATAAATCAGCCATCTCACCCACCAGCAGTTTTTGCTGATCGGCTGCCAAATTAGAATTACGCGCATCTTTTGCCGCCATGACAGCCTCAGTTGCTTCTTCCCCAATCTTTTTCAAGATTCCATCATCACCCTTCGAAAAGAGTAAAGCGGTATAGGAAGTTTTAGGATCTGCTTGTCCCGCCTTAAATGCATCGCGACGTTGATCAACCACATCAGCCAAATGCGCAAATGCAGAATCTAAATTGGGGGGTTTATTTGCAGAACTAGTCATCTTGTCATTTTATGTCTTTTGTAGATAAGACTGATGCTCTCATTTTTTCGAAATCGATTCATCAACCCAAGCAGCTTTTGCTGAGTCCCATTGTAAAAAGAAGCAGCTATGCTCGCCAGTATGGCAAGCGATACCATCTTTTTGCTCAACCAAGAGCAAGATAGTGTCGCCGTCACAATCCAAGCGAATTTCTTTTACTTTTTGCGTGTGACCAGACTCTTCACCCTTGTGCCACAGCTTTTGTCTGGAACGAGTCCAGTAGACCGCCTCGCCCAAGCGCAAAGTTTCCAACAAAGCACCGCGATTCATCCAGGCCATCATCAAGATATCTTTGCTACCGACCTCTTGGGCAATAACTGGAACCAAGCCTTGCTCATTCCAAGTCACAGCATCAAGCCATGAACCGACTTTTAGGGATTGAATGGGGCTGAAAGTGCTTTTAGATTCGCTCATACCTAAACTTTACAGGCAATAGCGTGAACTTACTAAAAAAGCCTGTGGCGACTTAAATCCGAACTGGGATTCCTTGGGCGGCCATATATTCTTTTGCCTGTCCGACGGTATATTCACCATAGTGAAAGATGCTGGCAGCCAATACTGCGTCTGCATGGCCTTTGGTGATGCCATCGACTAAATGCTGCAAATTACCAACACCGCCAGAAGCAATCACCGGGACAGAAACAGCATCACTGACTGCGGCAGTGAGCGCCAAATCAAAGCCATCTTTACTGCCATCGCGATTCATGCTGGTTAATAGGATTTCACCAGCACCGCGCTTGGCAACTTCCTTGGCCCATTCAACCACATCCATACCGGTAGCCGTTCTGCCGCCATGGGTAAATACTTCCCAATTACCCGCTTCTGTTTGCTTGGCATCAATCGCGACCACAATACATTGAGAGCCGTAATAGGCGGCTGCATCGGAAACTAAATCCGGATTCGCTACAGCGGAAGAATTCATGCTCACTTTATCTGCGCCAGCATTGAGCAGGCGTCGTACATCAGCAACAGCCCGGACACCACCGCCAACAGTCAGCGGGATAAATACTTGTGATGCAACATCCTCAATAATGTGCAAAATCAGATCGCGCCCATCAGAGGTCGCCGTGATATCTAAAAAGGTAAGCTCGTCGGCGCCTTGCGTGTCATATCGTTTTGCGATTTCAACGGGATCACCTGCATCACGTAGACCGACAAAGTTCACACCCTTAACTACGCGCCCTGCTGTGACATCAAGACAAGGAATAATTCGCTTGGTTAACACTAGATAATTTTCTTTTTATATTTGAGTGTTAATTCATCAGCGTATTTTTGGGCAGCCGCAAGATCAAGATCGCCAGCGTAAATAGAACGGCCCGCAATCACACCCATGACACCTTCTTCTTCTGCCATGCAGAGCGCATCAATATCTTGATTATTTGATAAGCCGCCACTAGCAATCACCGGAATACGAATCGCTTGAGCCAACTTGACCGTAGCGTCAATGTTCACACCTTTGAGCATGCCATCGCGCCCAATGTCGGTGTAGATAATTGCCTCTACACCCCAATCCTCGAATTTTTTGGCAAGGTCAATCACTTCATGACCAGTAATCTTGCTCCAGCCATCCGTTGCTACTTTGCCATCGCGCGCATCTAAGCCAACCATCACGTGACCCGGAAATGCGGTGCAGGCATCCTGCACAAAGCCTGGGTTCTTCACAGCAGCAGTACCGATGATGACTGTGCTGATGCCATCATCCAATAAACGCTCAATAGTCTCGAGATCACGAATACCGCCTCCGAGCTGCACAGGAATCTCATTGCCTACTGCCTTCAGGATCGATTTAATGGCAGATTCATTTTTGAGCTTGCCAGCAAAAGCACCATTGAGATCCACAAGATGCAAACGTCGCGCACCCTTGCTAATCCAATGCGCTGCCATCGCGCCTGGGTCTTCAGAAAAAACGGTGGCTTTATCCATATCACCTTGTTCGAGTCGAACGCAGTGGCCGTCTTTTAGATCAATTGCGGGAATCAGCAGCATAGCAAGTGTTTATAAATATTAAGGTTGCCAAGAAACAAAATTTTGATACAGCTTTAATCCGTATTCTGCACTTTTTTCTGGATGAAATTGTGTTGCGAAAATATTATCGCGTGCCACTGCAGAAGTAAACCAATCGCCATATTCAGTAGAGCCAGCAGCATCTTCCTTGCGCTGCGGTACAACATAATAGCTGTGCACAAAATAAAAGCTTGTCAAATCAGGGATGCCAGACCAAATAGGATGTTGTTGATCTTGACGCACCTGATTCCAGCCCATATGCGGCACTTTATAAGCCGATCCATCAGGCTGCTTCTTGCCGACCAAATCAAAGCGACGAACTTCCCCAGGAATCAAACCTAAGCATGGCGTCCATTGCTCAGTAGCGCGCACTTCTGCACTTTGATCAAACAGCATTTGCTCACCTACACAAACACCCAGGAGCGGTTTGGTTTTGGATGCCTCTAGCAAAGCCTCTAATAAACCTGATTCCTCAAGATGCTTCATGCAATCTGGCATTGCGCCTTGACCAGGTAAGACCACACGATCTGCAGAACGAATCTCTTCTGGTTGATGCGCAATCAATACATTGTCATTCGGGGCGACATGATGAAAAGCTTGATACACAGAACGGAGATTGCCCATTCCATAATCAACGATCGCAATGGTTTGCGCCAAAATTTAGCCTATCTTTGCTGTTATTAAACGGGCAACTAGAAGATCTAGATTAGAGGCTGCCTTTGGTTGAAGGAATAGAGCCAGACGCACGAGGATCGACTGCCAAGGCCATACGCAAAGCGCGACCAAAAGCCTTGAACACCGTTTCAATCTGGTGGTGCGCATTAATACCGCGCAAATTATCGATGTGCAAAGTCACTCCAGCGTGATTCACAAAACCACGGAAAAATTCGATACTGAGGTCCACATCAAAGTCTCCCACGCGAGCGCGAGTAAAAGGAACATTAAATTCCAAGCCTGGACGACCAGAGAAATCAATCACAACACGAGAGAGAGTCTCATCAAGAGGCACATAAGAGTGGCCATACCGAGTAATACCAGCCTTATCGCCTACCGCTTTGGCAAAAGCCTGCCCTAAAGTAATGCCCACATCCTCAACAGTGTGATGATCATCAATATGGGTATCGCCATTGGCAACCACCTTGAGGTCAATCATGCCGTGACGGGCAATCTGGTCCAACATATGATCGAGAAAAGGGACGCCGGAGGCTAGCTCAGCCTTACCGGTACCATCTAAATTGATGGAAATCTGAATTTTGGTTTCCGAAGTGTTTCGGGTAACGTCGGCTTGCCGCATGCTTCATTGCGCCGCGAGGCGAAGTGTTGATTGAAGCCTCATAATATCATTCCTAGAGAAGATTTAAATATCGATATTGCCGTACTTTCATCCTGATTTTTGACCTGAGAACCCCCATGAGCCGTTTTTGGAGCCCTGTTGTTCAAACCCTAACCCCTTACGTTCCAGGGGAGCAACCGCAAATGCAGCGGCTGGTCAAACTCAACACGAATGAGAGCCCTTATGGCCCATCGCCAAAAGCACTGGCTGCGATCGAAAGTCAGAATACCGCCGATTTGCGTCTTTACCCAGATCCAGAAGGCGCAGCCCTCAAACTAGCTATCGCCAAATTACATGGCCTAGACCCAAAACAAGTCTTTTTAGGTAATGGTTCAGATGAGGTGTTGGCCCATGTCTTTGCTGGCCTACTCAAACAAAGTAAGCCGGTACATTTTCCGGACATTACCTATAGCTTCTATCCGGTCTACTGCAAACTTTTTGGAATTGATTACCTAACAGTTCCATTGGGTGAAAAATTTGAGATCAACACTACTGATTACCAAACCCCAAATGGTGGAATTATTTTTCCCAACCCTAATGCACCAACAGGGCGATCCATTCCTCGTTCAGAAATCGAAGTCTTACTATCGCGCAACAAAGACTCAGTAGTAGTGATTGATGAAGCCTACGTTGATTACGGAACCGAATCTTGCATTCCGCTGTTACGCGGCAATACCTGCCCAGAAAATCTTCTGGTCGTGCATACACTTTCCAAATCACGCGCCCTAGCCGGCCTACGTGTTGGCTTTGCGGTTGGTCACCCTGATTTGATCGAAGGGTTAGAGCGTGTAAAAAATAGCTTTAACTCTTACCCGCTAGGCCGCCTTGCTCAATCTGGTGCCATTGCTGCGATTGAAGATCAAACGCACCTTGAAGAAACTTCTAACAAAGTAATTCAAACTCGTAGCAAGTTGGTCGAGCAACTAAACGCCTTGGGATTTGAGACGCTACCTTCAACTGCAAACTTTATTTTCACACGTCATCCAAAGCACGCTGGCGCCAAGCTCTACCAAGCCTTGAGGGATCGAGGCATCATCGTGCGTCACTTTAAATCTGCGCGTATAGAAGAATTCTTGCGCATTACGATTGGCACAGATGAACAAAGCAGCGAACTCGTCGCTGCTTTAAAAGATATTCTGAGTTAAGTTTTTTAGAATTACTTTTTTAAGCGCATCTCAGCCGCACGTGCATGGGCTTGCAAGCCTTCACCGTGAGCTAGAGTGCTCGCCACAGCACCCAAGGTTTGGGCGCCTGCCTCACTCACTTCAATCATGCTCGAGCGCTTGATGAAGTCGTAAACACCCAGCGGTGAAGAGAAGCGTGCAGTACGTGCAGTCGGTAAAACGTGATTAGGACCAGCGCAATAATCACCTAATGATTCGCTAGTGTAGTTCCCCATAAAAATGGCACCAGCATGACGAATTTGATCTGCCCATCTACGGGGATCAGCAGCGCAAATTTCCAGATGTTCAGCAGCAATCGCATTGGCAATTTCACAAGCCTCTGCCATATCCTTAACCTGAATCAACAAGGCGCGATTTGTGAGCGAAGCTTCAATGACTTTTGCCCTTGGCATTTCTGGTAAAAGCTTATTAATACTGGCCTGCACTTGTTCAATATATGCAGCATCTGGACAAAGCAAAATCGATTGCGCCTGCTCATCGTGCTCAGCCTGTGAGAACAAATCCATAGCAACCCAATCGGGGTTAGTAGATCCGTCACAGAGAACTAAAATCTCTGAAGGTCCGGCGATCATATCGATACCTACCGTACCAAATACTCTGCGCTTGGCTGCAGCCACATAAGCATTACCTGGTCCAACAATTTTATCGACCGAAGGAATCGTTTTAGTCCCGTAAGCCAATGCACCAACTGCCTGAGCGCCGCCAATCGTAAAGACACGATCTACACCTGCAAGATAAGCTGCCGCCAAGACCAATGGGTTGCGTGCACCATCTGGAGTGGGCACAACCATCATGACCTCAGCAACGCCGGCTACTTTGGCAGGAATCGCATTCATCAGAACTGAGGATGGATACGCCGCTTTACCGCCTGGCACATAAATGCCAACGCGATCTAAAGCCGTTACTTTTTGACCTAAGCGTGTTCCATCCTTCTCTTCATACTCCCAGGAATGGCAACCTGCCTCAATTTTTTGTTTCTCGTGATAAGCGCGCACTCTTTGCGCAGCAATATCTAAGGCATTTTTTTGTTCAGCAGATAATGACTGATAGGCCTGCTCTAAATCTTTGCGAGGAATCTCTAAATCAGAAACACTGTCGACATTTAAACGATCAAACTGCTTTGTAAATTCTAGAACTGCTTCATCACCTTTGTCTTTAACAGCCGCCAAAATCTTGACTACGGCAGCATCTATCGCCTCATCATCGGCTGTAGGCAAGGAAAGGCTAGACAACAGAATTTCTCTGAAACCTGCATCCTTGCTATTGAGGCGCTTAACGTTGATATTTGAAGACATGGATAAGGCTTCTCGTTGGCTACTGATTATTTCAGCAACTCAAAAATAGGCTGTAACTGCGCACGCTTGCGTTTATATGAAGCTTGGTTCACTACCAGACGTGCACTGATATCGGCAATTGGCTCTACTTCAACCAAGCCGTTCGCTTTCAGTGTATTGCCAGTAGAAACTAAATCCACAATCGCATCAGCTAAGCCCACTAAAGGCGCAAGCTCCATCGAACCATAGAGCTGAATGGTATCGATATGCACACCTTTATTAGCAAAGTGTTCACGCGCACAATTGACATACTTAGTGGCAACCTTTAAACGAGAGCCTTGCTTCACCGCAGCAGCGTAATCAAAGCCTTCGCGAACGGCAACAGACATGCGGCACTTAGCAATATTTAAGTCATAAGGCACATATAGTCCGTCGCTGCCTTTTTCCATTAATACATCTAAACCAGCAACTCCAAAATCAGCACCACCAAATTGCACATAGGTGGGCACATCTGAGGCACGAACAATGATTAAGCGAACATCCGGATTGGTAGTCTCAATAATCAGTTTGCGTGACTTCTCAGGATCTTCCAGCGGCACAATACCGACCTTGGATAAGATCTCGGCGGTTTCTTCGAAGATGCGCCCTTTGGAGAGCGCTAAAGTCAATTTCATGGACTAATTATCCATCAGCCTTACTTTACGCGCTCAATATTGGCGCCTAAGAGGGTCAACTTATGCTCCATGCGGTCATAGCCACGATCTAAATGGTAAATCCGGTCTACTTGGGTTTCGCCTTGGGCCGCCAATCCAGCAATCACTAAGCTGGCCGAAGCACGCAGGTCGGTAGCCATCACGATTGCACCCGAGAGCTTTTCGACTCCCTGGGCGATCGCAGTATTTCCTTCGATAGCGATATCAGCCCCTAAACGATTGAGCTCTTGAACGTGCATAAAGCGATTCTCGAAAATCGTTTCGGTAATGGTTGAGCTGCCTGATGCGATTGCGTTGACGGTCATCAACTGCGCCTGCATATCTGTTGGGAAAGCTGGGTACTCAGAGGTGCGGAAATTAACTGCTTTAGGACGTCCTTGCATGGATGCCTTAATCCAATCAGGACCAATTTCCATTTGTAGGCCTGCTTCCTTTAGCTTCACGATCACTGCATCCAGAGTATCAGGGCGGCAATGCTTTACTGTAATCTCACCACCAGTGGCAGCAACCGCACACAAGAATGTGCCAGCCTCAATACGATCTGCAATAACCGAATGATCGGCGCCGTGAAGTTTTTCAACACCTTCAATCACCAGGCGATCGCTTCCAATGCCCGAAATCTTTGCGCCCATCTTTACCAGCAACTCAGCTAAGTCACCAACCTCAGGCTCGCGTGCAGCATTTTCTAAAACGGTAGTACCAGACGCCAAAGTAGCGGCCATTAATAAATTCTCGGTACCGGTCACAGTAATCATATCGGTCAAGATGGAAGCACCCTTCAATCGATCAGATTGAGGCTTAGTTTCTGCTTGGATATAACCACTCTTAATCTTGATGCTCGCGCCCATCGCCTTTAGACCCTTGATGTGCTGATCAACTGGACGCGCACCAATGGCACAACCACCAGGCAAAGAAACTTTTGCACTGTGCATTCTGGCCAAGAGCGGGCCCAGCACCAAAATAGAGGCGCGCATGGTTTTTACCATTTCATAGGTCGCTTCAGAGCTCTTAATCACCGCGGCGCTCAGCACCATATGACTACGATCGCTCGCATCGGGAAAATCGACTGTTACACCGATCTCTTGCAAAAGCTTGAGCATGGTGCGTACATCTTGTAAATCAGGGACGTTGCGCAAAACTACTGGCTGATCAGTTAGCAGACAAGCACACAGGATTGGCAATGCGGCATTTTTAGCGCCAGCAATAATCACCTCTCCCTTGAGGGGTGTTCCGCCAACCATTCGTAATTTATCCATGAAACGATTCCAGTAAAAACTTAGTTATTAATATGCAATGTGTAATGAGGTAATTCTTATGCTGCTGAATTCTGCGCAAACTCTTCAGGTGTAAATGCCTTGATTGATAAAGCATGTACTTCTGCTTTCATGCGATCGCCCATGGCGCCATAAACCAATTGATGACGCTGCACTAAACGCTTGCCTTCAAACTCAGGACTCACAATGGTTGCAAAAAAATGCTGGCCATCACCCTCAACCTGTATATGAGTGCACTGAATACCTTGCTTGATATAGCCTTCAATTTGTTCTGGGGTGGGTAACATTTCTTCTCCTAATAAAACCAGGGTGTAAACAATTAATAGCGGAGCTTATAGCCCTTTTGTAGCAGACGCAGGGCAATCACTGACACCACTATCAAGAAGCTGAACACAATCGCTAAGCTGCTCCAAGGGGAGTTATCGGAGACGCCGAAGAACCCATAGCGGAAACCATCAATCATGTAAAAGAAAGGATTGAAGTGCGAGACTACCTGCCA
Source organism: Polynucleobacter sp. VK25 (assembly GCF_018687355.1). Lineage (NCBI taxonomy): Bacteria > Pseudomonadati > Pseudomonadota > Betaproteobacteria > Burkholderiales > Burkholderiaceae > Polynucleobacter > Polynucleobacter sp. VK25. The sequence goes on along the minus strand of NZ_CP061288.1, from coordinate 96,637 downwards.
TGCCGGTGGTAATGAGTGGATCGAGTAGAAGACGCCCGACAACATGGTCGCTGGCATGATGATGAAGTTCTGAAACGCTGCTAACTGGTCATATTTGTCAGCCCAAATACCGGCTATTAGGCCAAGACTACCTAAAATTGCCGCGCCCAAAAAGGCAAACACCAAAATCCACAATGGATATTCCAAGGTGGGTGTAGCGAACCAAATGGTAATCAATAGGACACCTAAGCCGACAACGATTCCACGAAATACCGCGGCCAAGATATAGGCAGCATAGAACTCAAAGTGACTCAAAGGCGCCAATAAAACAAATACCAGGTTGCCGGTGACCTTTGACTGGATTAAAGAAGAGGAGGTATTTGCAAAGGCATTTTGCAAAACACTCATCATCACAAGACCGGGAATTAAAAAAGCGGTATAGCTCAAGCGGCCATACACTTCTCTACCCTCAAGAACATGCCCGAAGATCATGAGATACAAGACGGCAGTAAGTACTGGCGCCGCTACTGTCTGAAAGGCTACTTTATAAAAGCGCTTTACTTCCTTGAACAATAAAGTCGGGAAACCGCTACCGTACTCTAAGGCAGGTCGATTGAGGCCGTGCTTCATTGGGCACCCCCTGACATGATGTTAACAAACACCTCTTCTAAATCCGTCTTACCTTCGCCATCTTTTTTGACGGATCCATAACGACTTAATAAATTAGCGGTGGTATCAAGTGCCACTATCTTGCCTTGCTTAAGCATGGCAATACGCTGACATAAGGCTTCAGCTTCTTCTAAATAATGTGTAGTCAATACAATCGTATGACCATCTTGGTTCAGTCTGCTAATGAATTGCCATAAGGATTGACGTAATTCAACGTCCACTCCTGCCGTAGGCTCATCCAAAATAATGACTGGGGGTCTGTGAACTAAAGCCTGGGCAACAAGTACTCGACGCTTCATACCACCAGACAAAGAGCGCATATTGCTATCGGCCTTAGAGGTGAGATCCAGATTGGCCATGATCTCGTCTATCCACGCATCGTTATTACGAATGCCAAAGTATCCTGATTGAAAACGTAAAGTCTCGCGCACGGTAAAGAAGGGATCAAAAACGAGTTCTTGAGGAACCACGCCCAGCATGCGGCGCGCCTCACGAAACCCCTTCTGAACATCGGCACCCATAATGGCTGCATGACCATGACTAGGTGTTACTAAGCCAGCCAAAATAGAAATTAAGGTTGTCTTACCAGCGCCATTAGGCCCCAGTAATCCAAAAAATTCTCCGGGCTCAATAGTCAAGGAAACATCATCTAGCGCTTGAAGCGCTCCGTACTGCTTAGATATATTTTGAATAGAAATTGCAGAATGCATCGCCATTACAAGCCCAGCAATACATTTACGCCGTAAACACCAGCAAGGACTTTTAGCTTTTCTGGTGCATGTTCAATCTTAATGACCCTACCTTCAGCGGTGAGCTTTTTTTGCCACGCTAATAAAACCGTCAATACGGTGGAATCAAAATCCTTAAGCGCCGAGCAATCAATGGATTTCAAATTGGGGCTATTCAATAAGCCTTCTTTTTGCAACTGCAAGGCAGTTTCTTGCGTCACTTTTTTAGGCAAAAGAAAAGGCATGATCTCTGTGCTTAACAATTAATTGGCTGGTTTAGCGCTAGCCAACTGTTTATTGCGATCTTGTAAAAATTTCACTAGACCTTCAATACCATTTTGACTAATCTGGTTGGAGAACTGATTACGATAAGCCTCAACCAACCAAACGCCCATGATGTTCATGTCGTATACCTTCCAACCGCTAGCTGTTTTCTCAAGACGGTAATCTAGGGGCACTGGATCGCCACGGCCGAGCACTACCGTCTTCACAACGACTTCTTTATCGTCTGGAGCTGCGCGTAAGGCCTTAAATTGAACAGTCTGATCACGCAATTGGCTCAAGGCACCTGAATAGGTACGAATGAGCAGATTCTTAAACTCGGAAGTTAATTGAGCCTGTTGCTCAGGCGTTGCCTTTTTCCAATTAGGGCCCATCGCCATTTCTGTAGTGCGACGCATATCGGTATACGGAACAATTTTCTTTTCAACCAAATCCACAATCTTAGGAATATTGCCCTTTTGAATATCTGGATCAGCCTTAACTGTAGCCATCACTTCGGTAACTACCATTTTAATTAAAGCATCTGGTGGGGTTGCTTGGTCGGGTGTTTGAGCAAGAACAGCGCTGGATGCAAGCAACAGACCTGCAAAAAGCAAGTGGTAGATTTTTTTAAATGTTTTCATATTCCCTGCATGCTATCTTTATCTAAATTGAGGATCATTTTAGCTGCATCAAACTATATTACTGACTACCTATTTTTCGGCTTATTGGTATGGATTCTCATAAACCGGCATAGGAGGCTCTTCATCGTCTCGCCCCTCGTTAATTTGATACGCCCGTCTCTGGATATAGGCATCACGCATAAAGCTGTACTTATCAATTGCAGCGCCATCCAATAAATCGCCAGCTTCATAGTAAGTGTTTCGAGCATTGACCACGCGCAAACCAGTAATACTGTTCCGTAGACCAATGTCCTTAACAAAACTAAATAAATAGTCTGACTCCAAGTCGGCAACAGTACCAAAAGTATCGCGTACGTTACTTGGACCAAAGAAAGGAAGAACGACATAGGGACCTGAGGGCACACCCCAAACGCCTAAAGTTTGCCCCCAGTCTTCTTTGTGCTTTTCAAGACCGCCAGGAGTTGCCAAATCGATAAGTCCACCTAACCCCATCGTTGTATTGACTACTACCCGCATGAAATCATTAAAGGCATAACCTGGCTTGCCTTGTAACAAGTTGTAGAGCGCAGTGTAGATATCGCTGTAGTTACTAAAGAAGTTGTAAATTCCGTCGCGTACAAATTCAGGCAACACAAAACGATAGCCTGCAACAACCGGCTTCAGAACGTAAGCGTCTAAGCCCTCATTGAATTCAAATACCGAGCGGTTAAATGGCTCCCAAGGGTCCTGAGGGGAGCGCTCTACGCCAGCAGGAGTGGATGCACAACCAACAGTGGCGGCAATCAAACCAAGCACGATGGCTGACTTGATTTTGCGCAGAACAAACAACATCATTTTGCTGCGCCCTTTTCTTGGCCGCTATCTGCTGCTTTGTTATAGAGGAATTGACTAATCAGGTTTTCTAAAACAATCGCTGATTGAGTTTGAGAAATCTTCTCGCCATTCGTCAACGTATCATCTGAACCACCAGCCTCAAGACCAATATATTGCTCACCTAGTAAGCCCGATGTCAAAATCTTTGCGGAAGAATCTTTTGGAAACTTATAAGAGTCTTCAATGGTCATTACTACGGTTGCTTGATAGGTCTTGTCATCAAAAGAGATATTGGCAATCCGCCCAACTACTACGCCAGCACTTTTCACTGGTGCGCGAGGTTTCAGGCCGCCGATGTTGTCAAAGCGTGCAGAAATTTTGTATGTTGGCGCAAATGACACTGCGTTCATATTGCCAACTTTCAGCGCGAGAAATAGGGCTGCCAGTAAACCAATGGCAACAAAGATTCCTACCCAGACATCAATTGCACTTTTTCTCATAAGAGCCCCAGTTTATTCTTTCTAATTTGAGAACATCATCGCGGTTAGCAAGAAATCCAATGCTAAAACCGATAAGGAAGAGATCACCACCGTACGGGTAGTCGCTTGCGAAACGCCTTCGGGAGTCGGCTTTGATTCATATCCCTGATAGAGGGCAATAAATGTCACCGCTACACCGAACACCATGCTTTTAATTAAGCCATTGCCGATATCAGAGAATAAGTCGACTCCGCCCTGCATTTGAGACCAAAAGGCACCTGAATCGACTCCAATGAGAGGAACGCCCACAAGATAGCCGCCCAATACACCTACTGCAGTAAAGATAGTCGCCAAAATTGGCATAGAAATAATGCCCGCCCAAAGCCTTGGTGCAATCACACGGCCCAAAGGATCTACTGCCATCATCTCCATAGCAGTCAATTGTTCTCCAGCCTTCATGAGGCCAATCTCAGCAGTCAATGAAGTGCCTGCTCTACCTGCAAACAGTAAAGCGGTAATCACTGGACCCAATTCACGAGTTAAGGAGAGGGCGACCAATAGGCCAAGCGCCTGTTCTGATCCGTAACGATTTAAGGTGTAGTAACCCTGCAAACCTAATACGAAGCCAACGAATAATCCTGAAACTGCAATGATGATGAAAGAGTGATTGCCGACAAACAAGATTTGATCAATTACCAAGCGCGGCCTTTTTAGCAAGAATGCTGAGCGTGCAATGACTGCTACAAACATGCGTGCAGCTAAGCCAAGACTACTTAAGTTGCGACGAACAAAAAATCCAAGATCGCCAAATAAATTTAGGAGCGCAGTCATAGTGTCTTCACTCCAAAATCCTCTTCCAAACTTGCACCTGGATAGTGGAAAGGTACCGGACCATCTGGAGCAGCATCTAAAAATTGTCTGACAAAAGGATCGGTTGAGCGACTTAACTCTGCAGGAGTGCCTTCTGCACCAATGCGACCATTCGCAATGAAATAGACATAATCGGCGATCGCGAAGGTCTCTTCAACATCGTGAGTAACCAATAAACTCGTGGCTCCCAGGGCATTATTCAGATCACGGATTAAGCGCGCAGTAATACCAAGTGAGATAGGATCCAAGCCAGCAAACGGCTCGTCATACATGATGAGCGGGGGATCTAGAGCAATTGCTCTAGCGAGTGCAACACGTCTTGCCATACCACCAGAAATTTGTGAAGGCATTAAGTCGCGTGCGCCACGCAAACCCACTGCATTCAGTTTCATCAGTACTAGTGAACGTAATAATTCCTCACTGAGGTCTGTATGCTCGCGTAATGGAAAAGCAACGTTTTCGAAAACACTCAGGTCGGTAAATAAGGCGCCAAACTGAAATAGCATCCCCATACGACGACGAGCGGTCATCAATTGATCGCCATTCATTTTGCCGATATCTTGACCTTCGAAAAAAACTTGTCCTGACTGCGCGGTAAATTGACCGCCTATCAAACGAAGAATAGTGGTCTTGCCGCAGCCCGAGCCACCCATTACAGCAACTACTTGGCCACGTCGAAACTCCATATTGAGTCCCGACAAAATTTGCCTTTCACCTGGAGCATAGGAAAAGTTGACGTCTTTAATAGAGACGACAACTTCACCTGCAGCTTGCTTGCTTACATCCAAGGAGTTTGGCTGACCACTGTTCATATCCTCGATATTATCGAGGTAAAACAGAAGACCCCATTAAATACTCATCTACTGAACGGGCGCATTGACGACCTTCACGAATCGCCCAAACCACCAAAGACTGTCCGCGGCGCATATCACCTGCAGCAAAGACCTTTGGAATGTTCGTTTGATAGGCATTTTGACCATCCACAGTGGCTTTAGCATTGCCGCGCGCATCTTTATCCACGCCAAAAGCATTGAGGACTTGCTGAACTGGAGATACAAAGCCCATTGCCAAAAGCACTAAATCTGCCTTGATCTCAAATTCAGAATTTGGCACTTCTGCCATCTTGCCGTCTTTCCACTCCAGACGGACACCAATCAATTTCTCAACTTTGCCGTTTTTACCTTCAAAACGCTTAGTTCCTACTGACCAGTCGCGATCGCAACCCTCTTCATGGGAGGAGGAGGTGCGCAACTTTGTTGGCCAATATGGCCATACCAATGGCTTGTTTTCTTCTTCTGGTGGCTGTGGGAGCAATTCAAATTGAGTGATCTTTGTTGCACCGTGACGATTTGAGGTGCCCACACAATCAGAGCCTGTATCACCACCACCGATAACGACTACATGCTTATCCGTTGCGCGAATCTCATTTTTAAAGTCGCCAGCATTTTCTTTGTTTTGCGGGATCAAGAATTCCAATGCATAGTGCACGCCTGCTAACTCACGTCCCGGTACTGGTAAATCACGTGGCTGCTCTGCACCACCAGTAATCACTACTGCATCAAAATCTTTCATCAACTGCTCAGGAGAAACTGTCTTGGTGGAGTAATTTTTTACTTCAGCACCCATAGCTTCTTTTCCAACGAAAACGCCGGTCTCAAATTTGACGCCTTCAGCTTGCATCTGCTCAACGCGACGATCAATCAACCACTTTTCCATTTTGAAATCAGGAATGCCGTAACGCAGTAATCCACCAACACGATCATTCTTTTCAAACACGGTGACATCATGGCCAACGCGCGCTAATTGCTGCGCAGCTGCCATACCTGCTGGGCCACCACCAACTACCGCTACTTTTTTGCCAGTCTTGGTTTTAGGCGGTTGCGGTTTAACCCAACCACTTTCCCAGCCTTTATCAATAATCGCGTGCTCAATAGATTTGATACCCACCGCAGTGCTATTGATTCCCAGAGTGCATGCAGCTTCGCATGGGGCTGGGCAAATACGGCCAGTAAATTCCGGGAAGTTATTAGTGGACTGCAAAACATCTAATGCATTCTTCCAATCATTCTGAAATACCAAGTCGTTGAAGTCAGGAATGATGTTATTTACTGGGCAGCCGTTATTACAGAACGGGATGCCGCAATCCATACAACGCGCACCTTGAACCTTAGCTTCTTCATCAGTTAATGCAGCTACAAACTCTTTGTAATGATGGAGGCGTTTAACTGGCGCTTCGTACGTCTCACCGACACGCTCAAACTCCATAAATCCAGTGACCTTACCCATATCGAATCCTTAGTATCTTTTCTTAGTGTCTTTATTGATTAAGTGGCTTATGCCGCAACTGTTTTGTTTTGAGCCTTTTCCCACAACTCACCTAGAGCACGTTTGTACTCAGTTGGGAGAACTTTCACAAAACGTCCGCGGGCATTGTCCCAATCAGCCAAGAGTGCTTTAGCGCGCTCAGAGCCAGTGTGACGGAAGTGACGCTCAATCAAGCCCTTCAAAATTTGCTCGTCAGTTAAACGCTCGCCACCGTCTTTAACATCGACAGGAGCATGCCATTCAGACTTCGGCATCTTGGCAATCTGCTCAGCAGAAGGCAATACTTTTTCCAAAGTCGCCATGCTGGTGTTGCAGCGCTTATGAAACAAACCATCTTCGTCGTAAACATAAGCAATACCACCGCTCATACCCGCAGCAAAGTTACGGCCTGTTGCACCTAGCACTACTACTGTGCCACCAGTCATGTATTCACAACCATGGTCGCCAGTACCTTCAACAACCGTTGTAGCGCCAGAGTTACGCACAGCAAAACGCTCGCCAGCCACGCCATTGAAGAACGCTTCACCAGCAATTGCGCCGTAGAGAACGGTATTACCAACAATGATGTTCTTCGCTGTATCACCACGGAACTCGTGAGGAGCACGAACAATCACACGACCACCAGATAAGCCTTTGCCAACATAGTCATTGCCGTCACCAACTAAATCTAGAGTGATGCCGCGCGCCAAGAAGGCTGCGAAGCTTTGACCAGCAGTGCCATTCAATTGAATATGAATGGTGTCATCCGGCAGACCCGCATGCCCATAACGCTGGGCAACTTCGCCTGAGAGCATCGCCCCAACAGTACGGTTCACGTTCTTCACTGGAACAATGAAGGAAACCTTCTCACCACGCTCTAATGCAGGCTCGCTCTTCTCGATCAAGATATTGTCGAGTGCGCTAGCCAAGCCATGGTCCTGTGTCAGCACTTGATAGCGTGGAACTTCAGCGGCAACCTGTGGTTCAGCAAAAATCTTACTGAAATCCAAACCATGCACCTTCCAGTTCTCAATGCCCTTACGGGTATCTAACAAGTCAACGCGACCAATTAAGTCATCAAACTTACGAATACCTAACTGCGCCATGATTTCACGCGCTTCTTCAGCAATAAAGAAGAAGAAATTCACAACGTGCTCTGGTTTGCCAGAAAACTTCTTACGCAATTCTGGATCTTGTGTTGCCACGCCCACTGGGCAGGTATTCAAATGACACTTACGCATCATGATGCAACCTTCAACCACCAATGGTGCTGTCGCAAAACCGAACTCGTCCGCGCCCAACAAAGCACCGATCACTACGTCGCGACCAGTCTTCATTTGGCCATCAGCCTGAACACGAATACGACTACGCAAACCATTGAGAACTAATGTTTGCTGCGTTTCAGCCAAACCGAGCTCCCATGGAGAGCCAGCGTGCTTGATTGAAGATAGCGGAGATGCGCCAGTACCGCCATCATGACCAGCGATCACAACGTGGTCTGCTTTAGCCTTAGCTACACCAGCAGCAACAGTACCAACACCTACTTCAGATACCAGCTTCACAGAAACGTCTGCTTTTGGATTAACGTTCTTCAAGTCGTGAATCAACTGTGCGATATCTTCAATGGAGTAAATATCGTGGTGCGGAGGAGGAGAAATCAAACCTACGCCAGGCACTGAGAAACGCAACTTACCGATGTAGTCAGAAACTTTGCCACCGGGTAATTGACCGCCTTCACCAGGCTTAGCCCCTTGCGCCATCTTGATCTGAATCTGATCAGCAGAACGCAAATATTCAGTAGTAACGCCGAAACGACCAGAAGCAACCTGCTTAATCTTGGAGCGTAATGAATCGCCATCCAACAGAGGAATATTCGCTTCCACTACATCGTCACCCAAGATGCTGGCTAAAGTCTCGCCCTTCTTGATTGGAATGCCTTTGAGCTCATTCACATAACGGTTTGGATCTTCGCCGCCCTCGCCGGTATTGGACTTACCGCCAATACGGTTCATTGCGATTGCTAAGGTAGCATGCGCTTCGGTAGAAATTGAGCCTAACGACATCGCGCCCGTTGCAAAACGTTTGACGATTTCTTTGGCAGACTCTACTTCATCCAATGGAATCGCCTTAGCCGGATCAATCTTAAATTCAAACAAACCACGCAAAGTCATTTGACGCTTAGTTTGATCATTAATGATGTTGGCGTACTCTTTATAAGTCTGGTAGCCCTTCTCAGCGCCAATACGTGTGGAGTGCTGCAACTTCGCAATCGTGTCAGGAGTCCACATATGGTTCTCGCCACGGATACGGAAAGCATATTCACCACCAGCATCGAGCATATTGGTTAAGACCGGGTCATTACCAAACGCAGATGTATGCATACGCAATGCTTCTTCAGCCACTTCAAACACGCCAATACCACCAACATTGGAAGGTGTGCCTTTGAAGTATTGATCAATGATGTCGTGATTTAAACCAATCGCTTCAAAAATCTGTGAGCCGGTGTAAGACATGTAAGTAGAGATACCCATTTTGGACATCACTTTTTGCAAGCCCTTACCAATTGCTTTCACAAAGTTTTTCACTGCTTTTTCTGCAGACAAATCACCGGACAACCCTTTAGCCATTTCAGCCAAGGTTTCCATTGCGAGGTACGGGTGAACGGCTTCAGCACCATATCCAGCAAGGAGTGCAAAGTGATGGGTCTCACGGGCGCTGCCAGTCTCCACTACCAAGCCAACGCTAGTGCGCAAACCTTTTTGCACTAAATGTTGATGAATTGCAGAGGTTGCTAACAAAGCAGGAATAGCTACGTGCTTCTCGTCAACCTGACGATCGCTCACGATCAAAATGTTGTAACCAGAACGCACCGCATCGGCAGCTTCAGCACATAAAGATGCCAAGCGCGCCTCAATGCCAGCCTTGCCCCATGAAGCTGGGTAGCAAATATCTAACTCATATGAGCGGAACTTGCCATTGGTGTAGTGGCCAATATGACGAATCTTAGTGATGTCATCAAAATCCAAAATTGGCTGACTGACTTCCAAACGCATTGGGGGGTTAATGTTGTTGGTGTCTAACAAGTTCGGCTTAGGCCCAATGAAAGAAACCAGTGACATCACCATGTTCTCGCGAATCGGATCGATTGGAGGATTGGTAACTTGTGCAAATAATTGCTTGAAGTAGTTATAGAGTGGCTTGTTCTTATTAGAGAGAACTGCCAATGGGCTGTCATTGCCCATTGAACCAATAGCCTCTTCACCATTGGTGGCCATTGGAGCCATCAAGAATTTAATGTCTTCCTGCGTGTAACCAAATGCCTGCTGGCGATCTAATAATTTAGCCGCTGGACGAATGGTTGTTTTCTCGTCAATCAGATCTGCCTTGCTGGCATCAACTTCATCCAATTTGACACGAACTGCATCAATCCAACTCTTGTATGGCTTAGCCTTGGAAACGGCGTTCTTGAGCTCAACGTCATCAATGATGCGACCTTGTTCCATGTCGATCATGAACATCTTGCCTGGTTGCAGACGCCATTTTTGAACGATCTTGCTCTCAGGAATTGGCAAAACACCAGCCTCAGAGCCCATGATGACTAAATCATCATCAGTCACGTAATAACGTGCTGGACGCAAACCATTGCGATCCAAGGTTGCGCCGATTTGACGACCATCTGTAAATGCCATTGCTGCAGGGCCATCCCATGGCTCCATCATTGCTGCATGGTATTCATAGAAAGCGCGACGATTGTCATCCATCAATGCGTGTTGTTCCCATGCCTCAGGAATCATCATCATCATGGCTTGAGCCAATGGATATCCAGACATTACCAATAACTCTAAGCAGTTATCAAAACAGGCAGTGTCTGACTGACCCGGGTAGATTAATGGCCAGAGTTTTTGTAAGTCGTCACCAAGCACTGGGGAGCTAATCGCGCCCTCACGTGCATTAACCCAGTTAACGTTACCCTTAACAGTGTTGATCTCACCGTTGTGCGCAATCATGCGATACGGATGTGCCAATTCCCAAGCGGGGAAAGTATTAGTAGAAAAACGTTGATGCACTAAAGCAAGTGCCGATACGGTACGCTTGTCTTGCAAGTCTTCGTAATAAGCGCCTACTTGATTAGCTAACAACAAACCCTTATAAACAATGGTTCTCGCTGACATTGAAGCAACGAAATATTCTTTGCCATGCTTGAGGTGCAAATCTTGAATGGCATGGCTTGCTGTCTTGCGAATCACATACAACTTACGCTCAAGAGCATCGGTTGTCATGATGTCGCGACCGCGACCAATAAAAATTTGACGGATAAATGGCTCGGTCATTTGCACTGTTGGTGACATCGGTAATTTCACATCTACCGGAACATCTCTCCAGCCCAAAACAACTTGACCTTCTAAGCGCACAGTACGCTCTAATTCTTGTTCACAAGCTAAACGTGAAGCATGCTCTTTCGGCAAGAAAATCATGCCAACGCCATACTCGCCCAAAGGTGGCAAGGTCACGCCTTGCTTCGCCATTTCTTCGCGATACAAAGTATCGGGAATCTGAATCAAGATACCGGCGCCATCACCCATTAACGGATCAGCACCAACAGCTCCCCGGTGGTCTAGATTTTCAAGAATCTGCAAACCCTGAGAAACGATCTCATGAGATTTCTTGCCTTTGATGTGTGCCACGAATCCTACGCCGCAAGCGTCATGCTCATTTCTTGGGTCATATAAACCTTGAGCGATTGGGCGAAGATCTGAATTTAATTTTGTAGTCATAGTATTTCCGATGGGCCATAAAGGCCTGATTACTTTTGGAGGATCAAATATAGGTGAATACCCACACCGATGCAATAGAAATAAAATGAGTCTGTCCCATTTATTTAGATGTCGCACCAATATGAATTCTATATATGGGGACAGAGTCGTAATATTCAATGCCTATCTTGAATATCAGAACAAGGGGGATGTCTCTAAGCTATTGAATTTAAAGTATTTATTTTTCTAGGTCGGCCACGATGTCGAATAAGCGTCAACTCCGGGGTATCTTTAAACAGCTTTTTCGCATAAATATCACTTACCCAGGGCTTGGAACGAATGAGTGACTCTGTAATTTGTCGGTCTTCCCAGTGGGGTGCGCCCTCTTTTACAAAATTAGCCCAATTCATCTGCCGCTCAAATGGCGTATTACCCAACTGCCAAAAATGCTGATGATCAACAAGCCAAGGCTCGGCTTTACCCCCAATATGGGTTGCAAAACTAGTCCAAGTAGAGCTTTGGGGGTTGGATTCATATCCCGCCCTAACTGGATTGAGTTCTATATAGCGCTGGCAGCGCAAAAAATAGTCTGGGTCAATTAAGGATGACCTATAGCGCCCCTCCCAAATTGTTCCAGAGCGATGATGTTGTTGATTAAAGTATTGCGCATAACGACGTCCTAATGACTGCATCGTCTTAGCAAGCGAATCTTCATTTTGAGGCGTCATCAGTAGATGCAAATGATTTGGCATTAATGCAAAGGCATGCACAGCACATCCGAATTGCCTTGCCGCTTCGCGCAACCACTCGAGGTATGTCCGGCGATCATTGTCGTTGAAGAAAATCGTTTCACGATTATTCCCACGGACCATCACATGCATTGCTTGGCCTGGTATTACTGTACGCGCTTGCCGTGCCATGTTAAAAACGAACTATTGCAGTTCGCGTACACCACCATTGTTTGAGAATTCCGGAATAAACCAGTCGCCATCAACTTGAGTGACACCGCTTGGTACTTCACGTGAGATCTGTGGACTATCTCTTAATGCGGTCGACATGTAAGAAATCCACATCGGCAAAGCAAGCCCACCACCAGTTTCACGGTCACCCAAGCTTGCCGGCTTATCAAAACCAATCCAGGCAATGGCCACTACCTTAGGGTTGTAACCAGCAAACCAGGCATCATGGGAGTCATTGGTAGTGCCCGTCTTGCCAGCAATATCAGTGCGACCCAACTTACCGCGCGCTGAAGCTGCAGTACCGGTCTTCGTTACCTCTTGCAACATACTATCCATGACAAATGCAGTTCGGGCATCCAGCACGCGAGGCGCATCATCACCTGCACGAGTTGGTTTTGCTTCAAACATCACGACTCCTTTGGAGTCCACCATCTTGTCAATTAAGAACGGGTCTACGCGATAACCACCGTTGGCAAATACGCTATAAGCAGATGCCATTTGTAGTGGTGTTACCGAACCTGCGCCCAAAGCCATTGTTAAATAAGGTGGATGCTTTTCTGGCTCAAAGCCAAAACGCTGAATATATTCTTGCGCATACGAAGGGCCGATAGCGCGAATAATACGAACGGAAACTAAGTTCTTCGATTTTGCCAAGGCATTGCGCAAGCGCATCATGCCGTCATATTTACCATCGTAATTCTTTGGCTCCCAAGCTTGACTACCTGTTTCCATGCTGCCTATTGATAAAGGGGCATCGTTCACCATCGTGCTGGGCGTAAAACCTTTTTCAATCGCAGCTGCGTAGATAAATGGTTTAAATGAAGAGCCTGGTTGACGCAAGGCTTGCGTAACGTGGTTGAATTGATTGCGACGGAAATCAAAGCCGCCTACCAAGGAAAGGATCGCGCCCGTCTCTGCATTCATGGAAACAAAGGCAGCTTCTACTTGTGGCAATTGGGCCAGCTTCCAAACCCCTCCATCTGACAGGAGTCGAACTACAGCACCAGGGCGCAAGCGTTTTTTAGGTTGGGTACTGTCGGTAATAGATGCCGATGCCAACTTCATGCCTTCGCCTTTGATAACGATGGTATCGCCCGTGGCTATCATGACCTGCATTTCCTTTGGCTTCACATCGAGCACAACACCAGATTGCAAGTCATCTAACTGTGGATAAGCGAGCAGGGCCTCGTCAATTGCGCGTTGACGCTTCACAGTGTCTTCTGGAAGATCGATAAAACCCTCTGGACCGCGATAGGCGTGTCGTAAGTCGTATTCAAAAATTCCTTTACGCACCGCCTTATAAGCCGCATCTTGATCTGCCTTCAGAATCGTTGTGTAAACATCGATTCCCTGCGAATAAATTGCCTCACCATACTGAGTAAAGAGCAGTTGACGAACCATCTCAGCTGGGAAGTCAGCGCGCACTGCAAATTCGTTACCAAGACCGCGAATATGCAATTCCTCAATCATCGCCTTTTGATATTCCTCTGGCGTGATGTAACCCAGATCGCGCATACGTTGAAGAATGTACTCTTGGCGAATCTTGGCACGACGGAAATTGCTAACTGGGTTATAGGCTGATGGTGCCTTCGGTAGACCAGCAAGCATTGCTGACTCAGCAATCGTGATGTCTTTCAACTCTTTACCAAAATAGATCTGTGCCGCACTAGAAAATCCATAGGCCCGCTGTCCTAAGAAAATCTGGTTCATATAGATTTCTAGAATCTTGTCTTTAGTTAGCTGCGACTCAATTTCCCAAGCAAGCAGTACTTCATAGATTTTTCGGCTGAACGTTTTTTCGTTACTAAGGAAAAAATTACGCGCCACCTGCATGGTGATGGTCGATGCACCTTGCGAAAGATGTCCACGCAAATTGGTTGCTGCTGCCCGCAATATGCCCACATAGTCCACGCCACCATGAGAATAGAAGCGATCATCCTCAATCGCTAAAACGGCATTACGCATACTTTGCGGAATTTCATTTAACGGAATGACTTTGCGACGCTCTTCGCCAAACTCTCCGATTAAGACTTTGTCAGCCGTATAAATACGCAGGGGCGTTTTAGGGTTGTAATCTGTTAAAGCAGAAATCTTGGGAAGGTTCGGCTTAGCAACCAAGAAGGCATAACCCATCAGCAAGGTAATCATTAAGGCGAAAACTACGCCAATGATCAACAAAGCCTTTACTAGTGGATTGCTTGAATTCTTACGTGGCAAGCCAGGCTCAACTCGTGTTTGCCGAGGACGTCTATCGGATGGACGAATGGGACGCTGGTTCAGCGGCGGCTTGTCTTTTGGAGGTAAGGCCATATGCCCAAATTATAGGGTGCTTAGACAATTTCCCTAAAAGCTCCAAAACCCTTGTTTTATACATAGTGAATGCTTCATTTCTGACATAGGCATCAATCCAAGCCGATGGATTTTCTGAGCCCAAAACTAAAGAATGTGAGCATGCCAGCACGCCATATCTCCAGCCAATCCTTTGATGAAATTCTGAGCGATCTTGGCGATGATCTCGCTATTCCTGACCCCCATGGAATTCGTAAGCCCCCTCCCCAACAAAACGCAACGACTAGAGGTCAAAGCCAGGCCAAAAGCAATCTTTTTGCGGACTCCTTAAATCGTATCCAAATCAAAAATTCGCTTCAAGGAATTGCACTTCCCATCCTCCTTCTTGGAATCCTCATAGCAGCTGCTGTCGCCTTTTTTATAGCCAATAACTCCCTGAATAATGAATCTCAAAGCGCCCTAGAGGAATCTCAAAATCAGCTCACCGAACTGAAGAAACAAATGACCGTTTTGCGCGATGAAATTCATCAAGAACAAGATGAGCTATATCAGATAATAGATGAAATAGAAGTGAGCATTCACTCATTAAAAGAGAAAAAGCCTGAAATGCGGATTTCCAGCAGGCCGCAAGCGCCTCCTCATGAGGCTGAACTCCGCCGCTGGCGTTACCTCGGCAGCTCCCAGATGGGAGTTGCTCATCAGGCCTATTTTCATACCGGAAAAAACCATCTTGTCTTTGACAAGGGCGCCCAGGTTTTAGGGGATTGGCGTCTGAGCAATATCGAAAAAGAGCAGGCCATCATCACACACCCTCAAGGTAAATCACTGGTTCTAAAGACCGCTAAAAGCGAATGAAAATCTGCACAAAATATATTCAAAATTACTTGCGACAGCTCTGCATTTGCTTTGCCACACTGATCCTTTTTTTAAGCAATACAGCCGTGGGAAATTCACCGCCACAAAATCATTTTTCGAGTCCCATTAGCCTGCAATTTACCGACATTGAAATAAGGGATCTTTTGCAGGCAATGGCTAAGTTAGGTAATACCAATTTTTTATTAAGCGAGTCAATTAAAGGGCAGGTTTCTATAGACCTAAGAAATACTCCTTGGCAAACTGCCCTCCACTCCATTCTTGCGAGTCGCGGCTTAAGACTTGTGCGTAATGGCGATATCTATTGGATTGGACCTCATGCTGAAATCCAAGCCTTTCAGAAATTCCGGCGCGAGGATGCTGCCCTTCCTTTTGGTGGAGACCATATTAATAGCCCAAGACAAATTCTGATAGAGGCCCGTATTGTGGAGGCTGATGAGCGCTTTGCCCGAGAGCTGGGAGTCAAGCTGGGGTACCAAGCCAGTGGTATTCGAGGGAATGCAGATCAAAAAGTAGTAGGCAATATTGATTTAGGTGGCTCAGGCTTGAGTGGCTTTAATCCCGCAACCGTAGCTGCCACCTTAGTCTCCAAAAGTGGGAGTGGCATTCTTCAAGCCGAGCTTTCTGCACTCGAATCAGAGGGTCAAGGAAAAATCCTTTCTAACCCCCGCATCATGACTGGCGACCAAGTGAAGGCTACGATAGAACAGGGCACTGAACTTCCCTATCAGACATCAAACCAAAATGGTAGTAAGTTGCAGTTTCGGAAGGCTAACTTACGCCTGGAGGTTCTTCCCAAAATTCATCCGGATGGAAAGGTATCTATGCTCGTAGGTATCAATAAAGACACTGTAGGCATGAAAACTGAGCAAGGCTATGCCATCGATACAAAAAGTCTTAGTTCGGAGGTGACCGTTGAAAATGGCGGCACAGCCATCATTGGGGGCATATTCCAAACAACTGAACGCGAGGATGAAGTCAAAATCCCCTTATTGGGAGATATCCCCCTCATTGGTCATCTTTTTCGCCATAAATCCAAATTACAAGATAAAACCGAACTACTTGTCTTTTTAACTCCGACCGTTCTCGACAAACCCTAATAAAATCGAAGGGTGAACTCTTCGACAAACAATATCTTTCTGATCGGCCTCATGGGCGCCGGAAAGTCGACCGTCGGTAAAGTCTTGGCAAAAAAATTAGGGCGTCGCTTTTTAGATGCCGATCATGTCATTGAAGAACGTTGTGGCGTAAAAATCCCTGTCATTTTTGAGATGGAAGGTGAAGAGGGTTTTCGCAAACGCGAGGCTCAAGCCATTCGTGAAATTACTGCCGAGCAAGATATTATTTTGGCAACTGGTGGAGGCGCTATTCTTTTGCCAGAAAATCGCCAGGCATTAAGCGAACATGGCACAGTCATTTATCTTCATGCAAACCCAATGGAGCTTTGGCATCGTACTAAAGGCGGCGAAGGACGTCCTCTTCTTAGAAATGGTGATGCCAAAAAAATCCTAGAGAATTTATACGCTATTCGTGATCCACTCTATCGCGAAATCGCCGACTATGTGATTGAGACTGGAAAGCCCAGCGTTAATCAACTAGTCAACACCTTAATCATGCAGCTTGAACTTTCCGCTTAAATACATTGGCACTATGATGAAAACACTCGAAGTTGATCTTGGTAATCGCAGTTATCCAATTTATATTGGTACGGATCTGATTGATCAAGCAAACCTCTTTAGCGCCTGTGAAAAAGCGACCTCTATATATATCGTTAGCAACACAACGGTTGCGCCGCTCTATGCTGAGCGCTTAACTAAAACGCTAAATACCTTTGGCAAGCCTGTTAGAACCATCGTACTACCTGATGGTGAGTCTTATAAAGACTGGAAAAATCTTCAGCTCATTTTTGATGATCTTTTGAAATTTGGAGCTGATCGTCAAACCATGCTGGTTGCCTTGGGTGGTGGAGTAATCGGAGATATGACTGGCTTTGCAGCAGCCAGTTTCATGCGCGGTATCCGCTTCATTCAAGTTCCAACTACATTGCTAGCGCAAGTCGATTCTTCAGTTGGCGGTAAGACTGGCATCAATCATCCATTAGGTAAAAATATGATTGGCGCCTTTCATCAACCAGCAGCTGTGATTGCCGATCTCAACACTTTAAAAACTCTACCTCCAAGAGAGCTTTCAGCAGGTCTCGCTGAGGTGGTAAAGCATGGCGCGATTGCTGATGCATCATTCTTGGACTGGATTGAAGCCAATGCGACGCCTTTACTTGCTTGCGACACAGAAGCAATGGGTCATGCAGTTTTACGTTCATGCGAAATTAAATCCGCAGTAGTTTCGGCCGATGAAAGAGAGGGTGGCATTCGTGCAACCCTCAATTTTGGCCATACATTTGGTCACGCAATCGAAGCTGGAATGGGCTATGGCGAATGGCTACACGGCGAGGCTGTTGGTTGCGGCATGGTTCTGGGGGCGGATTTATCGCGCCGCCTCAATTACATTAGCGAGGCGGATGTGCAACGCCTCACCAAAATTATCCAATCCATGAATTTACCGATTACGCCGCCAAAATTTGGCGCAGAACGCTATATGGAACTAATGCAGGTAGATAAGAAAACTGAGGGTGGGCAAATCCGCTACGTTCTTTTAGAAAAAATTGGTAAAGCTCAGATTCAAAGCGTAGCTGATGCTCAAGTCATTGAAACATTGAGCGCTACTGGAGCAGCTTAAATCAAGCCAATTTTGACGGCTTGCCCTGCCTGAGCACTCGCGAACTCAGTTAGGTCACTCAAGAGCTCTTTGCCGGTTTTCGTATCGAGCCACAGCGGTTTTGCCACTGTACCTGCCCAGCGATAGTGATACCCACCAGACTTGGCTGCAACCCAAATCTCATGCAGAGGTGGCTGAGTGTTCACCACAATGACGCTTTTGTCCTTAAAACGAATGTTGATGACATTACCTCCTTGGCGCTCGACATCTAAATCGAGATCCAATGCATCGTCGGCAGCCTCTAATGCTACCTCGATAGACTGTAATAAATTGCTTCCCAGTTGGTAAAACTGCTTGTCATCAATGGTTTCTACGCCTGGGTTGTTTGGATTCATACTGGAGTCCTGCATGCTATATTCAATCATTCGTTTTAGAGACATTCATGATAGCGATTCTTAATAGAACCCTCTGCTTAAGCTTTTTAATATCCCTTGCTGGATGTGGGGTAAGAGGCCCGCTAATCATGCCTACCGTGCCGCCGGCTCCACCCGCTCCTATAGAGCCAGAGCCCAAAGGTAAGCTATACCCGCCCCAAACCCCCGCTAGCCCAAGCAATTCCTCATCTGCCAAGTAATGACAAGTAAAACACTTCCACTCCCTAAGTTATCGGGCTTTTCCGAACGTGATGGCAACTGGTATGCCGAAGAAATTCCACTCGCTGATCTAGCGAAAGAATTCGGGACGCCACTCTACATTTATAGCAAGAAGGCATTGACTGAGGCCTACCAAGCCTACGATAAGGCATGTGTTGATGGCAATGGCAAACGTCGCGCACGTGTGCACTATGCAATGAAAGCCAATAGCAATTTAGCGGTGATCGATTGCTTCAAAAGATTGGGCGCAGGATTTGATTTAGTAAGCGGCGGTGAATTGGCACGCGCGTTGGCGGTTGGCGCCGACCCAAAAAGTTTAGTATTTGCCGGTGTTGGTAAGTCTGCCGCTGAAATCGCTATTGCCCTCAAGACTGGCGTTAAATGCATCAACGTTGAGTCCATCGCTGAGCTACACAAGATCAATAAGGTCGCAATTGAATTAAACTGCCGCGCCCCAATCTCTTTACGCGTCAATCCTGATGTGGATGCGCAAACACATCCGTATATTTCTACCGGATTAAAAGGTAATAAATTTGGAATTGCATATCACGAGGTTTTAAAAACCTATCGCGAAGCATCACAACTTTCTCAAATTGATGTTGTAGGCATCGATTGTCATATTGGCTCCCAGATCACCACTACTGCACCCTACTTAGATGCACTGGACAAAGTTTTAGATCTTGTTGCGCAGCTGAAAAAAGAGGGCATTGTTATTCACCATCTTGATCTGGGTGGTGGCCTTGGAATCTCTTATAGCGATGAAACTCCGCCAGACATTACTGACTTTACAAACACCTTATTGAATCGAGTGGCCGAACGTGGTTTTGGTCACTTAGATGTTGTTCTCGAGCCTGGCAGATCTCTTGTTGGCAATGCTGGTGTTCTACTAACAACCGTCGAATATTTAAAGCCCGGCGCCGAGAAAAACTTTTGCATCGTTGATGCTGCAATGACAGAGCTCATGCGACCTGCCCTTTATGAAGCACATCACGGCATCGTGCCAGTACAAAATAAAGCAGCAAAAGCCCTAACTTACGACATCGTTGGCCCGGTTTGCGAATCTGGTGACTGGCTTGGCAGAGATCGTCATTTAGCGGTAGAAGAAGGTGACCTACTCGCCATTCTGTCTACCGGTGCTTATGGTTTTGTAATGGCCTCCAACTACAACACGCGGCCTAAACCAGCAGAGGTTATGGTTGATGGAAAAAATGTTTACGTTATTCGTGCTCGTGAAAAAACTGCTGACTTGTTTGCGAGTGAAAGTATTTTGCCAAAATAATTTTTTAGCAAAACCATTTCGGTAATAAAAAACCCCGCTACATAAGCGGGGTTTTGTTTTGATGCTTTAGCTAATTAACGCAAACCAGCCATGTAATCAGAAACCGCTTTCATTTCTTGATCTGAAAGCTTGGTGGCAATCGTAGTCATTTGACTGCTGTTTTTGCGAACACCTTCACGGAATGCGAGCAACTGTGCATTGGTGTATTCAGCCCATTGACCACCTAAACGTGGGTACTGTGAAGGAATGCCGGCGCCTGTCGGGCTATGGCATCCGGCGCAGGCTGGAACGCCTTTAGCAGCAATACCACCACGGTAAATACTTTGACCTAATGCAATAGTTTCTTTATCTTGTGCAACACCCAAAGAAGCAGGTTGCTTTACTAAGTAAGCAGCAATGTTTTGCATATCTTGCTCGGTTAAGGTTGCAGACATGCCCATCATGATTGGGTTGGCACGAGTACCTTCTTTAAAGTTTTTCAATTGCTTCGCTGTATAAGCTGCATGTTGAGCAGATAACTTTGGCCATGTACCAATTGCGCTCTGGCCCTTAGGACCGTGGCAGGTTATGCAAGCAGTAACGCCACGCGTTGCATCCCCATTTGAATAGAGAGCTTCACCAGCTGCAGCATCGACTTTTGGCTTGCCTGGAACTGCAGCCTTAGCTTCTGCAGCAGGAGCCATCGGAGCAGCATCAGCAGCAAAAACTGCACCTGATACGCCGATCAGAGCGAAAATAGAGAGAGCCGCAAAACCAGCACGTAAGCTAGTTAATTTGGAGATTTGGGAGGTTTGACGCATTATGTTTACCTTGGCAAAAATTCCTAAAAGTGTTTGGGCCCTGCATTTACAACTTTTTACCCAACACCATGAGATATTTCATGATTTTGCGTGATTTTACAATAGCTTCTGGACATGTCTAAACTCTTTCAAGCCCGATTCGCCACCACAGTCAATGACACCCATTGCCTGCCTGCCACCCCGCTCCGAGAGGTGGCCTTTGCCGGTCGCTCAAATGCGGGTAAATCTAGCGCTCTGAATGTACTTTGCAACCAAAAAAGGCTCGCTTTTGCCAGTAAAACCCCTGGACGCACCCAACATATCAACTATTTTGGGATTTTTGCAAAAGATGACCTATTGGCTTATTTGGTTGACTTACCCGGATATGGCTATGCGGCGGTAAACCATGAGACTAAATACCACTGGAATGCCCTCCTAAGCGACTATTTACAGGAGCGAGAGCAGTTGGTAGGCATGATCCTGATCGTGGACTCTAGGCGCGGTATCACGGAGCTAGACGAGCAAATGATTCAGTGGTTTGTGCCCACTGGAAAACCCATTCATGTTTTACTCAGCAAATGCGACAAACTCAACAAAAGTGAATGTAAGCATGTGCTGGAGGCGGTACGTAAGCAATTACAACAATATGACCCAGCCCTGCCTGATGGCAATGGTGAGTCCAAGCAACTTACGGCACAATTATTTTCAAGCACCAAACGGATTGGTCTAGAAGAGGCCGACAATATTGTTATTAAATGGTTATTTGAAGCAGAGACTAAAGAAGATGAAATCACCAGCTAATTCATTGCTTAATTTTCCAGGACATCGTCCACGCCGTATGCGTCGTGATGATTGGTCGCGCCGCCTCATGCAAGAAAATAATGTTTCTGCAAATGACTTAATCTACCCAGTCTTTTTACTTGAAGGCCAGGGCAAATCGGAAGCGGTTGCCTCTATGCCTGGTGTCAATCGCATGTCTTTAGATCTACTCATTCCGGTTGCACAAGAGTGTGTAGATTTGGGCATTCCGGTTCTAGCGCTCTTTCCAGTAATTGATTCAGCGTTAAAAACACCTGATGGCAAAGAAGCCTTTAATCCAAAGGGTCTCATCCCCTCAGCAGTGCGCGAACTTAAACAACGTTTCCCCAATTTAGGCATCATGACCGATGTCGCACTCGACCCTTACACAAGTCATGGTCAAGATGGCGTGCTTGACGAGCAAGGTCGCATTCTTAATGACGAGACAACAGCAATCTTGGTACAGCAAGCCATTGCACAAGCAGAAGCTGGTGTAGATATCGTTGCGCCATCAGACATGATGGATGGCCGCATCGGAAAAATTCGTGACACACTTGAACAAAAGAAATTGATACACACTCGCATCATGGCTTACTCCGCCAAATACGCCTCTGCTTTTTATGGTCCATTTAGAGACGCAGTTGGCTCTGCAAAAAATCTTGGTAAGGCTGATAAAAAGACATATCAAATGGATTGCGCCAATGGCGACGAGGCTTTGCGGGAGGTTGCGCTCGATATCAGCGAAGGTGCCGATATGGTGATGGTCAAGCCTGGCATGCCTTATTTGGATATCGTGCGTCGCGTAAGAGAAGAGTTTGATTACCCAACCTATGCATACCAAGTGAGCGGTGAATATGCCATGCTCAAAGCTGCGGCACAAAATGGCTGGCTAGATCATGATGCTGTCATGATGGAATCTCTACTCGCCTTTAAGCGTGCTGGTGCAGATGGAGTTCTAACTTACTTCGCGCTTGAAGCCGCGCGCCTACTTAAAGCAAACGCAGCAGGCAAATAAATCAGAATTACTTCTGAACCGTTGCCTGCTTTAAGCGCTCAATAAAACGCTGAGGCGGCATATAACCAATCACGCGTTGATTTTTTAGCTCCTCAGAATTTTGGTTAAAAATCAAAATTCCTGGCGGTCCAAATAATCCAAAACGCTTAAGCAATGCCTGGTTCTCAGGGCTATTTGCAGTCACGTCTGCTTGTAATAAAACAAATTGCTTGAGCTCTTTACTCACTTCTAGATTAGTAAAAGTATTCACTTCCATCTCTTTACAGCTGATGCACCAATCGGCATAAAAATCGAGGAGGACTAATTTCTTTTCTTCTCGCGCTTTGCCAAGTTGCGCATCTAACTCTGCAGGTGAATGAATCACTACAAAAGATAGCTCGCCAACTTTATGAATGCTCTGGCCATTAATTATTTTTACTGATCCCGCCGGCTCATTTTTCTGAATTAAAGGTGAGGCAATCCAAGCGGCAGTAGCCACGAGCAATACACCCAAAGTGCGCTGTAACCAAACCATCCAAATGCCAGTAGATGGGATCAAAATTCGAGCTTCAATGGCAATAAAGAGTAGGGGTAGACCCATTCCTAAAGCCATCACAAAGAGTAAGCCCGCACCCAGACTCATAGAACCTGTCTGGGCAATAAAGGCTAGGACGCCAGCTAAAGGAGCTGTGATGCATGGGCTGGCCACCAAGGTAGAGATGCCTCCCAATGCAAAAGCACCAAATAGACTGCCCCCCTTTTGGCGCCCTGCCAGCTTATCGATATGGTGGTGCCAAGATGAGGGCAAACGTAGGTCATATAAGCCAAACAAGCTGCCCGAAAGAGCCAAGAGCAATAAAGCAAAAGTAGCCAGCGCAACGGGGCTTTGTAAAGCACGCTGAACACTGCCGCCTAAGGCCGCCATCAGCACTCCAGCCAATGCATATACCAAGGCCATACCAAAGACATAGGCTAGCGCTAGAGCGCTGGCACGGCCCTTAGATATCGCTTTGCCGCCCTGGGTGCCGAAGATGACACTCGATAGGATTGGCAACATGGGGAGTACGCAAGGTGTAAATGCCAGAGCAAGCCCCAAGACAAAGAAAGCTAAAAATAAATAGGCGGTTGAAGTGCTTTCTAAAAAACGGCCAATA
The DNA here is from genome assembly GCF_018687355.1 of Polynucleobacter sp. VK25. NCBI lineage: Bacteria > Pseudomonadati > Pseudomonadota > Betaproteobacteria > Burkholderiales > Burkholderiaceae > Polynucleobacter > Polynucleobacter sp. VK25. The sequence continues at coordinate 72,643 of NZ_CP061288.1, read as the reverse complement.
GCATTCACATCATCGCGTTCACGCCATAAATCCGCCAAGCTGAATTGACCACCCTCACCACTTGCTTGAGTATTCACTGCAGTGGCACCATCCAAAATATCTGGAATTGGGGCTGCCTTAACTCCTGGAGCAGCTAACAAAAACTTGAGGGTCATCGGTGGATAGCAAATACCCGCCTCCGCACAACCTTGAAGCGTTACTTCAAGATGGAGTGGCTCCCCAGTAACCGGTTTTGTATCCAATAAAACTAGGAACGGCTCTTTATATACCTGCAGCTTTTTCTGGAAAGTTTCATCAAACTTTTCAAAGCCAGTTGGTAATGAAGGCCTTATATTACTTAGCCTCCCAGCCTGATTACCTGCTTGAAATTTGAGGGATTCTTGGTAGATGTAATAACCCTTAGCAGGCAAAAATTCCAGCTCCACTTGGTTAGAGTTATCCAGCCAAGTAGCCTCCACTCGAAATGCTTTCTCTGGTGGCAAGAAATCTTGCGCAGCAAATACTTGCGCAGAGAGAAGCAACAAGAGCGCAAAAATTCTCACGAAGAAAGAAGGTAATTTCATAACTTCGAATTTACCTCAGACTCTACCCACTTGCCGTATTGCTCTTCATATTGCTCAGGACGAAAGGCCAATATCTCGGGAAGGTCGTATGGATGTGCATTTTTAATAAAGGCGGATATCTCAAGCCACCTTGTTTTGGTAGTCTTTGCTGAAAGCAATACTTCGTGCTCTTCGCAAACCTTGCCCTCCCAACGATAAATTGAATGGACTCCTTCAGTGATTTGCACACAAGCGGCTAAATTCTGCTCTATCAAGGACCTTGCCAAGCCCTTAGCGGTCTCCATATTAGGAAGGCTGGTAAGCACCACTAAAAGCTTGCTGGAGTTGGCTGGGAAGTTTTCAGACATTCTGTATTTATAACCTGATAAATGAAAAAAGCCAGACCGAAGCCTGGCTTTTTACCGTAACCGGGAGACTTACGCCTCTTCAGCTACAACTGCTGTTTCTTCAACTTCTGGGCGGTCTACCAACTCAACCAAAGCCATTGGTGCATTGTCGCCATGACGGAAGCCAAACTTCAAAATACGAAGGTAGCCACCTGGACGTGTTGCGTAACGTGGGCCGAGCTCTGTGAAGAGTTTGGCTACGATATCGCGATCACGTGTGCGATTGAATGCTAAGCGGCGGTTTGCTAAGTTGTCTTTTTTACCCAAGGTAATCAAAGGCTCAACAACCATGCGCAATTCTTTTGCTTTTGGCAAAGTCGTTTTAATGACTTCGTGCTCCAAAAGTGAATTGGACATGTTGCGCAGCATCGCTAGGCGATGTGATGAAGTTCTGTTTAGTTTGCGTAAGCCGTTTCCGTGACGCATGATGCTTCCTTTCTAATTATTTCTCGAGGTTAGCTGGAGGCCAGCTTTCGAGTTTCATGCCAAGACTTAAGCCACGAGCCGCTAAAACATCTTTAATTTCATTCAAAGATTTGCGACCTAGATTAGGCGTCTTCAACAATTCATTCTCTGTACGTTGAATCAAGTCACCGATGTAGTAAATGTTCTCAGCCTTCAAGCAGTTTGCAGAGCGAACTGTGAGCTCGAGATCATCAACCGGACGCATCAACATTGGATCAACCATTGATGAGCGGCTTGGTGCTAAATCACCAGAAACTTCGCTGCTTTCGAGGGCCGCGAATACAACTAATTGATCAACCAAAATGCTAGCTGCTTGACGAATAGCTTCTTCAGGAGACAACACACCGTTTGTTTCGATGGTCATTACTAAACGATCGAGGTCGGTACGCTGCTCAACACGAGCAGACTCAACAGCATAGCTAACACGGCTTACAGGGCTGAATGAAGCATCCAACACGATACGGCCGATGATCTTGGTAGCTTCATCGCTGTACTGACGTACGTTACCTGGTACATAACCACGGCCTTTTTCGACCTTGATCTGCATGTCCAACTTACCACCAGCTGACAAGTGAGCGATCACGTGATCAGGGTTCATGATTTCTACATCATGTGGCAAATCGATATCTTTTGCTGTAACAACGCCTGGGCCTTCTTTACGCAAATTGATAGTAACTTCGTCGCGTGACTGCAACTTAAATACAATACCTTTGAGGTTCAACAAGAGGTTTACTACGTCCTCTTGAACTCCATCCAATGTGGAGTACTCATGAACAACACCAGCAATAGCTACTTCAGTTGGCGCATAACCAACCATCGAGGACAACAGTACACGACGTAATGCATTTCCGAGTGTGTGGCCATAGCCACGCTCGAACGGCTCCATAACAACCTTAGCTTGGTTGGCGGTAAGCGCTTCAACAGAAATAATCTTTGGCTTGAGCAAATTTGTTTGCATATTTTTTCCTTGAGAGTGCCTAATTAGCGTGAATACAATTCAACGATCAAACTTTCATTAATTTCACCGCTAATATCTTCACGGTCAGGCACTTGCTTAAATGTTCCCTCGAGCTTAGCTGCGTCAACTGAAACCCAAGTAACAGCTGCCATTTGTCCAACTAAATTGAGTGATTCTGTAATACGCGCTTGCTTCTTCGCTTTTTCACGAATTGCAACTACATCACCAGGCTTAACCTGAATAGATGGAATATTTACAGGGCTTCCATTGAGCAAAATTGCGCAATGGGAAACCAACTGACGTGCTTCAGCGCGTGTTGAACCAAAGCCCATGCGATAAACCACGTTGTCTAAACGTGACTCAAGCAACTGGAGCAATGTTTCGCCAGTATTGCCCTTACGACGCTCAGCTTCTGCGAAGTAACGACGGAATTGACGCTCTAATACGCCATAGATACGCTTAACCTTTTGCTTTTCACGCAATTGATTACCGTAATCAGATGTTCTTGAGCCAGATGTACGGCCATGTTGACCAGGCTTAGTATCTAACTTGCACTTGTCTGACAGGGCGCGACGTGCGCTCTTTAAAAATAAGTCGGTACCTTCCCGACGTGCTAATTTGGCCTTAGGCCCTAAGTAACGTGCCACGATGCTTTCCTTTCTTTGCCGCAGTCTTACGACCGACGGTGAGTTCGCCCTTTAAATCAGGCGAACAGTGGGCTTTAATAAAAAACTACTAAAACTTTTGTACTGCCAACTTCCTAGCTTAAATACGACGACGCTTAGGAGGACGGCAACCGTTGTGTGGAACTGGAGTTACGTCTTGAATCTCAGTGATCTTGATGCCCAATGAGTTCAATGCACGAACTGCTGATTCACGACCTGGGCCTGGGCCTTTGATCTGAACTTCCAAGTTCTTGATGCCGCATTCAACAGCAGCTTTACCAGCAACTTCAGCAGCTACCTGAGCAGCAAAAGGTGTTGATTTACGTGAACCTTTAAAACCCTGTCCACCAGATGTTGCCCATGAGAGCGCATTACCTTGGCGATCAGTGATCGTAATAATGGTGTTGTTAAAAGAAGCGTGAACGTGCGCAATACCGTCAGCAACGTTCTTCTTAACCTTCTTGCGTGCGCGCTGTGAAGCTGCAGAAGCGGATTGTTGTTTTGCCATGTCAATAAACTTTCTTGATTATTTCTTGAGTTGCACACCAGACTTACGTGGGCCCTTGCGGGTACGCGCATTAGTCTTAGTACGTTGACCACGTACAGGCAAGCCCTTACGATGACGAACACCGCGGTAGCAACCTAAGTCCATCAAACGCTTGATGCTCATAGTTACTTCACGACGAAGGTCACCTTCGGTAATGAATTTACCAACCTCATCACGCAACTTTTCCAAGTCACCGTCAGTAAGGTCTTTAACTTTTTTGTCGATTGCAACACCTGTGGTTTCACAAATTTTGCGAGCACGAGTTGTGCCAATGCCAAAAATTGCTGTTAAACCGATAACAGTATGTTGATGATTTGGGATGTTTACCCCAGCGATACGTGCCATGAGATTTCCTCTTAATTAACCAGATCAGCCTTGACGCTGCTTATGACGTGCGTCTGAAGAACAGATCACGCGAACAACGCGTTTGCGCTTAATGATCTTGCAATTTCTGCAAATACACTTAACGGATGCTAAAACTTTCATAACTCACCTCTAAAAAAATATGTACTACTTAATCTTTACTTCGCGCGGAAAATGATCCTGGCACGCGTTAGGTCGTATGGAGTCATCTCCACTGTTACCTTATCTCCCGGCAAAATACGGATATAGTGCATCCGCATCTTTCCGGAAATGTGCCCTAGAACCACATGTCCGTTTTCCAGCTTCACGCGAAACATCGCGTTCGGCAAATTCTCTACTACTTCTCCCGCCATCTGAATTACATCGTCTTTAGACATTCAGTTAAGCGCCCATCTTAAAGTTGGCTTTCTTCATCAAAGAGCCATACTGCTGTTGCATCACAAATGACTGAACTTGAGCCATGAAATCCATTGCAACAACAACAATAATTAACAGTGAAGTACCGCCGAAATAGAACGGCACGTTGTACTTCAATACCAAGAATTCTGGCAACAAGCAAACCAAAACCATATAAATAGAGCCGGCCAGAGTCAAACGCACCAAGATCTTATCGATGTAACGCGCTGTCTGGTCGCCTGGACGAATGCCGGGAACAAATGCACCACTCTTCTTCAAGTTCTCAGCAGTCTCACGGCTATTAAATACCAATGCGGTATAGAAGAAACAGAAGAAAATAATCGCTGCTGCATACAAAATCGTATACACAGGCTGTCCTGGAGCCAAAGTAGCTGCCAAGTCTTTAATAATTCTGCTGAACATATTGGTTGGCTCGCCTGAAGTAAACCAGCCAGCAATCGTTGCAGGGAACAAAATGATTGAAGAAGCAAAAATTGGAGGAATAACGCCTGCCATATTTAACTTCAACGGGAAGTAGGAAGATTGGCCGCCATAAATCTTGTTACCAACTTGACGCTTAGCGTAGTTCACCAAAATACGGCGCTGACCACGCTCTACAAACACTACAAAATAAGTCACTGCTACGCAAATTACTACGATGAGCAATGCAGAAATAATATTCATTGAGCCAGTGCGAACCAACTCTAATAAGCTTGCTAATGCATTCGGCAGACCAGAAACAATGCCGCCGAAAATAATGATAGAAATACCATTACCAAGACCACGCTCAGTAATTTGCTCGCCAAGCCACATCAAGAACATCGTGCCGGTAACCAAAGTCACTACAGTATTGAGTTCAAACATCAAGCCTGGGTTAATAACCAAACCTGGTTGAGCTTGTAAGGCAACAGAAATGCCTAATGCTTGGAATGTTGCCAAAAATACTGTCCCGTAGCGAGTGTATTGGGTAATCTTGCGTTGACCTGCTTGGCCTTCTTTTTTCAAAGACTCCAATGAAGGAACAACAATCGTCATTAACTGCATGATGATCGATGCAGAAATGTAAGGCATGATTCCCAAAGCAAATACGGTGAAGCGTGATAAGGCGCCACCTGAGAACAGGTTAAACATTCCCAAGATGCCGTCTTTTTGGCCAGAGAACAACTGCGCCAATTGGTCCGGATCAATTCCAGGAACTGGAATATGAGCACCCAAACGGAACACGAGCAAAGCCAGCACCAGGAAAATCAAGCGTTGGCGTAATTCGCCAAACTTGCCGCCTGTTGCTGCAGTGTTTGCGTTATTGGTAGGTGCTAATGCCATATCTACTAAAAGGCCTATTAAACCAATTCAACCAATTTGCCGCCAGCCGCTTCAATAGCTGCTTTTGCGCCGGCAGTTGCTGTGATGCCCTTGAGGGTTACAGCAATCTTGAGTTCGCCAGTCTTGATAACCTTAACTGCATTGATTTGCTCACCAGCAAAGCCATGAGCCTTCAATACCAATAAGTCTACTTCTGGCAAATTGATTTTTGCTAAGTCGTTCAATGTAATTTGGCCAACGTGACGACGAGTCAAAGATACGAAACCGCGTTTTGGCAAACGACGATACATAGGCATCTGACCGCCTTCAAATCCAACCTTGTGGAAACCACCAGAACGGGATTTTTGACCTTTGTGACCACGGCCAGCAGTTTTACCAAGACCAGAACCAATGCCGCGACCAACGCGACGACGGTTTTTCTTGGAGCCTTCTGCAGGTTTAATTGTGTTGAGTTGCATATTCTTCGCCTATTTACTTGCTAGTTATTAGCCAACGACTTTAACTAGATAAGAAACTTTATTAATCATGCCGCGAACAGCTGGAGTGTCTTCCAATTCAGAAACTGAATTGATACGACGAAGGCCTAAGCCTCGAACAGTTGCACGGTGGCTTTCACGGGTACCGATCAAACTGCGTACTAATTGCAGTTTGAGTTTGGAGTTAGATGTTGTCATTTGTAGATTCCTAATCTTTTGGTCTTAGCCGAGAATCTCTTCAACTGACTTACCGCGTTTAGCAGCAATCTCAGCAGGAGTACTCATTTTGCTCAAACCATCAATGGTTGCACGAACCAAGTTGTATGGGTTTGTAGAGCCAAGTGACTTAGCAACCACGTTAGTTACACCCATTACGTCGAAAATTGCACGCATTGGGCCGCCAGCAATAATTCCAGTACCGTCTTTAGCTGGAGAAATCAAAACGCGTGACGCGCCATGTTGACCAGTAACAGTGTGCTGCAAAGTACCTTTACGCAAAGTTACTTTGATCATCTTGCGACGCGCTTCGTCCATTGCCTTTTGAACGGCAACTGGAACTTCTTTTGATTTGCCTTTACCCATGCCGATGCGGCCATCGCCATCGCCAACTACAGTGAGTGCAGCGAAGCCGAGAATACGACCACCCTTAACCACTTTAGTTACACGATTAACAGCGATCATCTTCTCGCGAAGACCATCATCACGCTCTTCGTTTTGCATCTTAGTTTGCATTTTTGCCATGTTTTTTCCTAAACCCTATTAGAACTTCAGGCCGGCTTCACGCGCAGCTTCAGCTAAGGCCTTAATACGGCCGTGGTAACGATGACCGGAACGATCAAATGCAACATCAACAATGCCTGCTTTAACAGCACGCTCAGCAACTAATTTGCCGATTTGTTTTGCAGCGTCAGCGTTGCCGCCGTTTTTGATCGCTTGGCGAAAATCTTTTTCCATAGTTGAAGCAGCTGCTACAACTTTGGTTCCGCATGGGCTATAAACCTGTGCAGAAATATGTGTATTGCTACGGATAACTGTTAAGCGATTTGCCAAAGCTTCGGCAATGCGAATACGAGTCTGCCTAGCGCGTCTTTGTCTGGATTCGTCTTTATTCATTTTCTAATCTCGCTTACTTCTTCTTAGTTTCTTTCAGATGCACAACCTCATCCACATAGCGAACACCTTTGCCTTTGTATGGCTCTGGTGAACGGTAAGCGCGAACTTCAGCTGCGACCTGGCCAACTTGCTGCTTGTTGGAACCTTTGATAATGATTTCAGTTTGAGTTGGGGTCTCAGCCTTTACACCCTTTGGCAGGTTGTAAATAATGTCGTGTGAGAAACCTAACTGCAATTTCAGTGTTTCGCCTTGAGCAGCAGCACGGTAACCAACGCCTACCAAGCTGAGCTTGCGCTCAAAGCCAGCAGTTACGCCAACAACCATGTTGTTAACCAAAGCACGGGCTGTACCTGACTGTGCACCAGCTTCTGGTGAGTCGTTATTTAAAACAACTGTCAATACGCCATCTTCTTGTTTCAAACCAACAGAAGGATGCAAGTTATGTGTCAAAGTGCCCAAAGGACCTTTAACAGTAATGTTTGCACCGTTGATGCTGATTTCAGCGCCCTTAGGGACTGTAATTGGTGATTTACCTACGCGGGACATATTTCGCTCCTTAAGCTACGTAGCAAATAACTTCGCCGCCCACGCCTGTTGCACGTGCTTTACGGTCTGTCATTACGCCTTGAGGGGTTGAAATAATTGCAATGCCCAAGCCATTCATTACCTCTGGAATGTCATGGCGGCCTTTATAGATACGCAGACTTGGTGTAGATACACGGTCAATACGCTCAATAACAGGACGGCCTGCATAGTATTTGAGATCGATGTGTAGCACTGGCTTAGCTGCTTCACCTTTGATTTCAAAACTTTCGATATAGCCTTCATCTTGCAAAACTTTTGCGATGGCTACTTTTACTTTTGACGACGGCATCAAGACTACGGGTTTCTGCACTGCTTGCGCATTGCGGATCCTTGTCAACATGTCGGCGATTGGATCGCTGATACTCATGAGTTCTCCTAATTCTTTCGCCGCTTACCAGCTGGCCTTGGTTAAACCGGGGATTTCGCCACGGAAGGCGATTTCACGAATCTTGCTACGAGCCAAACCGAATTTACGGAATGTGCCACGTGGGCGACCGGTTAATGAACAACGATTTCTTTGACGAATCGGGCTTGCGTTACGTGGAAGTGCCTGTAGCTTCAAGCGAGCTTCATAGCGCTCTTCATCGCTGCGTGATTGATCAGCAATGATCGCTTTGAGTTCGGCACGCTTTACAGCGTACTTCTCTACAGTTTTTGCGCGCTTATTCTCGCGCTCAATTAGGGATAGTTTTGCCACGTTAGCCTCTTAATTGCGGAAAGGGAATTTGAATGCTGCCAACAAAGCTTTTGCTTCTTCGTCAGTTTTAGCAGTCGTCGTAATACTGATATTGAGACCACGGAGGGCATCAATTTTGTCGTATTCGATTTCAGGGAAAATGATCTGTTCTTTAACGCCGATGTTGTAGTTACCGCGGCCGTCAAATGCTTTACCGGAAATTCCACGGAAGTCACGTACGCGTGGCAATGCAACAGTTACGAAACGGTCCAAGAATTCGTACATGCGTGCACCACGCAATGTCACCATGGCACCGATTGGGTAACCTTGACGAATTTTGAAACCTGCAATCGCTTTTTTAGCTTTAGTTACAACGGGCTTTTGGCCAGCAACTTTAGTTAAATCACCAACTGCATTTTCGATAATTTTCTTGTCGTTCACTGCGTCGCCTAAGCCCATGTTCAGGGTTACCTTAGTGATACGCGGAACTTCCATTACAGATTTGTAACCAAATTTGGCGATCAAATCAGCAACGACTTTAGCTTGATAGTGTTCTTGAAAACGTGTGCTCATAATTTCTCCGTGCCCCTTATGCGCTTAAAGTTGCGCCAGTGGTTTTGAGGAAACGTTGCTTTTTACCGTCCACGAGTTTGATACCAACACGTGATGGTTTGCCGTTACCGTCAACCACAGCCACATTAGAAATGTGAACAGGCATCGTCTTGTCAATCATGCCGCCAGTAACACCGGCTGCTGGATTTGGCTTAACGCTCTTTTTATAAATGTTTACGCCTTCGATTACTAACTTGTTCTCGAGAACGGCCGTAACAGTTCCTTGCTTGCCCTTATCGCGGCCAGTCAACAGAACTACTGAATCACCTTTACGAATCTTTTTCATATCAGCCTCTTAAATAACTTCGGGGGCGAGAGAAACGATCTTCATGAACTTTTCAGTACGCAACTCGCGCGTAACTGGTCCAAAGATACGTGTGCCAATTGGCTCTAACTTAGCGTTGAGCAATACCGCAGCGTTGCCATCGAACTTAATCAATGAACCATCTGGACGGCGAACACCCTTAGCAGTTCTCACTACTACGGCGTTATAAATGTCACCTTTTTTTACACGGCCACGTGGAGCAGCGGACTTTACAGTCACTTTAATGACATCACCGATACTGGCGTAACGACGCTTAGAGCCGCCCAATACCTTGATGCACAAAACTTCACTGGCGCCTGTGTTATCGGCAACCTGTAATCTACTTTCGGTTTGTATCATTTCTAATCCCCAACTTATTGGCCAAAGGCAAACAGTCTTGGTTCCGTCTATGGGTTTTAACGAAAGCTAAAACCCGGAATTAATGAAAAACACTGCTTCTCCAATAAAACCAGAGAAGCCTTCTATTCTACTACGTAAAACAGGGATTTGGGAAGAATCTTCGCCAAAATCCCTAATATTTCTTTAAATACCCTTTGAAGCTTCAACTAAACGGGTCACAACCCAAGATTTAGTGCGTGAAATTGGCTTGGATTCAGCAATTTCAACGGTATCACCCATCTTGTATGTGCCAGCTTCGTCATGAGCATGGTATTTTTTGGACTGGCCAACGTACTTACCAATCACTGGATGCTTAACTTGACGCTCAACCAACACCGTCACAGTTTTTTGCATTTTGTCGCTAACAACACGGCCCACGAGGGTGCGGCGCAAGGGTTTAGGTAATTCTGTCATATCCCTTTTTCCTTATTTCTGTGCAGTCTTTTGGGCGATAAAAGTCTTCACACGAGCGATGTCGCGCTTATTTTTACCCAATTGGCTGGTATTTGTGAGTTGCTGAGTGCCTTTTTGCATGCGGAGCTTGAAACCGGTCTTAAGCAACTCGGTTAACTCTGCATTTAAAGCTGTCAGATCTTTTGAAGCTAATTCTGTATTTTTCATAATCTCTATCCCGATCAACCTAAGTGGCGAATCACGAAAGTGGTCTGTAAAGGCAACTTAGCAGCAGCAAGCTTGAAAGCTTCGCGCGCCAATTGCTCGTCAACACCGTCCATCTCGTAAAGCACTTTGCCTGGTTGAATTTCAGCTACGTAGTACTCTGGATTACCTTTACCGTTACCCATACGTACTTCAGCAGGTTTTTGTGAAATTGGCTTATCTGGGAAAATACGAATCCAAATACGGCCACCACGTTTAATGTGACGAGTCATTGCACGACGTGCTGACTCGATTTGGCGAGCAGTCAAACGACCACGGCCAACGGCCTTCAATCCAAAGTCACCAAAGGCTACAGAACTACCGCGTGTTGCCACGCCAGTGTTACGGCCTTTTTGTTCCTTACGATACTTGCGACGCTTTGGTTGTAGCATGCTTACTCTCCTGACTTCTGCGCATCTGCGGCAGGTGTTTCAACCTTACGCACACGCTTTACTGCTGGCTTAGCAGCAACTAATGGCTTGTCTGTGCCAGCAGCTGGTTTACGAGCAGCTGTCTTGCTTGGGGCACGACGAGTTTTCTTTTCTTCGGCAGCTGGTTCAGCAGATGGAGCAGCTACTTGAGCTTCTGCACCACGACCCAATGTATCGCCCTTATATACCCAAACTTTTACACCGATGATGCCGTATGTTGTCTCAGCTTCTGATGTTGCGTAATCAATGTCAGCCTTCAATGTATGAAGTGGAACGCGACCTTCGCGATACCATTCGCGACGAGCAATCTCAGCACCATTCAAACGACCTGATGACATGATCTTGATGCCTTGTGCGCCAAGGCGCATTGCGTTTTGCATTGCACGCTTCATTGCACGGCGGAACATAATGCGCTTCTCTAACTGTTGAGTAATAGAGTCAGCGATCAATTGTGCGTCAACTTCAGGCTTACGAATTTCTTCGATATTCACGTGAACTGGAACACCCATGCGCTTTTGTAATTCGCGGCGGAGTACTTCAATATCTTCGCCTTTTTTACCGATTACAACGCCTGGACGTGAGCTATAGATAGTGATGCGTGCATTCTTTGCAGGACGCTCGATAACTACTTTACTTACGGATGCGTTCTTTAACTTCTTCTTCAGATAGATGCGGACATCTACGTCCTCTTTCAACATCTTTGCGAAGTCAGTATTGTTTGCATACCACTTTGATGTCCAATTCTTCGTTACCGCGAGTCGGAATCCGGTTGGGTTTATCTTTTGTCCCATATCTTTCCTTAGTTACTCAAGGTCACGGTAATGTGACATGTTTGTTTTTCAATTTGATTGCCACGACCCTTAGCGCGCGCTGTAAAGCGCTTCAAGGAAGTACCCTTATCAACAATAATTGTTGATACCTTGAGCTCATCAATATCAGCACCTTTATTGTGTTCAGCGTTGGCCACTGCAGACTCAACCACTTTTTTCACAATGAAGGCAGCTTTCTTGGGGCTGAAGTTCAAAATGTTTAATGCGCGAGCAATTGGCAAACCACGAATTTGGTCTGCGACCAAACGTGTCTTTTGCGCAGAAATGCGGGCACCCTTGTGAATAGCTTTAACTTCCATCATCATCCCCTTACTTCTTCGTTACTTTCTTGTCAGCAGCGTGACCTTTGAAAGTACGGGTCAAGGCAAATTCGCCTAACTTATGACCCACCATGTTTTCTGATACATATACCGGAACGTGTTGACGACCGTTATGCACAGCAATCGTCAGACCAATAAAGTCTGGGAGGATTGTTGAACGGCGTGACCAAGTCTTGATCGGCTTTTTGTCTTTGTTGGCCTGTGCAACTTCAACTTTTTTTACTAAGCTGGCGTCGCAGAATGGACCTTTTTTAGCTGAACGTGTCATATCTATTTATCCTTATCGCTTAACGTTTTTGACGACGTTGAACGATCATCGAAGTTGTACGCTTATTGCGACGTGTACGATAACCTTTGGTTGGAGTGCCCCATGGGGATACAGGTACACGGCCTTCGCCAGTTCTACCTTCACCACCACCGTGTGGGTGATCTACTGGGTTCATTGCCACACCGCGAACGGTTGGGCGAATACCACGCCAGCGATTTGCACCAGCTTTACCAATAACACGCAAACTATGCTCTTCGTTACCAACTTCACCAATAGTGGCGCGGCACTCAATCAGAACACGGCGAACTTCACCTGAGCGCAAACGCACTTGAGCGTATACGCCTTCACGAGCCAACAATACTGCTGAACCACCGGCAGAACGTGCAACTTGAGCACCTTTGCCTGGCATGATTTCTACACAGTGAATCGTGCTACCAACTGGAATATTGCGAATTGGCAAGTTGTTACCAGACTTGATTGGGGCTTCTGAGCCGCTCATCAATGCCTGACCAACAGTCATGCCTTTTGCAGCAAGAATATAGCGACGCTCACCATCAGCAAACACGATCAATGCAATATTTGCACTGCGGTTTGGATCGTATTCCAAGCGTTCTACTTTTGCTGGAATACCATCTTTGTCGTTGCGTTTGAAATCAACAACACGATAGTGATGCTTATGACCACCACCCTTATGACGGGTAGTGATGTGACCATTATTGTTGCGACCCGCTTTTTGGAACTGTGGCTCTACCAACGCTGCAAAAGGTTTACCTTTATGCAGGTCAGGATTTACCACCTTGACCATTGAACGACGACCTGGTGAGGTCGGTTTTGTCTTCATCAAAGGCATGATTAATTCGCCTCCGCTTCAAAGTTAATTTCTTGACCTGGCTTCAAGCTTACATAGGCCTTCTTAGTGTGGTCACGACGACCTTCAAAACGGCCATAGCGCTTAGGCTTACCCTTTTGATTCACGATTTGAACTGAGTCAACTTGCACTTTAAAGAGCAATTCAACTGCTTGTTTTACATCGAGCTTATTTGCGTCGCGAGCTACTTGGAAAACTACTTGTTCGTTTTTCTCTGCAACCATAGTGGCTTTTTCAGAGATCACCGGTCCAAGCAGAACCCTCATCAGGTTGTGATCATTTTTACGGACTTGGCTCATTTCAGCAACTCCTCAATTTTTGCGATCGCAGCTTTGCTTACCAATACTTTTTTGTATTGAACCAAAGCCAATGGATCAGCGTGCTGTGGCTCACATACAGCAACTTTGTGCAAGTTACGTGATGCCAAGTACAAATTCTCGCTAACCTGATCAACAATAATCAAGACTGAATCCAAGCCCATTGCTTTAACTTTGTCAGCTAAAACTTTAGTCTTTGGAGCGTCAAGAGAAAATTGATCAACTACATTCAAACGACCTTCGCGAGCTAACTGAGACAAAATTGATCTCATACCTGCGCGGTACATTTTCTTGTTTACTTTTTGGCTGAAATTCTCTTCTGGAGAATTCGGGAATATACGACCACCTCCACGCCACAGCGGGGAAGAGCTCATACCAGCACGTGCACGACCAGTACCTTTTTGACGCCAAGGTTTCTTAGTTGTGTGCTTAACTTGCTCGCGGTCTTTTTGTGCACGGTTACCGCTACGTGCATTTGCTTGGTAAGCCACTACAACTTGGTGTACCAATGCTTCGTTATATTCACGTTCGAATACTTCTGGTGAAGCTTGTACGCCTGCACCTAAAGTACCGTTGTCTTGGAGAAGCTTAAGTTCCATATTCGCTCTCCTTATTTCTTCTTCAACGGTGTCTTCACCGCTGGAGTAACAATAACTTTACCGCCTGGGGCACCTGGAATAGCGCCTTTAACCATGATGAGATTACGTTCTGCATCAATGCGTGCGATGACTAAATTTTGAACTGTACGTGTAACGTCACCCAAGTGACCGGTCATACGCTTACCAGGGAAAACACGACCTGGATCTTGCGCCATACCGATAGAGCCTGGTACGTTATGTGAACGTGAGTTACCGTGGGATGCACGACCAGAAGCGAAGTGATAACGCTTGATGGTACCGGCGTAGCCCTTACCGATAGACACGCCCTGTACGTCCACTTTTTGACCAGCAGTGAATGCAGTGTCAGCAGGAATTACTTGGCCTGGTGTCATTTCTGCAATTTTTGCTGCATCCAATTGGAATTCGTTGAGACCGTTACCAGCCATCACACCAGCTTTGGCGAAGTGACCAGCCATTGCTTTAGTAACGCGAGTAGCTCTACGTGTGCCATGTGCCAACTGGATAGCATCATAGCCATCAGTTGCCTGGGTCTTGATTTGAGCGATTCTGTTGTCGCTCACGTCAATTACGGTTACAGGGATAGAATCCCCTTCGTCCGTAAATAGACGGGTCATGCCGACCTTGCGGCCGATTAAGCCTAAGCTCATATTCATGCTCCACGCCGACTTCGATTGGTCGGCAAAATTAATTTAAGTGATTTACAAGTAAAAGTACTTCTAAATCAATAACTTACAACGTTTTTAATGCTGATAAAACTAAGATTTTCGCTCAAATAATTGAGCGAAGCCTTAGATTCTATCCCGAAAACCCAGTCTTGACAAGCAAAAAGACCGGAAAATACAAATTACTGCAACTTAATTTCGACATCCACACCTGCTGGGAGGTCTAATTTCATCAAAGCATCTACAGTTTTCTCTGTAGGATCAACGATATCCATCAAACGGAGATGGGTACGGATCTCTAACTGATCACGAGATGTCTTGTTCACGTGTGGTGAACGCAAGATATCAAAACGCTCAATACGAGTTGGCAAAGGTACTGGACCCTTAACAACTGCACCAGTACGCTTAGCTGTATCAACGATTTCAGCTGCAGACTGGTCGATTAAACGGTAATCAAATGCTTTAAGGCGAATACGAATTTTTTGGTTTTGCATATTAATTCCAAAGAGCGTTGTGGTGCTGCCACGTTATACATCTAAAGAGCTCGGTGACATCAGCAGCACTGATGTCACCGGTTAGCAAACCGCTAAATATTTTTACTAATTAAAACGTACTACTTAAGCCAAAATCTTTGCAACCACGCCGGCGCCAACAGTACGGCCACCTTCACGGATCGCAAAACGTAAACCTTCTTCCATCGCGATTGGAGCGATGAGTTTTACGGTAATAGTGACGTTATCGCCAGGCATTACCATTTCTTTGTCTTTTGGCAACTCGATTGAACCAGTTACGTCCGTTGTACGGAAGTAAAACTGTGGACGATAGTTGTTAAAGAACGGAGTATGACGACCACCTTCGTCTTTACCCAAGATGTAAACCTCGGCTGTAAAGTGAGTATGTGGAGTGATTGAACCTGGCTTAGCCAATACTTGGCCGCGCTCAACTTCTTCACGTTTTGTACCGCGTAACAAGATACCAACGTTATCGCCTGCTTGACCTTGGTCGAGCAATTTGCGGAACATTTCAACACCAGTACAAGTTGTCTTGAGGGTTGGCTTGATACCGATGATTTCAATCTCTTCGCCCACTTTAACGATACCGCGCTCGATACGGCCTGTAACAACAGTACCGCGACCGGAGATAGAGAACACGTCTTCTACTGGCATCAAGAACGCGCCGTCAACAGCACGCTCTGGAGTTGGGATGTATGTGTCAAGTGCTTCAGCCAATTTCATGATGGCTTCTTTACCCAATGGGCCTTCGTCGCCTTCAAGCGCTAACTTAGCAGAACCTTGAATGATTGGTGTGTCATCGCCAGGGAAGTTGTACTTAGATAGAAGCTCACGAACTTCCATTTCAACTAACTCGAGCAATTCAGCGTCATCAACCATGTCGCACTTGTTCAAGAAAACGACGATGTAAGGAACACCAACTTGGCGTGCCAAGAGGATGTGCTCACGAGTTTGTGGCATTGGGCCGTCAGCAGCAGAACAAACCAAAATAGCGCCGTCCATCTGAGCAGCACCAGTAATCATGTTCTTAACGTAGTCAGCATGCCCTGGGCAGTCAACGTGAGCGTAGTGACGGTTAGCTGTCTCATACTCAACGTGCGCAGTATTAATCGTAATACCACGTGCTTTTTCTTCTGGAGCAGCATCGATCTGATCGTATGCTTTAGCTTCGCCGCCGAATGCTTTAGAGAGCACGGTTGCGATTGCTGCTGTCAATGTAGTTTTACCGTGGTCAACGTGACCGATAGTGCCTACGTTTACGTGCGGTTTTGTCCGCTCGAATTTTTCTTTTGCCATTTTTGTCTGCCTTCTTTAGCTAGTCAATATTCAAAATTAATGTGGATAAATTACTTCGCTTTAGCAGCCATAACTGCTTCAGCAACGTTCTTCGGTGCTTCGGAATAATGCTTAAATTCCATGGTGTAGGTAGCGCGACCTTGGGTCAACGAGCGCAAGCCAGTTGAGTAACCAAACATCTCTGCCAACGGCACTTCAGCGCGAACAATCTTACCGCCGCCTGGAATGTCATCCATACCTTGCAAAATACCGCGACGGGATGAAAGATCGCCCATTACGTTACCCATGAAATCTTCTGGTGTTTCAACTTCAACAGCCATCATCGGCTCAAGCAACACTGGCGCTGCTTTACGCATACCATCTTTGAACGCCATAGAACCCGCCATCTTAAATGCGTTTTCATTGGAGTCAACGTCATGGTATGAACCGAAGAACAATGTAGCTTTGATATCTACAACTGGATAGCCAGCCAAAATACCGGAATTCAATGTCTCGCGAATTCCTTTTTCTACTGCAGGGATGTATTCGCGTGGAACCACACCGCCCTTAATAGCGTCAATGAATTCAAAACCTTTGCCTGGTTCTTGTGGCTCAAGCTTCAATACCACGTGACCGTATTGACCACGACCACCAGACTGCTTAACAAACTTACCTTCGATTTCTTCGCAAACCTTGCGAATCGTTTCGCGATAGGCAACTTGTGGCTTACCAACAGTTGCTTCAACACCAAACTCACGACGCATACGGTCAACCAAAATTTCCAAGTGGAGCTCGCCCATTCCAGAAATAATAGTTTGGCCAGATTCTTCATCAGTCTTAACGCGGAATGATGGATCTTCTTGTGCCAAACGATTCAAAGCAAGACCCATTTTTTCTTGGTCTGGTTTTGTCTTAGGCTCAACAGCTTGAGAGATCACTGGCTCTGGGAATACCATGCGCTCCAAAATCACGATGCTATCTGGATCACACAATGTTTCGCCAGTAGTTGCGTCTTTTAGACCAACTGCAGCAGCGATATCACCTGCATAAACTTCTTTAATTTCTTCACGTTGGTTTGCATGCATCTGCAACAAACGTCCAACACGCTCTTTCTTGCCCTTGATTGGGTTGTAGATTGTGTCGCCTGATTTCATTACGCCTGAGTAAACACGGAAGAAGATGAGCTGACCAACAAACGGGTCGGTCATGATCTTAAATGCCAATGCAGAGAATTTCTCAGCATCATCGGCTTTACGTGTTGTAGGTGTGCCATCTTCCAATTCACATGGAACCGGTGGAACATCCAACGGGGATGGCAGCAGCTCGACCACTGCATCCAACATCGCTTGAACGCCTTTGTTTTTGAAAGCAGTTCCGCACATCATTGGAATGATTTCATTGGCAATCGTACGTTGACGCAATGCTTTTTTGATTTCTTCTTCGGTCAACTCTTCGCCACCGAGGTACTTCTCCATCAATTCTTCTGAACTTTCAGCAGCGGCTTCAACCATCTTTTCGCGCCACTCATCTGCAGACGCCTTTAATTCAGCAGGAATCTCTTCATAGGTAAATTTAGTACCTTGTGAAGCCTCATCCCAATAGATGGCCTTCATTTTTACCAAGTCCACAACGCCCTTGAAATTCTCTTCAGCGCCGATAGGAATCTGGATCAAGATAGGGTTTGCTTTGAGGCGTAACTTCATCTGGTCATAAACCTTGAAGAAGTTCGCACCAGTACGGTCCATCTTGTTTACAAATGCTAAACGTGGAACTTGATACTTATTAGCCTGACGCCAAACAGTTTCAGATTGTGGCTGAACGCCACCTACTGCACAGTAAACCATGCAAGCACCATCTAACACGCGCATTGAACGCTCAACTTCAATAGTGAAGTCTACGTGTCCTGGGGTATCAATAATATTGATACGGTGCTCTGGGAAATTACCAGCCATGCCCTTCCAGAAAGTGGTAGTAGCAGCAGAAGTAATCGTGATACCACGCTCTTGCTCTTGCTCCATCCAGTCCATGGTTGCAGCGCCATCATGCACTTCACCGATCTTGTGGTTAACACCGGTGTAGAACAAAACGCGTTCTGTAGTTGTTGTCTTACCTGCGTCAATGTGCGCAGAAATACCGATATTGCGGTATTTGTCGATAGGGGTTTTACGTGCCACTGTTGGTACCTTTTCTTTGCTGTGCGATTAGAAGCGGAAATGTGAGAAAGCTTTGTTAGCTTCTGCCATACGGTGAACTTCTTCACGCTTCTTCATTGCTCCGCCGCGACCTTCAGCAGCTTCTAATAATTCATTGGCCAAACGTTGAGCCATGGATTTCTCGCCACGCTTTTTAGCGGCTTCGCGCACCCAGCGCATTGCCAAAGCAGAACGACGTGATGGACGAACTTCAACAGGAACCTGATAGTTAGCACCACCAACACGACGGCTCTTCACCTCAACCATTGGCTTAACGTTGCCCATAGCTGTTGAGAAAATTTCGAGTGGTTCTTTATTTGCTTTTTTCTCGATGTGATCAAAGGCACCGTAAACGATACGCTCTGCAACCGATTTCTTGCCGTCCAACATGAGGACGTTCATGAATTTAGCTACTTCTACATTTCCGAATTTTGGATCCGGCAAAATTTCCCGTTTGGGAACTTCACGACGACGTGGCATAACTACTCCTTCAGTTCAGTTAGGGGCGACCCACATGGATCACCCGCTCCGGTTGCCCTACTATCTAAGAAGATTCCTAGACGGAACAACCACTTACTTGTCTTTTAAGTCTGACAAACGAAGACTTACTACAAATACTTCAGCAAAAATCTAATGAAAGATTAGGCAGATTTCTTAGCGCGCTTAGCACCGTACTTGGAACGTGATTGCTTACGGTCTTTAACACCTTGCAAGTCAAGCGAGCCACGAACGATGTGGTAACGAACACCTGGCAAATCCTTTACACGACCACCACGGATTAACACTACTGAGTGTTCCTGGAGGTTATGGCCTTCACCACCAATGTATGAAATAACTTCAAAACCATTGGTTAAGCGAACTTTGGCTACTTTACGAAGCGCAGAGTTAGGCTTTTTAGGAGTAGTGGTGTACACACGTGTACAAACACCACGGCGCTGCGGACTGTTTTCCAATGCAGGGCTCTTGCTTTTAACGATAAGCCTGGATCTTGGCTTGCGTATTAATTGATTAATTGTTGGCATAAAATAGCTCGGTTAGTACTTCTTTGTTGCTTTCTTCAAGAAAATCAATGACTTAGAGAATTTCTAGGTCAAAAAGACCCTCTTCTGAATCAGTAGAACTCAGCATTCTAGCTTGGCCAGCCTTTTCCGTCAACCTAATGGGGAAAAAACTGGCCATTTCTGGCCAGAATTACCAAATTAGCTCGGATCAGCCTCCCCAGCAGGAGCAACGACTTCAGCCTCGATTTCTACAGGCATATTGGCCATTGCTTCCTCTTCGGCGGCAATCATTTGAGCGCGATCACGCTCGAATTGCTCTCTGACCTTGCGCGCACGGCGATAAGACAAGCCGGTACCAGCAGGAATCAGACGACCAATAATGACGTTTTCCTTGAGGCCACGGAGTGTATCGGTCTTGCCCATAATTGCGGCTTCGGTCAATACACGGGTGGTTTCTTGGAAAGAAGCCGCTGAAATGAAGCTGTCTGTCGACAAGGATGCTTTAGTAATACCCAACAGTACGTTTTCGAACTGGGCTGGGCGCTTACCTGCAGCAATCACCAAATCATTAGCGTCATACAGTTTTGAACGCTCAACTTGCTCACCAGTGATGTAGGCAGTATCCCCACCATCAGTGATTTGCACGCGACGCAACATTTGACGCACGATCACTTCAATGTGCTTGTCATTGATCTTCACGCCTTGCAAACGGTAAACGTCTTGAACTTCATCAACAATGTAGATCGCCAACTCTTCAATACCGCGGAGAGTCAAGATGTCATGTGGATCAGCAGGACCTTCCACAATCATCTCGCCCTTGTTCACAACTTGACCGTCATGAACAAGAACTTGCTTCTCTTTAGGAATCAAGAATTCATTGGCTTCGCCGTCCATATCGGTAATCACCAAACGTTGCTTACCTTTGGTTTCTTTACCGAAGGAAACTGTTCCAGTAACTTTCGCCAAGACAGCTGCATCTTTAGGTGAACGTGCTTCGAATAATTCTGCAACGCGTGGCAAACCACCGGTAATGTCGCGAGTCTTCTGTGATTCGATTGGAATACGAGCCAATACTTCACCAACTTCGACTTTTTGACCATCTTTAACAGTAATCAAAGCGCCCACTTGGAGGCCGATGTTTACTGGATGATCAGTGCCGGCGATCATGACTTCGTTACCCTTGTCATCAACTAAGTTGATCATTGGGCGAACGCCTTTGCTTGCAGCAGAACGACGCTTACCGTCAATCACCACCAAAGTGGAGAGACCAGTAACTTCGTCAACCTGCTTAGCAACAGTTACACCCTCTTCGACGTTGTCAAAGCGAGCGATACCAGCGTACTCAGAAATAATCGGACGTGTTAATGGATCCCAAGTCGCCAAGCTTGCGCCAGCCTTAACAGCTGCATCTTCTTTCAACAAGAGAGTTGCACCGTAAGGTACTTTATGACGCTCGCGCTCACGACCATTCTCATCAACGATCAAGGCTTCGCCAGAACGTGAAATCACGATCTGCTCACCCTTTGCGTTCTTCACAACACGCATCGTGCCAGAGAACTTCAAAGCGCCGTTAGATTTGGCTTCAATATTGCTTGCAACCAAAGCACGTGATGCTGCACCGCCGATGTGGAAGGTACGCATAGTCAACTGTGTGCCTGGTTCACCGATGGACTGAGCAGCGATAACACCGACTGCTTCACCAACGTTCACCAAACCACCGCGACCTAAATCGCGTCCGTAGCACTTAGCGCACAAGCCAAAGCGGGTTAAGCAAGACAATACTGTGCGGACTTTAACTTCGTCGATACCCAGTGCCACGATTTGATCAACATGATCTTCGTCGAGCAATGTGTCGTTAGGAACGATGACTTCTTGTGTGTCAGGGTGAACGATGTCACCGATACATACACGACCCAGAATACGGTCACGTAATGCCTCGATAATTTCGCCGCCCTCAACAAGCGCCTTCATAGTTACACCATTCGTTGCGCCGCAATCATCTTCGATCACCACGAGATCTTGAGTAACGTCGCATAAACGACGTGTCAAGTAACCCGAGTTCGCTGTCTTCAACGCTGTATCGGCCAGACCCTTACGAGCACCGTGGGTTGAAATGAAGTACTGCAATACGTTCAAGCCTTCACGGAAGTTCGCAGTAATTGGGGTTTCAATGATGGAGCCATCAGGCTTGGCCATCAAACCACGCATACCAGCTAACTGACGAATCTGCGCTGCAGATCCACGCGCACCAGAATCCGCCATCATGTAGATAGAGTTAAAGGATTCTTGACGCACAGTCTTGCCGTTACGGTCGAGTACGTCAACGTGTGACAACTCGTCCATCATCGCCTTACCAACTTGGTCGCCTGCGGCACCCCAAATATCAACCACGTTGTTATAACGCTCTTGATTGGTTACGAGACCGGACATGAACTGCTTGTCATACTCTTTAACCTTGGCAGAAGCCTCAGTGATGATGCGCTCTTTAGATGTTGGGATCAACATATCGTCAATCGCAACAGAGATACCAGCATTGGTCGCCAAACGGAAACCAGACTGCAAGAGACGGTCAGCAAAAATAACTGTTTCACGCAAACCGCACTTACGGAATGATGTGTTGATCAAGCGTGAGATTTCTTTTTTCTTCAAAGGCTTGTTAATTTCCTCGAAAGACATGCCTTTAGGCAAAATCTCAGACAAGATTGCACGGCCAACTGATGTTTGGTAGATCTTGGTCTTTTCAGCAAAACGAGCGTCGCCCTCTGCCTTCTTGTCCACAATCTCAAACTCGGTAATACGGACAGCAACACGAGAAGCCAACTCAACTTGACCTGCTTCGTATGCACGTACTACTTCAGTAATGTTGGCGAAAACCATGCCTTCGCCTTTACCGTTGATCTTGTCACGTGTAGCGTAGTACAGACCCAACACAACGTCCTGTGAAGGGACGATTGATGGCTCGCCGTTAGCTGGGAACAATACGTTGTTCGAAGCCAACATCAATGTACGTGCTTCCATTTGTGCTTCGAGCGACAAAGGAACGTGAACCGCCATTTGGTCACCGTCAAAGTCGGCGTTAAATGCCGCGCAGACTAATGGGTGCAATTGGATTGCTTTACCTTCAATCAGCATTGGCTCGAAAGCCTGAATACCAAGACGGTGCAATGTAGGCGCACGGTTCAACATGATTGGATGTTCACGAATCACTTCTTCGAGAATGTCCCAAACGATTGGAGTCTGGCTCTCAACTTCTTTCTTCGCAGCCTTGATGGTGGTTGCAATTCCTAAAGTCTCAAGCTTGTTGAAAATGAATGGCTTGAACAACTCCAAAGCCATTAATTTTGGTAAGCCGCACTGATGCAATTTCAATGTAGGGCCAACCACGATGACTGAACGACCAGAGTAGTCAACGCGTTTACCCAACAAGTTTTGACGGAAACGACCGCTCTTACCTTTAATCATCTCAGCCAAGGACTTGAGAGGACGTTTGTTAGCGCCAGTCATAGCCTTACCGCGACGACCGTTGTCGAGCAATGAGTCAACCGCTTCTTGCAACATCCGTTTTTCGTTACGAACGATGATCTCTGGAGCGCGCAACTCTAACAAACGCTTTAAACGGTTGTTACGGTTAATTACGCGACGATAGAGGTCGTTCAAATCGGAGGTAGCAAAGCGACCGCCATCCAATGGCACCAATGGGCGCAATTCCGGCGGCAATACTGGCAATACTTCCATGATCATCCAGTCAGGCTTAATGCCTGAAGTCTGGAACGCCTCGAGCACTTTTAAGCGCTTAGCGTATTTCTTGATCTTGGCATCGCTACCAGTAGCTTTTAAATCAGCACGAATTGTTTCTACTTCGCGATCGATATCAATCGAACGCAAGAGATCACGAATACCTTCCGCGCCCATGATGGCAGTAAACGCACCGTCACCATACTCTTCAGTTTTAGCAATGTATTCGTCTTCAGACATGATCTGACCACGCTTCATCGCGCCTTCAGGAGTCATGCCAGCATCAACCACTACATATGCTTCAAAGTAGAGAACGCGCTCGATATCACGCAATGTCATATCGAGAACCATACCCAAACGGGATGGCAATGACTTCAAGAACCAAATGTGCGCTACAGGAGCCGCCAACTCAATGTGGCCCATACGCTCACGACGTACCTTAGCGAGAGTAACTTCAACGCCGCACTTCTCGCAGATTACGCCACGGAACTTTAATCGCTTGTACTTACCGCATAAGCACTCGTAGTCTTTGGTTGGTCCAAAAATCTTGGCACAGAACAAACCATCACGCTCGGGCTTAAAAGTCCGGTAGTTGATGGTTTCTGGTTTGCGTACTTCACCAAAAGACCATGAGCGAATTTTCTCAGGAGATGCGAGACCAATTTTGATGACATCAAACTGCTCTTCGCCCTGCGTTTGCTTAAATAAATCGAGCAATGCTTTCATATCAGTTGCGCTCCATGTCAATGTCAATACCCAACGAACGGATTTCTTTTACCAGCACGTTGAAGGATTCGGGCATGCCAGCATCAATCGTGTGCTCGCCCTTGACGATGTTTTCGTAAACCTTGGTACGGCCTGCGACGTCATCGGACTTCACTGTCAGCATTTCCTGCAAGACATATGAAGCACCGTATGCTTCGAGGGCCCAGACTTCCATCTCACCAAAGCGCTGACCACCGAACTGAGCTTTACCGCCCAATGGCTGTTGCGTTACTAAAGAGTAAGGTCCGGTTGAACGTGCGTGCATCTTGTCATCGACCAAATGGTGAAGTTTCAAGACGTGCATTACGCCAACAGTTACTGGACGCTCAAATTGATCGCCAGTACGGCCGTCGCACAAAATCATTTGCTGACGTGAAGGAGTCATCTTCAAAGATTTAGCAACATCTTCTGGATACGCCAACTCGAGCATGCGTCCGATTTCAGCTTCAGTAGCACCGTCAAACACTGGAGTAGCAAATGGCAAGCCTTGGCGTAGATTCTCAGCCAAAACATTAATCTGCTCATCAGTGAAGTTGTCGATGTCTTCAATGCGGCCTGTTTCGTTATAAAGCTGCTTGAAGAACTTACGCAATTCAGCTTGCTTAGCATGTTCACGAACCATCTCATCGATACGCTTACCAATACCTTGAGCCGCCCAACCTAAGTGGGTTTCCAAGATCTGACCAACGTTCATACGGGAAGGAACGCCCAATGGGTTCAAGACGATGTCTACAGGGCGTCCGTCAGCCATAAATGGCATGTCTTCTGCTGGGGCGATTTTAGAAACCACACCTTTGTTACCGTGACGACCAGCCATCTTGTCACCAGGCTGCAAGCGACGCTTAACAGCCAAGTAAACCTTAACCATCTTGGTTACGCCAGGTTGTAAATCATCGCCCTGGGTAAGTTTGGTGCGCTTCTCTTCAAAAGCTTCGTCAAACTGTTTGCGTTTCGCTTCGATAGAAGACTTGATTGCTTCAACTTGTGAGGCAACTTCGTCGTCTGCCGGGCGAACATCGAACCAATGGTATTTGTCCAAATCAGCAAGGTATTCCTTGTCGATCTTAGTGCCTTTAGCTAATTTCTTAGGGCCGCCGTTGGCAACTTTGCCAATCAACAACTTTTCTAAACGCATGAAGGCATCGCCTTCAACAATACGCAACTGGTCGTTCAAGTCCAAACGATAGCGCTGTAATTCTTCTTGAATAATTGCTTGTGCACGGGCATCACGCTCAATACCTTCACGGGTGAAGACTTGAACATCGATCACGGTACCAATCATTCCTGATGGAACGCGCAAAGAGGTATCTTTAACGTCAGATGCTTTTTCACCGAAGATCGCACGGAGGAGCTTCTCTTCCGGAGTGAGTGTAGTCTCGCCCTTTGGAGTTACCTTACCAACCAATACGTCACCAGCTTCAACTTCAGCACCGATGTAAACAATACCGCTCTCATCCAAACGGGAGAGTTGTGACTCTGCCAAATTGGAAATATCGCGAGTAATTTCTTCTGAACCAAGCTTGGTATCACGCGCAACCACTGACAACTCTTCAATATGAATAGAGGTGTAGCGGTCATCAGCAACAACTTTTTCAGAGATCAAGATTGAATCTTCGAAGTTGTAACCGTTCCATGGCATAAATGCCACAGTCATGTTTTGACCCAAAGCCAATTCACCCAAATCGGTAGATGCGCCGTCAGCAACAACGTCGCCGCGGACAACACGATCACCAGCTTGAACGATTGGACGTTGGTTAATGTTGGTATTTTGGTTTGAACGGGTGTACTTGATGAGGTTATAAATATCCACACCAACTTCACCAGCAGCAGTCTCATCATCGTTTACACGAATCACAACACGGTTAGCATCAACATAGTCAACGATACCGCCACGGGACGCCAAAATAACTGTACCGGAGTCGACCGCAACAATGCGCTCTAAACCTGTACCAACCAATGGCTTGTCTGGACGCAAGCAAGGAACTGCTTGACGCTGCATGTTCGCACCCATCAACGCACGGTTCGCATCATCGTGCTCTAAGAATGGAACGAGTGAAGCAGCGGCAGAAACGATCTGGCTAGGAGCAACGTCGATGAAATCGATGCGCTCTGGGCTAACCATCATGGTTTCACCAGCTTGACGAGCAGAAACGAGTTCGTCGGCTAACTTACCACTCTTATCGATTGTTGCGTTCGCCTGAGCAATCACATACTTCGCCTCTTCAATCGCAGAGAGGTAAACCACTTCATCGCTTACCTTGCTATTGGAAACTTTACGGTATGGAGTCTCAAGGAAACCATGCTCATTCAGACGCGCAAATAACGCGAGTGAGTTGATCAAACCAATGTTTGGTCCTTCTGGAGTTTCGATTGGGCAAACACGTCCGTAGTGGGTTGGATGCACGTCGCGCACTTCAAAGCCTGCGCGCTCGCGTGTCAAACCACCAGGTCCCAATGCAGAAATACGACGCTTGTGCGTGATCTCTGAAAGTGGGTTGGTTTGGTCCATAAACTGGGACAACTGTGAAGAACCGAAGAACTCACGAATCGCAGAAGAGATTGGCTTGCTGTTAATCAAGTCATGCGGCATGAGGTTTTCTGTTTCGGCTTGGCCGAGACGTTCTTTAACCGCACGCTCAACACGTGACAAACCAGCACGGAATTGGTTTTCAGCCAATTCACCAACGCAACGTACACGACGATTACCTAAGTGATCGATATCGTCTACTTCGCCTTTGCCATTACGCAAATCTACGAGGGACTTAATCGTGTCGAGAATATCTTCGTTCGACAGAACCATTGGACCTTCCATTTCTGGACGGTTCAAACGGCTGTTGACCTTCATACGGCCAACGCGTGACAAATCGTAAGTATCTTCGTTGTAGAACAAGCGCTGGAACAAGGCTTCAACAGCATCTTCTGTTGGAGGCTCGCCAGGACGCATCATGCGGTAAATGGCGATACGAGCGGCCATTTGGTCCGCAGTTTCATCAGTACGCAATGTCTGTGAAATATATGCGCCAGAATCCAAATCATTGGTGTAGATGGTTTCTAATTGCTTGATGCCTGCATCGCGCAATGTAGCCAATACTTCTTCAGTGATCTCATCATTAGCGTAAGCCAAGATTTCACCAGAGTCTGGATCAACAATATTGCGTGCAACTACACGACCAATTAAATAGTCATCTGGTACAGCGATCGTTTTTGTCTTAGCAGCTTCGAGTTCGCGAATATGCTTTGCATTGATACGCTTGTCTTTTTGAATGACTACTACGCCATTCTTGTCGAGCACATCAAAACTAGCCAACTGACCACGCAAACGCTCTGGTACAAATTCCATTGAGCCGCCGTTAGCAGTCAATGAGAAATGGTCAAAGTTAAAGAAGTTAGCAAGAATCTGTTCGTTGTTTAAACCAATTGCTTTGAGCAAAATGGTGACAGGCATCTTACGACGACGGTCAACGCGGAAATAGAGAATGTCTTTTGGATCAAACTCAAAATCGAGCCATGAACCACGGTAAGGAATGATGCGTGCTGAGAACAGCAACTTACCCGAGCTATGTGTCTTGCCCTTGTCGTGCTCAAAGAACACGCCTGGGGAACGGTGCAACTGAGAAACGATCACGCGCTCAGTACCGTTAATCACAAAAGAGCCGTTTTCTGTCATGAGTGGAATTTCACCCATGTAGACTTCGCTCTCTTTTACCTCTTTAACCTTAGTAGGCGCTTCGCGATCATAAATAATCAAGCGAACTTTTGCGCGTAAGGCAGAGTGGTATGTGTAACCACGTTGTTGACATTCTTTAACGTCAAACGGTGGCTGTGATAACTGGTAAGACACGTATTCCATACGTGCATAGCCGTTGTTAGACACAATTGGGAATGCTGATGTAAAGGCAGCTTGAAGTCCCTCAGTAAGACGAGACATTGCTGGCTTTTCAGCCTGTAAAAATTTAGCGTAGGATTCCAGCTGCGTTGCGATCAGGTACGGAACCTGGTGGTTGTTTACTCGCTTAGCAAAGCTTTTACGGACTCGCTTGCGTTCGGTGAAGCTATAGTTCATTTCATCTCCGAATTCAGCGACTGTACAAAGATTTGGCGATTGGCCACTACCAATCACTGGCGGACAACACTAAATCGAAAGATCTAGTGTCCGACCAAACTTGCATTCTGCAGTCGTATCAGAAGGCAAACCCGATTTCAATCAGAAATGAAATCGGGTTTGACCTCTAGAGGTCAAACCCAACATGGCTAACGCCTCTTTGTGAGAGGCGCCAGCATTGTGTGTATTACTTGAGTTCTGCTTTAGCGCCAGCTTCTTCAAGCTTCTTCTTAGCTTCTTCAGCAGTTTTCTTGTCAACGCCTTCTTTGATTGGCTTCGGTGCACCGTCAACCAAGTCCTTAGCTTCTTTCAAGCCAAGACCAGTAATTTCGCGAACTGCCTTAATTACTGAAACCTTGTTTGCGCCAGCTTCGAGCAAGTTAACAGTGAATTCTGTTTGCTCTTCAGCAGCAGCACCGCCACCGCCTGCACCAGCAGGACCAGCAACAGCCATAGCTGCAGCTGAAACGCCAAACTTCTCTTCGAACGCCTTAACCAAGTCGTTCAAATCCATAACGGACATGCTACCTACTGCATCAATGATTTCTTCTTTAGTAATCGCCATTTTTAGCTCCTAATACTTAAATAGTTAATCTGTCGCTTATTCAGCGGCAGGGGTTTCGTTTGCTTCTGTTCCAGCTTCTGGGGCTGCGGCTGCAGGCTCAGCACTTGCTTCTGGAGCGGCGGCTTCAGCAACTACTTCTGCTGGGGCTGCTGCTACTTCTGCTACCGGTGCTGCAACAGGAGCAGGTGCTCCTTCTGCCTTTTGTGCTGCTACTGCGCCCAATACGCGAGCCATCGCAGAGACAGGCGCCAACATCACACCTAACAACTGAGATAACAACTCGTCGCGGCTTGGAATTGTTGCAAGGGCTTTAACGCCTGCAACATCTAACAACTTGCCGTTATATAAGCCAGCAGTAATGACTAGCTTGTCTTGAGTCTTAGCAAAGGCCTGCAATACTTTTGCCGAAGCAATCGGATCAGCAGAAATGCCATAGATCAAGGGGCCAACCATCGAATCAGCAAGAGGCTCAAACTGTGTGCCTTGTGCAGCACGGCGTGCCAATGTGTTCTTCAAAACGCGAAGATATACACCTTGGTCACGTGCGCTAGCACGTAGCTTTGTCAACTGCTCTACTGGAATACCACGGTATTCAGCGAGCACGACTGTTTGAGCTCCAGCCAATTGAGCGCCGACATCAGCAACAATCGCTTTTTTGTCTTGTACATTCAAAGGCACGGTTTAACTCCATAAAAACCAACTGTTGCCAGTTGGGGTTACACACCAGCGTCTGATCATTTGTTCACAAAGTTCTTGTGAAAATCTTTTCAGGGTCGCCATCTGCGCTGGCTATTACTTTCGTAACGATTAAGAATTAACTCTGTATTAGCAACTAATCCACCAACGGTCTTTGATGTTCGACTCTCACTGCAAGAATGGGAGTCGACCCAAAGTTCTTTTTTGTTACAAGCTAATTAAGCTGCAGCCTGTAACGATGCTTGGTCTACGCGTACGCCTGCACCCATGGTGCTGCTTACGGCAACCTTCTTTAAATAAATACCCTTTGATGCAGGTGGCTTTGCTTTATTCAAAGCCTCGAGCAATGCGAGCAAGTTAGATTTCAATGCAGTTGGCTCGAATGAACGACGGCCAATGCTTGCGTGCACGATACCGGCTTTGTCCACACGGAACTGAACTTGACCAGCTTTTGCATTCTTAACTGCAGTAGCAACGTCAGGAGTAACTGTTCCAACTTTTGGATTCGGCATCAAACCACGTGGGCCCAATACTTGACCTAAAGTACCAACAATTTTCATTGTGTCTGGAGATGCGATCAAAATATCAAAATCAATTTTGCCGCCTTTAATTTGTTCAGCAAGATCTTCCATGCCAACAATTTCTGCACCAGCAGCTTTAGCTTGTTCAGCCTTCTCGCCTTGTGCAAAAACAGCAACACGAACATGCTTACCTGTACCAGCTGGGAGCACTACTGCGCCACGCACAACTTGGTCAGATTTCTTAGCATCAATACCTAACTGAACAGCAACGTCGATAGACTCATCAAACTTAGCAGTTGCACACTCTTTAACGAGGTTCAATGCATCATCTAATGAATAGAATTTGTTGCGATCAACTTTAGATTGAATTGCTTTAACGCGTTTAGATAATTTAGTCATGATTAGAGACCTTCCACAGTGATGCCCATGGAACGGGCGCTACCAGCGATTGTTCTAACAGCTGCATCCATATCGGCTGCTGTCAAATCTGGCATTTTTGCTTTAGCGATTTCTTCCGCTTGAGCACGAGTAATTGAACCCACTTTATCGGTATGAGGACGTGGTGATCCTTTTTCAATCTTCGCAGCCTTCTTAATCATGATGGTTGCTGGAGGAGTCTTCATGATGAATGTGAAGCTCTTATCAGCAAACGCTGTAATCACGACTGGAATTGGTAGGCCAGGTTCCATGCTCTGAGTTTGAGCATTAAACGCCTTACAGAATTCCATAATGTTAAGACCGCGTTGACCCAATGCTGGACCTACGGGTGGTGATGGATTTGCTTTACCTGCAGGGATCTGCAGCTTAATAAAGCCAATAATCTTCTTTGCCATGTGTGCTCCTTAAAGCGCGCCTAACCTCATTAGGAAAGACCGCTGTTGAGTAAACGCTTCGCTAGTTTTTGGCTTTCTAGCTCCGCTCCTCGGTTATTGCTAACCACTTAACTGCCAACTACTAAAACCAGGACTAAGTCCTTGTTTTTACATCTTTTCTACCTGGCCGAACTCCAACTCAACTGGGGTACCGCGGCCAAAAATTGTAACAGAAACGCGCAATCTTGACTTCTCATAATTGACTTCTTCGATATTTCCGTTGAAATCAACAAATGGACCTTCTTTGACACGTACGATCTCGCCAACCTCAAATAGGGTCTTAGGCTTAGGTTTATCCACCCCAGCCTGCATTTGATCCATGATTTTGGCTACTTCAGCCGTAGAAATAGGGCTTGGACGGTTACGAACACCGCCTACGAAACCAGTCACTTTTGGCGTGTTTTTCACTAAATGCCAGCTCTCGTCGGTCATTTCCATCTCGATCAGGACATATCCTGGGAAGAAACGACGCTCAGAAACTGATTTAGCACCGGATTTGATCTCCACAACCTCTTCGGAAGGGACCAAAATTCGGCCAAATTTTTCAGGCATGCCAGAGCGCGCAATACGCTCTTCAAGGCCTTTTTTCACGCTTTTTTCCATGCCAGAATAAGCATGAATAACATACCAGCGCATATTGCCGGTAGCCTGGGGATTTGTAGCTACTTCAGTATCAGTCATTTTTTACTCACTTCCAGCCCAAAAAGACTGAAAAAACTAGCCATTCAATCAATTTGTCTGCCATCCATAAAAACAGGGACATGATCAGAACAAAGCCAAATACGACTAGAGTCATTTGGGTGGTCTCTTTACGAGTTGGCCAAACAACCTTTTTTACTTCGTACCAAGAATCTTTTGCGTAGGCAATAAAACGACGCCCATCTGGTGAAATCGCCACGATGACAACTGCAGCTGCAATACCGCCAAACAAAACAGCCAAACGAACCAACATGGATTGATCCGCCAGCGTGTAGTAAAGAACTAACGCCGCAACAACGATTAAAGCAGCGAGTCCAGAGACCCAGCCGCTTTTTTCTTCAGTATGACTTGCTGTTTGATGAGACATTTTGCTTTCAGTTCAAATCGTGGCAGGGGCGGAGGGCATCGAACCCCCAACCTTTGGTTTTGGAGACCAACGCTCTGCCAATTGAGCTACACCCCTTTATAAAAACTAATTACTTACTACTTAAGCCAAAATCTTTGCAACCACGCCGGCGCCAACAGTACGGCCACCTTCACGGATCGCAAAACGTAAACCTTCTTCCATCGCGATTGGAGCGATGAGTTTTACGGTAATAGTGACGTTATCGCCAGGCATTACCATTTCTTTGTCTTTTGGCAACTCGATTGAACCAGTTACGTCCGTTGTACGGAAGTAAAACTGTGGACGATAGTTGTTAAAGAACGGAGTATGACGACCACCTTCGTCTTTACCCAAGATGTAAACCTCGGCTGTAAAGTGAGTATGTGGAGTGATTGAACCTGGCTTAGCCAATACTTGGCCGCGCTCAACTTCTTCACGTTTTGTACCGCGTAACAAGATACCAACGTTATCGCCTGCTTGACCTTGGTCGAGCAATTTGCGGAACATTTCAACACCAGTACAAGTTGTCTTGAGGGTTGGCTTGATACCGATGATTTCAATCTCTTCGCCCACTTTAACGATACCGCGCTCGATACGGCCTGTAACAACAGTACCGCGACCGGAGATAGAGAACACGTCTTCTACTGGCATCAAGAACGCGCCGTCAACAGCACGCTCTGGAGTTGGGATGTATGTGTCAAGTGCTTCAGCCAATTTCATGATGGCTTCTTTACCCAATGGGCCTTCGTCGCCTTCAAGCGCTAACTTAGCAGAACCTTGAATGATTGGTGTGTCATCGCCAGGGAAGTTGTACTTAGATAGAAGCTCACGAACTTCCATTTCAACTAACTCGAGCAATTCAGCGTCATCAACCATGTCGCACTTGTTCAAGAAAACGACGATGTAAGGAACACCAACTTGGCGTGCCAAGAGGATGTGCTCACGAGTTTGTGGCATTGGGCCGTCAGCAGCAGAACAAACCAAAATAGCGCCGTCCATCTGAGCAGCACCAGTAATCATGTTCTTAACGTAGTCAGCATGTCCTGGGCAGTCAACGTGAGCGTAGTGACGATTTGCAGTCTCATACTCAACGTGCGCAGTATTAATCGTAATACCACGTGCTTTTTCTTCTGGAGCAGCATCGATCTGATCGTATGCTTTAGCTTCGCCGCCGAATGCTTTAGAGAGCACGGTTGCGATTGCTGCTGTCAATGTAGTTTTACCGTGGTCAACGTGACCGATAGTGCCTACGTTTACGTGCGGTTTTGTCCGCTCGAATTTTTCTTTTGCCATTTTTAATCTGCCTTTAGTTAACTCTTAAACCAAACACGAAATACACAATTAATAAAATCAAACATGGTGCCCATGGGCAGGATCGAACTGCCGACCTCTCCCTTACCAAGGGAGTGCTCTACCACTGAGCCACATGGGCGAAATCTAATGCAACAAATTCTGGAGCGGGATAAGAGAATCGAACTCTTGACCGAAGATTGGAAATCTGCTGTTTTACCATTAAACTAATCCCGCACATCTGGTGGAGGGGGTAGGATTCGAACCTACGTAGGCATAGCCAACAGATTTACAGTCTGCCTCCTTTAGCCGCTCGGACACCCCTCCGCGAACCCAATATTCTGACTCCAAATGGAGTTTCTGTCAATATCTCTAAACGCTTTGCACAAGTAAAAACGCCCAGACCTAAAGGGTCTGGGCGTCGCATTGGTGCCCGGCAGTTACCTACTTTCACACGGGTAATCCGCACTATCATCGGCGTAAAGTCGTTTCACTGTCCTGTTCGGGATGGGAAGGAGTGGTTCCAACTTGCTATGGTCACCGGGCGTAGAGGGTCGAGTTGCTGATTAAATCAACAACTCTATTTGAGTAAGCATGTAATAAGGATGCAGATTAAATCTGGCAAACATCCAACACAATAGTGCTGGTTATAGGATCAAGCCTAACGGGCAATTAGTATCGGTTAGCTTAATGCATTACTGCACTTCCACACCCGACCTATCAACGTTGTGGTCTTCAACGACCCTTTATGTAGGTTAAACCTACGGGAGATCTCATCTTCAGGCAAGTTTCCCGCTTAGATGCTTTCAGCGGTTATCTCTTCCATTCATAGCTACCCTGCGATGCTTCTGGCGAAACAACAGGTACACCAGCGGAATGTCCACTCCGGTCCTCTCGTACTAGGAGCAGCCCCCGTCAAATCTCCAACGCCCATGGCAGATAGGGACCAAACTGTCTCACGACGTTTTAAACCCAGCTCACGTACCTCTTTAAATGGCGAACAGCCATACCCTTGGGACCGGCTACAGCCCCAGGATGAGATGAGCCGACATCGAGGTGCCAAACACCGCCGTCGATATGAACTCTTGGGCGGTATCAGCCTGTTATCCCCAGAGTACCTTTTATCCGTTGAGCGATGGCCCTTCCATACAGAACCACCGGATCACTATGACCTGCTTTCGCACCTGCTCGACTTGTCGGTCTCGCAGTTAAGCACGCTTTTGCCATTGCACTTTAGGTACGATGTCCGACCGTACCAAGCGTACCTTCGTACTCCTCCGTTACACTTTGGGAGGAGACCGCCCCAGTCAAACTGCCTACCATGCACTGTTCCCGACCCGGATAACGGGCCAAGGTTAGAACCTCAAATAAATCAGGGTGGTATTTCAAGGTTGGCTCCAACAGAACTAGCATCCTGTTATCAACGCCTCCCACCTATCCTACACAGACCGATTCAAAGTCCAATGCAAAGCTACAGTAAAGGTTCATGGGGTCTTTCCGTCTAGCCACGGGTAGATTGCATCATCACAAACATTTCAACTTCGCTGAGTCTCAGGAGGAGACAGTGTGGCCATCGTTACGCCATTCGTGCAGGTCGGAACTTACCCGACAAGGAATTTCGCTACCTTAGGACCGTTA
Organism: Polynucleobacter sp. VK25; assembly: GCF_018687355.1. Taxonomy (NCBI): domain Bacteria; kingdom Pseudomonadati; phylum Pseudomonadota; class Betaproteobacteria; order Burkholderiales; family Burkholderiaceae; genus Polynucleobacter; species Polynucleobacter sp. VK25. The sequence goes on along the minus strand of NZ_CP061288.1, from coordinate 37,590 downwards.
TAGTTACGGCCGCCGTTTACTGGGACTTCAATCAAGAGCTTGCACCCCATCATTTAATCTTCCAGCACCGGGCAGGCGTCACACCCTATACGTCCACTTTCGTGTTTGCAGAGTGCTGTGTTTTTATTAAACAGTCGCAGCCACCTTTTTATTGCAACCCTTTCGTCCTCCCCTTGTACAGGGTCAAACTACCAGGGCGTACCTTATCCCGAAGTTACGGTACAAATTTGCCGAGTTCCTTCTCCTGAGTTCTCTCAAGCGCCTTAGAATACTCATCTCGCCCACCTGTGTCGGTTTGCGGTACGGTCTTGTTAGACTGAAGCTTAGAGGCTTTTCTTGGAACCACTTCCAATTGCTTCGCGAATAAATTCGCTCGTCTCACGCCCTTGAATTACGCTACCGGATTTACCTAATAGCCATCTCCAACGCAAGAACCGGGACTTCCAACACCCGGACAACTTTCCGCGATCCGTCCCCCCATCGCATCTAACAATGGTCAAGGAATATTAACCTTGTTCCCATCAGCTACGCATCTCTGCCTCGCCTTAGGGGCCGACTCACCCTGTTCCGATGAACGTTGAACAGGAAACCTTGGGCTTACGGCGAGGGGGCTTTTCACCCCCTTTATCGCTACTCATGTCAGCATTCGCACTTCTGATACCTCCAGCATCCTTTACAAGACACCTTCACAGGCTTACAGAACGCTCTCCTACCATCACATTGCTGTGATCCGCAGCTTCGGTTATATGCTTAGCCCCGTTACATCTTCCGCGCAGGACGACTCGATCAGTGAGCTATTACGCTTTCTTTAAAGGATGGCTGCTTCTAAGCCAACCTCCTGACTGTTTTAGCCTTCCCACTTCGTTTCCCACTTAGCATATATTAGGGACCTTAGCTGGCGGTCTGGGTTGTTTCCCTCTTGACACCGGACGTTAGCACCCGATGTCTGTCTCCCGTGCTTGCACTTGTAGGTATTCGGAGTTTGCTATGGCGCAGTAATCCGCAATGGACCCCACTACCATGACAGTGCTCTACCCCCTACAGTGATACACGAGGCACTACCTAAATAGTTTTCGGAGAGAACCAGCTATTTCCAGTTTTGTTTAGCCTTTCACCCCTATCCACAGCTCATCCCCTAACTTTTCAACGTTAGTGGGTTCGGTCCTCCAGTACGTGTTACCGCACCTTCAACCTGGCCATGGATAGATCAACTGGTTTCGGGTCTACACCCAGCAACTAGCGCCCTATTCGGACTCGCTTTCGCTACGCCTTCCCTATTCGGTTAAGCTTGCTACTGAATGTAAGTCGCTGACCCATTATACAAAAGGTACGCAGTCACCCCTTACGAGGCTCCTACTGTTTGTATGCACACAATTTCAGGATCTATTTCACTCCCCTCCCGGGGTTCTTTTCGCCTTTCCCTCACGGTACTTGTTCACTATCGGTCGATTACGAGTATTTAGCCTTGGAGGATGGTCCCCCCATATTCAGACAGGATTTCACGTGTCCCGCCCTACTTGTCTCTAGCCTAGTACCACCCAATAATTTTCACATACGGGACTATCACCCTTTATTGTTGGACTTTCCATTCCATTCTGTTAATTACTGAGCTATCACTAGAAGGCTGTTCCCATTTCGCTCGCCACTACTCTGGGAATCTCGGTTGATGTCTTTTCCTCTTGCTACTTAGATGTTTCAGTTCACAAGGTTCGCTTCTCATACCCTATGTATTCAGGTATGGATACCACAAAAGTGGTGGGTTTCCCCATTCAGAAATCCCCGGATCAAAGCTTATTTACCAGCTCCCCGGGGCTTATCGCAGGTTATAACGTCTTTCGTCGCCTGTAATCGCCAAGGCATCCATCATGTGCACTTATTCACTTGATCCTATAACGAGCACCATTGCTAGTAACCGTTATAGGTTTTACTTCTACTTCTGACATGTTTGCCGTAATCCAAACTGTAAGTACTTTGTTAAGAACTTGGTAAAACTCGTTTGTATTACTGATTGATGATTCAATCTTTACCCTTATTACATTGTCAAATGTCCTCTCAAAGAAACATTTGACACTTTGCTTACTCAAATTTTTAAAGAACAGCCATAAATGGCAAAACTAAATAATCGTTAGATCACTTAGTTTTGACATTTAGATGATGGTGGAGGATGACGGGATCGAACCGACGACCCCCTGCTTGCAAAGCAGGTGCTCTCCCAGCTGAGCTAATCCCCCAACGTCCCACTAAGTCTTGTTTCTGGCTGGTGGTGGGTCTGGTAGGACTTGAACCTACGACCCCTGCGTTATCAACACAGTGCTCTAACCAGCTGAGCTACAGACCCGTGGCTTTTATTGTCAACCGATAAGTGTGGGCACTAGGATTCAGCATCTTTTCTCTAGAAAGGAGGTGATCCAGCCGCACCTTCCGATACGGCTACCTTGTTACGACTTTACCCCAGTCATGAACCCTGCCGTGGCAGTCGCCCTCCTTGCGGTTAGGCTAACGGCTTCTGGCAAAACCCACTCCCATGGTATGACGGGCGGTGTGTACAAGACCCGGGAACGTATTCACCGCGACATTCTGATCCGCGATTACTAGCGATTCCAGCTTCACGTAGTCGAGTTGCAGACTACGATCCGGACTACGATGCATTTTCTGAGATTAGCTCCCCCTCGCGGGTTGGCAACCCTCTGTATGCACCATTGTATGACGTGTGAAGCCCTACCCATAAGGGCCATGAGGACTTGACGTCATCCCCACCTTCCTCCGGTTTGTCACCGGCAGTCTCTTTAGAGTGCTCTTGCGTAGCAACTAAAGACAAGGGTTGCGCTCGTTGCGGGACTTAACCCAACATCTCACGACACGAGCTGACGACAGCCATGCAGCACCTGTGTTCACTTTCTCTTACGAGCACCTAATGTATCTCTACTTCGTTAGTGACATGTCAAGGGTAGGTAAGGTTTTTCGCGTTGCATCGAATTAATCCACATCATCCACCGCTTGTGCGGGTCCCCGTCAATTCCTTTGAGTTTTAATCTTGCGACCGTACTCCCCAGGCGGCTGACTTCACGCGTTAGCTACGTTACTCAGGATGTAAATCCCGAACAACTAGTCAGCATCGTTTAGGGCGTGGACTACCAGGGTATCTAATCCTGTTTGCTCCCCACGCTTTCGTGCATGAGCGTCAGTGTTATCCCAGGGGGCTGCCTTCGCCATTGGTATTCCTCCACATATCTACGCATTTCACTGCTACACGTGGAATTCTACCCCCCTCTGACACACTCTAGCTATACAGTCACAGGCGCCATTCCCAGGTTAAGCCCGGGGATTTCACGCCTGTCTTGTATAACCGCCTGCGCACGCTTTACGCCCAGTAATTCCGATTAACGCTCGCACCCTACGTATTACCGCGGCTGCTGGCACGTAGTTAGCCGGTGCTTATTCTTCAGGTACCGTCATTCCCGGACTGTGTTAGAGCCGGTGTTTCTTCCCTGACAAAAGAGCTTTACAACCCGAAGGCCTTCTTCACTCACGCGGCATTGCTGGATCAGGGTTTCCCCCATTGTCCAAAATTCCCCACTGCTGCCTCCCGTAGGAGTCTGGGCCGTGTCTCAGTCCCAGTGTGGCTGATCGTCCTCTCAGACCAGCTACTGATCGTCGCCTTGGTGGGCTTTTACCCCACCAACAAGCTAATCAGGCATCGGCCGCTCTAATCGCGCGAGGTCTTTCGATCCCCCGCTTTCCCCCTCAGGGCGTATGCGGTATTAGCACAGCTTTCGCTGCGTTATCCCCCACGATAAGGTACGTTCCGATGTATTACTCACCCGTTCGCCACTCGCCACCAGGTGCAAGCACCCGTGCTGCCGTTCGACTTGCATGTGTAAGGCATGCCGCCAGCGTTCAATCTGAGCCAGGATCAAACTCTTCAGTTCAATTCCTGTGATCCTTGCGGATCGTCGCACTCATTCAAGAAATTGACTTGGTAATAAAACCAAATCTTTTTACTGTCTATGAGTACTATTTATTTACATCTGTCCCGAAGGACTGGATGCTTTCACTTAGTACCCACAATTATCGGTTGACTAATTTTTAAAGAGGGCTGACTTGTTTCTCGTTTCAAAAAACATTCAGCAGAGAGGTGAGACTATATCCCACTTTTTTAGGGTCGTCAACACCTTTCGTACTCTTTTACTTAAAAAATGGTAAGTTTTTTCTTAGTTATGGAATAAACCCAATAGAAACAAGGCTCTAGATTTTAAAAAAAATTTAACTTTTTTTAATAAATTTTCATTTTTTTAGGGTTTTGACTCATTCAGACAAAAAATAGTGCCGTTTTTTGCTGTTTATTTGGCCTATTTCCAACAAACTAAGGGAAAACCCTGAAATTTCCCACCATTACTGCTAAGATGAACTGATGAACACCAAATTAGCGAATAGTCACTTACCCTCAAGCCTTTATACGGCTGGGCAGGCTGTACCTGTTCGCGAGCTTCATGCCGAATATAGACAAGAAATTTTGAATCATTTATTGCAACTAAATGATGAAGATAGGCGCTTACGCTTTGGCACACAGACCCCTGATGAGGTTATTTGCCATTATGTAGAACGCCTTAATTTCAATAAAGACGTTATCTTTGGCGTGTTCGATTTGGACCTGAAGCTTATTGGCATGGCGCATTTGGCCTATTTACCCGAGCATAAAGGTCAAGCGCGAGCAGCTGAATTTGGGGTCTCTGTACTGCCAGAAGGGCGCTCGCAGGGCCTGGGCACGGCTCTTCTAGAACGCTCAGCAGTGCATTCACGTAATACCCGCATAGAGACTCTATATGTACATTGCCTTGCCAATAACAAGGCGATGATGCACTTGGCGCAAAAGGCTGGAATGACTGTTGAATACGCCTATGGTGATGCTGATGCTTGCCTCAAGCTCCCGCCAGCGAGTCCTGCGACCATTGTGGCAGAGGCTGCCAATGTGCAGTGGGCCGATATGGATTACGCCTTAAAAGAAAATCTCAAGCGCTCCAACCAGGCATGGTGGTGGTTCTTGGGAAGGCCTGATCTCGCGCGCTAATCAACTAATTCGTTTCCAGTATTAATTTTTGCCCGGTGCGCCACGCAATATCCAGCTAGTTAACACAGACAAATCTGCATCACTTAGTTTTGCGTTCGCCGGCATGGGCACAACACCCCAAGAGCCCGATCCACCCTTAGCAATTTTATTTTTCAAAAATGTTTGTGCGTTTGAATCGCTTTTATATTTTTGCGCGACTGATTCAAAGCTTGGCCCAACAATTTTTTTATTAATCGCATGACAACCTAAGCAGGCATTTTGCTTTGCGATTGCGTATGCATTTTCATCTTCAATAGTCGCTTGTGCAGTCGGCATAAAAAAAGCGAGCGTCGTAAAAAGGAAAATCATTTTTACAGTTGCTCGCTTTACTTGCATCACAAACCTACAAAAAGTTTATTGAAATTTTGGCGGTGTAGTTGGTTGTGTTTGATCGGCTTTACCTTGTTTTTCCAAACGCATCTTTTCATCTTCAGAAATAATGTCAAAGTAAACGTAAACATCTTTTACGCCATTGGTATTGCTTGTAACTTTCTTTGCAAGATCTGCTTCGTTTTGCGTCAAGATGCCCATCAGATATACGCTGCTTCCTTCGGCAACTATGGCCATAGAATTTGAGGGCAGCTGATCAGTAAAGATCATTTGTGTTTTGATCTTGGACTCAAGATAGGAATCATTTGCACGAGATGTGTAGCTACTGTTGGGCCCAATAACCAACTCATTAAAGACGGAGCGGGCATTCTTCATCGCTTTTACGTATGCAGCTGCCTCGCCCTTGATATCTGCGTCCTTAACCTCTCCGGTCAGCAATACTTTTTGATTGAAGGAGGTTACATTTATGTGTGCGTTATCACCGAATCGTTTTGCTAGTGCATTTTCTGCCTCTAGCTCAATCCCTTTATCAATAGCCTGCACTGCTGGCGAGCGACGATCTGCCATGATGGTTGCACCAGCCGTCACCCCACCAATAGCAACCACTGCGCATGCTGAAAGTTGTGAAGCAATAAAAGTAGCGAGCAATAATGTTCTGAAGAATGCAGTTTTCATTTAAATGATTTCTTTATTGAAGTAACACTATTTTTAGTCGAGCAGTACATGGTCTACGCCATCACATAAAGCATGAAGCAAAACCAAATGCGTTTCTTGAATACGCGCCGTTCGTGTAGATGGCGCACACAGGTGAATATCATCTTTATCCAATAACTGAGCAATCTTTCCACCACCGTTGCCAGTAAATGCAATAATTTTCATTCCCAGTTTTTTCGCGGCCTCTATTGCCTTAATCACATTCTTCGAATTTCCTGAAGTAGAAATTCCCAATAGAATGTCGCCTTTTTTTCCTAGTCCGCGAACCTGCTTGCTAAAAATTTCATCGTAGCTATAGTCGTTTCCAATGGCCGTCAGAATTGAAGAGTCTGTTGTCAAAGCAATTGCAGCCAACTCCTGGCGCTCTCTCTCAAATCGACCAACAAGCTCTGCTGCGAAATGCTGAGCATCCGCCGCAGATCCGCCATTGCCACAGGCCATTACCTTGCCGCCAGAACGCAAACAATCCACCATGGCCAAGACGCCCTTGGCAACAGACTCTGGCAGCACTTTCTCAGCTTCTTGCTTAACTGCAATACTGTCCAAAAAATGCTGGGAAGCGCGTTGACGTAAACGTTCGTTAATCTCTTTATCCATAACAATATTATGCGCCAAAGATCTCTTAATTTCAGTAGCAATCAGCATATCTCAAAAGCAACGTATTCTCTTACTAATTACTTAACCTTTCTCAGGCAACCCCTATGGAACTTAGCTCGTTCGATTTTTTAAAGCAGCAGGATTTACCTGCTGGGGCTCTATATATGGTTGCGACACCCATAGGTAATTTAGGTGACATTACTTTGCGCGCCCTGCATGTTTTAAATGCAGTTGATGGCATTGCTTGTGAAGACACTAGACATAGCGCTGCATTACTTCAGCAATTCGGCATACACAAAAAATGTTTAGCCCTTCATGAGCACAATGAGATTGCCGGGGCGCAGACTGTCATTGGGCATCTGTCTAATAACGAGCGCTGGGCCTATATTTCAGATGCAGGCACCCCAGGAGTCTCAGACCCTGGCGCAAGATTGGTCAATGAGGTTCAAAAGGCAGGGCTAAGAGTCATTCCCATTCCCGGAGCAAGCGCCGTATCAGGCGCAATCTCAGTCGCAGGCTCGGTGATGCACCACTCAGATGGACGCTTTCAATTTTTAGGTTTCTGGCCCAATAAAGCAAAAGAGCGCGATGCCCTGATGCAAGATATTTCCAGAAGCACAAAAACGAGTCTCTTTTTTGAATCTCCACACCACATTAAAGAAACGCTTACCCTGCTTGCAAAAAATTTAGAGCTCGATCGTCAGATTCTGATTTGCCGTGAGTTAACTAAAAAATTTGAGCAAGTTGTATCACTTAAAGCGCAAGATGTAGCCAACTGGCTTGATGTGGCAGAGAGCCTTAAAGGCGAGTTTGTCATTGTGGTAGCAGGGCGCCTATCCAGCAGCAATGAGACTCCGGAGCATTCATCTCTATTGTTATGGGCAAATGCGTTGAGCCCTTATTTGGGCAGCAAAGAAATCGCTGCCGTGCTCTCACAAACATTAGGTCTCACTAAAAAAGAGGCCTACCAAGTTGCATTAGATGCGAAGAGTGAATAAGGGGACATAAAACGGAAATAAAAAAGCCGGCATATAGCCAGCTTTTTTAATGTGGGCCGAAGACTTATTTGGCTGTAGCAGCTGGAGCCGGAACTGCTGGCTCAGTAGCATCTTTAAAATTTAGCTGCCCCACTGGCTTAATGATTTGATCGGAAGAAGCGGCTGAATCTACTCGCTTGCCATTGTTCACAAATACCATCAGCAACAAAATAATGATGAGTGGCACAAAAAAGCTTGCAAACACCATAATGATGAGTTGTTTTGGGGACTTAATTAGACTTCCGTGCTCGTTGCTCATAAGAATTTATCGTTTGACGGGTTTTAGGGTTGTTTTGCCAAGATTATAACTAGAGACTAGGCTTGTAGGCACTTACAATGGAGGGGTAGCTAGTTTTTCACTAGCGCCCGTAGCTCAGTGGATAGAGTATTGGCCTCCGAAGCCAAGGGTCGCAGGTTCGATTCCTGCCGGGCGCGCCAAAACTAGAGGGGTTTTTGACATACATCATGCGACAAATCACGAAAACCGCTATCATTTGCACCTAACTTATTGATTCTTATCGTGTCTACACATCTAAATTCAGCCCTTTCAGAGCCTTCCCTAACTAATCCTTTGCCACCAGAGGCCCCATTACCGCATCGAAAAATCATTCGAAGCTGGCTAATTCCCATGGCACAGGGCGAAACTGGGCGCGCAATCATGCTCCTGGCAATCGATGCTTTCCTGTGGCTGGGCTGCATCGCAGGAACAATCTTCGTAGAAAGCGTCTTACTGAAAATTGTTTTTGGTCTAATTGCCGGCTTTGTAACAGGCCGCATCTTTATTTTGGGTCATGATGCTTGCCATCAAAGCTACACCCCCAATCGTGAATTGAATAAAGTGTTAGGTCGCATTGCCTTCTTGCCATCGCTTACGCCATATAGCCTCTGGGATGTTGGCCATAACGTTGTGCACCATGGTCAAACAAACCTTAAGGGTTTTGACTTCGTTTGGGCGCCGTTATCAAAATCAGAATACGACGCGCTTCCCGCATGGCGTAAGGCTCTAGAGCGCCTTTACCGTAGCGGCTGGGGCCCTGTTTTTTATTACCTCATTGAAATTTGGTGGAGACGTGAGTATTTCCCGAACGCCAAGAACAAACCTGGCGATCGTCCCATCTTCTTAAAAGACAATTTACTGGTTACTGCCTTTGCAATCGTTTGGATTGGCTGCCTAATTGCCGGAGCCATTGCTACTGGCCAATCGATTTGGCTTGGCTTAATCACTGGTTTTGCAGTTCCATTTTTATTCTGGAACGGCATGATTGGATTTGTCGTCTACGTACATCACACACATCCAAAGGTTTCTTGGTATGACAAGAAATCAGAGTGGTTGCGCGCCCAGCCATTTGTATCCACAACCGTCCACCTGACATTTAATTGGATTTGGGGCAAGTTGATGCACCACATCATGGAGCACACCGCGCACCACGTGGACATGAGCGTACCGCTTTATCGCTTGCCAGAAGCCCAGCAAACCCTAGAAACCATCCTTCCTGAGCGCATTTTCATTCAAAAGTTCTCTTGGGGCTGGTATTTCGATACTGCTCGTAAGTGCAAGCTTTACGACTTTGAAAACAAGGCCTGGCTAGATTTCGATGGCAACAAAACGGCTGATTCAGTACGAGTTGTGCTCAGTCCAGCCCCAGCGGGACAAAACGGGTAAAATAGATCTCTGTATAAGATTTGCCTTACCCGGATTGCCCATGACTACCTCGACTCCAGCAGCTACCCAAGAATCTTCCCAGAGCCTGAAATTTTGCTCTTCTTGCAGCCGTGAAAAACGACTCGAGGGTGGCACATGGATTCCGACAAGTAATCGCAAGCAGCGCTGGATCTGCGCTAGCTGTTTATACAACCGTACGCATCGTACCGGTTCAGCAAAAACCTAAATTCATCTGAAGTAAAAAATTTAAGTGCCATCCCCAACATAGGGATTGGTTCTGCGTTCTTTTCCGAACGTAGACATTGGGCCATGTCCCGGCACAAACTGTACGTCGTCGCCTAGGGGCCACAGTTTCGTTTTAATTGCATTGATTAAATCTGCATGATTGCCGCGAGGAAAATCCGTTCTACCAATTGAGCCAGCGAACAAAACATCACCAACTATTGCAAGACGATCTTCTTTATCAAAAAATACAACATGGCCCGGCGTATGGCCTGGACAATGAAGTACCTCGAGATCAACATTACCAACACTTACATGATCACCATGATTTAGCCAGCGATCAGGTTCAAAAACTTTTGCATGTCCAAAACCAAAACGCACCGTTTGTTCTGGTAACTGATCAATCCAAAAACGTTCATCCTCTTGTGGCCCCTCAATAGGCACGCCAAGCTGATCGGCCAAGTCTTTCGCGGCAGCGCAGTGATCTAAATGTCCATGCGTGAGTAGTATCTTTTTGACCTTGCCGCCCATCTGCTTAACGCCCTCAAGGATCTTTTCTATGTCGCCACCGGGATCAACCACCGCGGCATCGCCGGTCTCCTGACAAACCAAGATAGAGCAGTTTTGCTCAAAGGGTGTTACAGGAACAATTCCTAATTTAATTGGCATACATACAAGACAGTTAAGTTGCACATTGGGTAGGCTAGTTTATGGGAGTCGGCATAAAATGCACCTAAAGGATAAAACAATGAAAAGCCAAGATACATTTAAATTTGCAGAAACACATGAATGGGCCACTCAGGAAGATGATGGCTTAGTGTGGGTTGGCATTAGCAATCATGCGCAAGAGGCGCTGGGTGATGTCATGTTTTTTCAGGCGCCCAAAGTTGGGCAACAAGTGAAGCAGGGCGAAGCTATTGCTGCGATTGAATCTGTTAAGGCGGCTAGCGATATTCATGCACCAGTGAGCGGGGAAATTGTTGCGCTCAATGAAGAGGTGGACGCATCGCCCGAGCTTGTGAATCAGAAGCCATATGAAGTTTGGCTATTCAAAATTAAACCCGCTTCAGATGAGGCCCTTGCTTCCGAGTTAGACCAACTCTTAAGCCTAGAAAAATATAACTCGGGCCCTGGTGCCTAATAAATCAATCGACTAGATGGAAGTAGGGTCCCGCTCAATTAGCCATCGAATCCGGCCTTCTTTGCTGATGCGCCCTTGAGAGTTTTCTCGCAAATATCGATCGATTACTTCCAAGATGTCTTGTAGATTTTTGCGGTCGTCAGACTCCACTAAAAGCTGGGCTCGCTCCGATCCCGCTACTCGCATTACAGCTTTTGGTACTGGGTCATAGATCCTTAAGCCTTTAGTTATATAGCCTTGGGCTTTTAAATGCCCCTTCAGGCCGCTCAAAAATTGAATTGCCTTGTCCAAATTTTTTGCCTCCGCATGGATGAGGGCCTGATAGGCAAAGGGCGGCAAACCTGCCTCTTTTCTTTCATTGGCTGTAAAGCTTAAAAAACCATCTACATCGTGGCGGAGCAAAAACTGAAAGACGGCCGCCTCGGGAAACTGGGTTTCAATGTAAATTACACCCCCCATTTCTCCGTCCTTATTGGAGCGACCAGCGCGTCCTGCAACTTGAACCAGCTGCGCAAATAATCTTTCAGCTGCCCTAAAGTCGTGGGAGAAAAGCCTGCTGTCAGCGTCTAGTACTGCAACTAGGCCAATATTCTGATAATCATGGCCCTTAGCAATCATCTGGGTGCCAACAACGATATCAACATTGCCTTCATGGATTTCCTGAAAGAGTTCTTCTGCGCCCTTACTCTTTCTGCTGGAGTCTGTATCAACCCGAAGCACTCTAGCGCCTGGCCACATCTCCTCCATAGAGTCTTCGATCTTTTGAGTGCCCTGACCAAGAGTGGTTAGATCAGCATTACCGCAATCAGGGCAACCGCTTGGGATCGCCTTAACTAAACCACAGTGGTGGCAGCTCAAGACTGACTTCCTACCCAAAGCTCCAGCCTTGTGTAGGACCATATAAGAAGTACATTGCGCGCATTTAGAAAGCCATGAACAGGCGCTGCAACTGAGGACTGGCGCATAACCGCGACGATTGATCAGTACTAGGCTTTGTTGTTTACTTTCTAAATTTTGACTCACTGCATTAGCTAGCGTCTTGGTAATCAGGCTTTTTGCTTTGGGCTTTTCAACATCACCAGGGCTAAATTGAGTTTGTGGATCTCGAGTATTGATCAAACGTACTAGCGGCAAGCTTGCGCCTTGCGCGCGCTGATCCAAACGAACATATTCATATCGTCCCGCCTTAGCTGCCATCCAGGTTTCCAATGATGGCGTAGCAGATGCCAAGAGGATGGGTATCTTTAAATCATGGGCGCGCCAAACAGCAAGGTCACGCGCTGAGTAACGAATACCGTCTTGTTGCTTATAGGATGGATCATGCTCTTCATCTACAACGATAGCGCGCAAATTAGGTAGCGGTGTTAAAGCAGCTAAACGCGTTCCTAAAATAATTTGGGCTTTACCAGTCATTGCCTCATACCAAGCAATGCCTCGTACTTTTTCACTCACACCACTGTGAAGTACAACCATTTTTTTATCTGGAAAATAGGCGCGCACCCTGCGCTCTAATTGTGGCGTTAAATTGATTTCTGGAACCAAGAGCAGCACTTGTGCACTTGTATCCTCCAAGATGCCGCTTAACCAATTTAGAAATACGGCGGTTTTTCCACTGCCAGTTTGACCTTGCAAAAGAATAGCTTTGAATTCATCTGCTGGAAAATTTCGCAATTGTTCGAGCGCTAATTTTTGCCCATTATTTAAGAGGCTTTCTTCAATAAACCCCTCGCTCACTTCTGGCAGAATTTTTTTCTTTTTCTTTTCTTCATCCACTGCCAATTTCTTGGGAATCTTTTCCCAGTGATCGGATTTTTTCCACATCTGGGGAATGGTGGGAATGATGGTCTCGCCAAGCGCATGAATGTAATACTGGCTTGCAAAATTCATTAGGCGTAAGGCGGCAGGGTCTAAAGGGGGCAGTGGAGCTACCCTAGTTACACCCTTTAATTTATAAATTTCATAATCAGAGTGAGCACTTACTTTTATTACTACTCCCACGAGCGCGCCACGCCCAAAAGGCACCTCAACTATTGAGCCCACCTCTGGAAGACCTCCCAATAAATCTTCGCTCCACAAGTAGTCAAAGCCCTGAGCAAGGGGCTTATCAACAACAACTTGAACTACGATTGGAGGGGGCATTATTTACTTCAAATCTCTATTTTGCTTGTGGATAAGTCTGTGGATATCATCCGAAGAATCTAATTTATAAGCTAATTTATCAGCTTTTGGTTTTTGCACCCTTTTAAAGCTTTTTATTAAAATTAGTTATAAATCATGGACTTATATTGGTATTCGAAAGTGAATTTTCATCTTTATTCGCAATCTCACTGAATTTCGAATATTCCCGCTATCTGTGCATAACTTTTGCTAAAAAATTCCAGCAGTAAGTTAGCGATCACTCAGTTTTATGACTTTACCCTGAGTGCCCTAGAGCAATTAATGACAGCTTCTGAAAGTGCGGTAACGCTCTCAGGGGGTGTGAACTGAGAAATACCATGACCCAAATTAAATACGTGGCCATCCAGCGGATGTAACCCGGATTTAAGTGCTGGAGCGCTCGCCAAATCCTCCAGGAGAAGGTTCGCTTGCTCTGCAATTTGTTTTGGCTCTGAGAACAGAATAAGAGGGTCTAAATTGCCTTGAAGTGCCAAGGGCTTGTTCAAAGCGAGCAATTGTTTTCTTGCGCGACTGAGTGACATTGTCCAATCAATAGCAATCACATCGGCGCCAACTTGTGCCATGTCATTTAGCCAAATTGCACCACCTTTAGTAAACATGATGACTGGAATTTTTCGCCCCTCATGCTCGCGTGGCAACAAAGCAATTACTTTTTGCATTGATGCCAAAGACATCTTTTGATACCAACCATCTGGAAGCATTCCGCCCCAGGTATCAAAAATCATCAGAGCTTGCGCCCCCGCTTTTACTTGCTCGATCAAATAAGCGGCAACGGATTGCGCATTGATTTCTAAGATATGCTGCATCAAATCAGGACGACTAAACATCATGGTTTTAGCATGACGAAAATCATCTGCACTTGAGCCATCAATCATGTAGCAAGCCAGCGTCCATGGACTGCCTGAGAAACCAATCAATGGAACGCGTTGCTTGCCATCCTGAATCAATGCTTTACGAATTTCTGAAACCGCATCAAAAACATACTTGAGCTGATCCATATCAGCTACACGCAATTTCTTAACCGCTTCTTCAGTGCGAAGAGGGTGCTCAAAGCTTGGGCCTTCGCCTGCGGTAAATTTAAGACCCAAACCCATTGCATCTGGAATGGTCAAAATATCAGAAAACAAAATCGCCGCGTCCAAAGGATAACGATCCAAGGGCTGGAGTGTTACTTCTGTGGCGTATGCGGGATTTTTTGCGAGCCCTAAGAAACTTCCAGCTCTAGCGCGAGTAGCGTTGTACTCAGGGAGATATCTGCCGGCTTGTCGCATGAGCCAAAGCGGTGTTTGATCAACCGCTTCGCCCAGGCAGGCCTTTAAAAACCGATCATTTAACAGCAAGGAGATGACCGGCTATTACTTTTTACGACGGAAACGAGCAATTGCAGCCAATTGCGCGGCTGCCATTGCAAACTCTGATTGGGCTAATGCCAAATCAAAGTCTGTGCCACGGTTTTGCATGGCCTCTTCGGCACGCTTCTTGGCTTCAATAGCTTTGGCTTCATCAAGATCATGTCCACGAATGGCGGTATCGGCTAAAACGGTAACGCGATCTGGCTGAACTTCTAAATAGCCACCTGCTACGAAAACAAACTCTTCATCGCCATCAGCCTTTTCAATGCGGACTGAGCCTGGACGAATACGTGTAATCAGAGGAGTGTGGCCGCGCAAAATGCCGAGCTCACCACTTTCGCCAGGAAGCGCAACAAACTTGGCTTCCCCGCTGAAAATAGACTGCTCAGCACTTACTACATCGACGCGTATGGTTGACATAATTTCCCTAGATTAAAGCTTCTTGGCCTTCTCGATGGCTTCATCAATTGAACCCACCATGTAGAACGCTTGCTCAGGCAAGTGATCCAATTCGCCGCTGCAGATCATTTTGAAACCACGGATAGTTTCTTTCAATGGAACGTATTTACCTGGTGAACCAGTAAACACTTCAGCAACGTGGAAAGGCTGGGACAAGAAACGCTGAATCTTACGAGCACGTGATACAGACAGCTTATCTTCTGGTGATAATTCGTCCATACCCAAAATTGCAATAATGTCGCGCAACTCTTTATAACGCTGCAATGTCATCTGTACTTCACGAGCTACTTCGTAGTGCTCTTGACCAACTACTTGTGGGTCGAGCTGACGGCTAGTGGAGTCCAATGGATCAACCGCTGGGTAAATACCTAATGCAGCAATATCACGTGACAACACAACTGTGGAGTCAAGGTGCAAGAAGGTTGTAGCTGGTGACGGATCGGTCAAGTCATCCGCAGGAACGTAAACGGCCTGAATGGAGGTAACAGAACCAGTCTTTGTAGAGGTAATACGCTCTTGCAATTTACCCATCTCTTCAGCCAATGTAGGCTGATAACCCACAGCAGAAGGCATACGACCGAGCAACGCAGAAACTTCAGTACCGGCCAGTGTGTAACGGTAGATATTGTCAACGAAGAACAAAATGTCACGGCCTTCGTCACGGAATGCTTCAGCCATTGTCAAACCAGTCAACGCAACGCGCAAACGGTTGCCAGGAGGCTCATTCATCTGACCAAACACCATCGCCACTTTGTCGATAACGTTAGATTCTTTCATCTCGTGGTAGAAGTCATTACCTTCACGAGTACGCTCACCAACGCCGGCAAACACTGACAAACCGGAGTGCTGCTTAGCGATGTTGTTAATCAATTCCATCATGTTCACGGTCTTACCAACACCGGCACCACCGAACAAGCCAACCTTACCGCCCTTAGCAAACGGGCAAACTAAGTCAATAACCTTAATGCCGGTTTCTAACAAGTCCACAGAAGGTGAGAGCTCATCAAACTTAGGTGCTGGCTGGTGAATAGCGCGACGCTCTTCAGTTGCAATCGGACCTGCGTCATCGATTGGGCGACCTAGAACGTCCATGATGCGACCTAAAGTTGCTGGGCCAACAGGCACAGAAATTGGGCCGCCAGTAGATTTCACTTCCATGCCACGGCGCAAACCATCACTTGCACCCATAGCAATCGCGCGAACTACGCCGTCACCAATTTGTTGCTGCACTTCAAAGGTCAAACCTTTTTCGGCAAATGATTTTTCGGCAAATGATTTTTCGCCGCTATCAACTAATGTCAACGCATCATAAATGTTTGGCATTTTGTCGCGTGGGAACTGAATGTCCACCACTGGACCAATACACTGCACGATATTTCCGTTACTCATCGCATTTCTCCGCTTTTAATTCCTGAATTCTTTCGTATTCTTAAACGCTGACCGCTTAAACCGCAGCCGCTCCGCCAACAATTTCTGACAACTCTTTAGTAATAGCAGCCTGTCGTGTTTTGTTGTATTCCAATTGCAATTCGCCAATTACATTCTTCGCATTATCTGAAGCGGCCTTCATTGAGACCATACGTGCAGATTGTTCTGAAGCCATATTTTCAGCAACAGCTTGATAAATCATTGCCTCTACATAACGCTTTAACAAACCATTCAAAATGGACTCTGCGTCAGGTTCGTAGATGTAATCCCAAGAATTGCCTGTTTTCTCTTGTGGAGTCAAAGCTTCTGGCTCCAAAGGTAAGAGTTTTTCTAAAACAGGTTCTTGTTTCATTGCATTTACAAAGCGGGTATATGCCAAATAAACAGCATCAATCTCGCCACGCTCAAACGCTTCTAATTGGGCAACAATTGCACCAATCAAAACATCCATATGTGGTGTATCACCAATTTGGATTGTTTGAGAAATCAATTTTGCTTTTGAGCGATTCAAAAACTGCAGGCCCTTTGAACCAATTGCGGTGTACGCAATCTCAACATTTTTGTCTTGCAAATCGCGCACTTGGTTAGCAATCAAACGCAAGACGTTGGTGTTTAAACCGCCGCACAAGCCTTTGTCTGTTGTAACCAAAATCGTGCCAACTTTCTTCACTTCGCGAGTCGCCATGTAAGCAGGGCGGAACTCAGGATTTGCTTTAGAAAGGTTGGCAACAATCTCACGAATTTTTTCAGCATATGGGCGCGCATTACGCATGCGCTCCTGGGCGCGACGCATCTTAGATGCGGCGACCATTTCCATTGCCTTCGTGATCTTGCGCGTGTTTTGCACGCTCTTGATCTTAGATCGTATCTCTTTTGTGCTTGCCATGATTTATGCGAGCCCTCTTAGAAAGAGGCAGAACGCTTGTAATCCTCAATAGCAGCGCGCAATGCAGCTTCGTCATCTTTGCTCAAATCTTTGGTTTCTTCAATGCGCGCAACTAAGTCAGCGAATTTAGATTTCAAATGATCTTGCAAACCTTTTTCGAATGGCAATACGTTCTTCACTTCGAGATCATCGAAGTAGCCGTTATTCACAGCATAAAGTGAAGCGGCCATTTCCCAAACTTGGAGTGGCTTGTATTGAGCTTGCTTACATAATTCAGTAACGCGACGACCACGCTCGAGTTGCTTGCGGGTTGCTTCGTCAAGATCAGATGCAAACTGAGCAAACGCTGCCAATTCACGATACTGCGCTAAGTCGGTACGAATACCGCCAGACAATTTCTTAATCACTTTAGTTTGTGCAGCACCACCAACGCGGGAAACAGAAATACCGGCGTTAATCGCAGGACGTACACCAGCGTTAAACAAGTCAGTTTCCAAGAAGATTTGACCGTCAGTAATCGAAATTACGTTAGTTGGAACGAACGCAGAAACGTCGCCAGCTTGAGTTTCAATGATTGGCAATGCAGTCAATGAACCAGTTTTACCTTTAACTGCGCCATTAGTGAACTTCTCAACATACTCAGCATTTACACGAGCAGCGCGCTCGAGCAAGCGTGAGTGGAGGTAGAACACGTCGCCAGGATAAGCTTCGCGGCCTGGTGGGCGGCGGAGCAACAAGGAGATTTGACGATAAGCAACTGCTTGCTTGGTTAAGTCATCGTAAACAATCAAAGCGTCTTCGCCACGGTCGCGGAAGTATTCACCCATGGTGCAACCTGCGTATGCAGAGAGGTACTGCATCGCTGCAGACTCAGAGGCACTCGCTGCAACAACAACGGTGTACTCCATCGCGCCTAATTCTGTGAGCTTGCGAACCACGTTAGCAATAGTGGAAGCTTTTTGACCAATCGCCACGTAAACGCAATAAACGCCTTTACCTTTTTGGTTAATGATCGCATCAACCGCAACAGCAGTCTTACCAGTTTGGCGGTCGCCAATGATCAACTCGCGCTGACCACGGCCAATTGGAACCATCGCATCAATCGCCTTCAAACCAGTTTGTACTGGCTGGCTAACGGATTGACGTGCGATAACGCCTGGAGCAACTTTTTCAATAAAGTCAGTTAACTTGGTGTTGATTGGGCCTTTGCCATCAATCGGTTGACCAAGTGCGTTAACAACGCGACCAAGCAACTCAGGGCCAACTGGCACTTCCAAAATGCGGCCAGTACATTTCACTGGGTCGCCTTCTTTAATGTGGGTGTATTCACCCAACACTACGGCACCAACAGAATCACGCTCAAGGTTTAACGCGAGGCCGATTGTGTTGTTTGGAAACTCCAACATTTCGCCCTGCATAACGCCTGACAAGCCATGTACGCGGCAAATACCGTCGGTCACTGAAATAACAGTGCCTTCGTTGCGAACTTGGGAGTCAACGCCCAATTCGCTAATTCGGCTTTTGATCAGCTCGCTGATCTCGGAAGGGTTGAGTTGCATTACTTACTCCTGGGTCTTATTTCGTATGTTCTTAATAGGGATCACTTATGCGCCAAGACTTGCTTGCATTTGAGCTAACTGGGCCTTAACAGAACTATCCATTACTTCATCGCCAACTTGAATGCGAACTCCGCCAATCAACGTTGGGTCGATTTGAATAGTTGGGCGCAATTCTTTACCCCCAAAGCGCTTCTTCAAACTTGACAACAAATCGTTTAACGCAGACCCCTCTAAAGGGAATGCGCTAGTAATATTTACTTCTGCCGCACCTTCGCTCTTGTTCTTCATTGCTTCAAATTGATGGGCAATTTCAGGAACAGCTGCTAAGCGGTGGTTTTGATTCACAAGATTCAAAAAGCTAGCAACCTTAGGATCTAGCTTGGTTTTCACCATGCCAGAAAGTAACTTGCTTAAATCATCAGCAGATACTTTTGGGTTGTTTGAAAGAGCAGCAACTTCCGGCAAAGCAGCAAGCTGTGCCAATTCGTTTAGCTGCTCTAAACATCCAGCGAGCTCAGCTGACTTGGCGCTTTGAAAAAGCGCTTCAGCATAAGGACGTGCAATAGTGGCTAATTCAGCCATATCAAAGTTCTGCCTTTAGT
Source organism: Polynucleobacter sp. VK25 (assembly GCF_018687355.1). Taxonomy (NCBI): domain Bacteria; kingdom Pseudomonadati; phylum Pseudomonadota; class Betaproteobacteria; order Burkholderiales; family Burkholderiaceae; genus Polynucleobacter; species Polynucleobacter sp. VK25. Next base: position 18,315 of record NZ_CP061288.1, on the reverse strand, counting down.
TGGTCAAGCAACTGGCCATGAGCTTTTGCATCAACTTCGCGACGCAAAATTTGCTCAGCGCCTTTAACAGCAAGAACAGCAACTTCAGCGCGCAACACTTCACGTGCACGAGTTACTTGTTGGTCTGCATCTTGCTTAGCTTGAGAAATGATTCGAGCAGCTTCAGCTTGTGCGTTAGCGCGAATTTCTTCGGCTGACATTTGTGCACGTTTTTCAGCTTCGGCAACGCGTTGAACACCTTCTTGGCGTGCTTTAGTTAATTCTTGCTCAGCTTCATTGCTGGCTAATGCGAGTGCTTCTTTGCCGCGCTCGGCAGCAGCTAAACCATCAGCAATTTTGCTTGAACGCTCATCTAACGCCTTAACTAGCGGTGGCCACACAAAGCGTGCAACAACCCACCATAAGACGAAGAAAACGATCATTTGCGCGAATAGGGTCGCGTTCAGATTCACGATATTCCTTTCAGTATTGTTGAGAACAGTTGGATGACCTCTTGGTCATCCACGCCAAAACAATTACTTAATAACTGCGAGCAGTGGGTTTGCGAAAGCAAACAACATTGCAACACCAACGCCGATCAAGAACGCAGCGTCGATCAAACCAGCCAAAAGGAACATCTTAGTTTGGAGTGGCTCCATCAATTCTGGTTGACGTGCACATGCTTCGATGTACTTGCCGCCCATCAATGCGATACCCAAACATGCACCGATCGCGCCGAGGCCGATGATGATGCCGATACAGATAGCTGTTGAACCTTGAATAGTTGCTAAAAATGCTTGCATGTTGCTGACTCCTGAAGTTAAAAGAGGTAAGTTAAAAATAAAATCTTAGTGATGGCTATGCGCCTGCCCGATGTAAACCAAAGTCAACATCATGAAAATAAAGGCCTGCAACAAAATAACCAAAATGTGGAAGATGGCCCAAGCTGATCCAGCAATAACATGGCCCACCAATCCGAACAGGGATAAATCTAAATTAAAGGTCCATACGCTACCGAGCAGGGCAATCAATAAGAAAACCAATTCGCCAGCGTACATATTGCCAAAAAGTCGCATTCCCAAGGAAACGCCTTTTGCCAAATATTCAATGATGTTCAATGCAAGATTGAATGGGGCCAAATACCATTTCGCGCCGAATGGAGCAGAAATAAGCTCATGCAAGAAGCCGCCAAAACCTTTTACTTTGAAGCTGTAAAAGAACACCAAAACCAATACTGAAAGAGACATGCCCATAGTGGCATTTAAATCGGTTGTAGGAACCAATCTATGGTGCGGCACATGCACGCCAAAACTTTCGATGAAATGATTCACGCCCAAAACCCAATCCACCGGAATTAAGTCGAGGGTATTTAAAAGAATGATCCAGAAAAACACGAAGAGGGCGAGAGGCGCAATAAAAGTACGGTCGCCATGAACGATGCTCTTAGCTTGCGTGTCAACCATCTCCACAATCATTTCCACCAAACACTGGAAGCGGCCAGGGACACCAGGCGTTGCGCGGCGCGCAGCAATCAATAGAATAAATACTGTGATGAGGCCCATTAAAGAGGCCCAAAAAATAGTGTCTAAATTGATAACGCTGAAATCAATAATGGATGACTGTGGCCCACCAGAATTGGTGAGGTTTTGTAAGTGCTCAGAAATGTACGCTGTTGGCGTCATTTGTTCTGCTGCCCCGTGGGCTTGGTTTACTTCGCTAGACATCTCTTAACTAGTCCTTTGTTTCAATCACAATTTTCACTACTTAGCGCCACAACCACGCCAGCCATACGCACTTCAAAGCAAGCAGGTAAGTCACCAACAAAGGGACCCAAAGCACGCCAGGGACGTAATACGCGATCCCTATAAACAACATTAGCGTCACAGCGATTTTGATAAATTCGCCAGAAACTAATGCAGCTAAAAATCTTCCTGGATTTAATCTTTGCGATTTTTTTGCCAACTCCAACCTTATTAAAAATAAAGCTGTAGGCAAGACGCTGATTAAACCACCTAAAAACGCCGACTGAGTATAAAGGCTTACCCCTACCGGCTCCCCAAAAATTGACCAAAACACCATGCTGATAGCCGTAATCAACACTTGGGCCAAAATAATTTTCCACGGCGAAAGGGCTCGGTACTTTGTCGCATCACTTTGCTGCAGTGCAACAATTTCCTCTTTACTGTAAACCCGGATAACTTCTTCAGGCTCATCCCACTCATCCACCTCGGAAAATTGATTTTTTTGAGGAATCAATTTAGCCCCGAAAGTGTAATGTGTGCAGTGCAATATGTCAAAGGATTTGGGGACATTTTTCGACCTAATTTATGACTCAACACCCAACTTTTTTAACAAAGAATCCAACTCATCGAATTGACTAAAGCGAATTCTGAGTTCTCCACCCTTGCCTTTGAGCTTAAATTCTGTGCTCAAACCTATTAAATCTGCTATTTCCTGAGTTAAACGCTGCATATCAGGGTCGCTGCTTGGGGAAGAGGCTCCTGGCTTACTTTTGGCTTTTTTGTCGCCAATTTGACCGCCCGCAATCACCAAAGCAGCGGTCATGCGCTCCGCCTCACGAACAGATAGGCCTTGAGCCGAGATTCTTTGGGCCAAAGCCACCTGGCTAGATCCTGGCAGGGGGAGTAGCGCACGAGCATGGCCCATATCGATATCACCAGCCAACAGCATTGCCTGTACAGGCTTTGCCAGCTGGGCAAGGCGTAATAAGTTGGTAATGGCGCTACGAGATTTACCAACCGCCTTTGCTGCCTGCTCATGTGTAAAACCAAACTCTTCAATCAATCTAGCCAAGCCCTGTGATTCTTCGAGGGGATTTAAATCCTCGCGCTGCATGTTTTCTACCAAAGCCATTGCAGCAGCAGCCTGGTCATCCGCACCAGAAACTAAAACTGGAACCTCTTTTAAACCTGCAATGGTTGCTGCGCGAAAGCGTCGCTCGCCCGCAATAATTTCGTACTTGCCCGGCGCAACTAAGCGCACTAGCAATGGTTGCATCACACCTTGCTCACGAATACTTTCTGCTAATTCTTGTAGCGCACCCGCTTCCATTTTTTGACGTGGTTGATATTTACCCGCTTGCAACGCTGTTAGCGGTAAACGATTGATATCGGTGGAAGGACTTGCTGCTTGAGTCTTTTCTCCAAGCAACGCTTCGAGGCCTCTACCCAATCCTTTTTTCTTAATGGCAACCATGATCTTTTTTCTTTCTACAAATTACATGTGTTTGATGCGCTCAACCATCTCTGCACCAAACTCTAAATAGGCTTTTGCCCCACGCGATGATTTATCAAAGGCAACTCCAGGAAGCCCATAAGAAGGCGCTTCGGCTAAGCGAACGTTGCGCGGAATAATGGTCTTAAATACTTTATCGCCGAAGTGTTCAAGCAGCTGATCAGAAACCTGTTGTTGCAAAGTCATGCGTGCGTCAAACATCACGCGCAACAAACCAATAATGACCAGATCAGGATTTAAATTCGCATGAACTTGTTTGATGGTATTTACCAAATCAGATAAACCCTCTAGTGCAAAGTACTCACACTGCATTGGAACAATCACACCGTTAGCCGCACACAATCCGTTCAGTGTGAGCAATGACAGTGCGGGCGGACAATCAATCAAAATAAAATCGTAATCATTGGCATCTTGTGCGAGCGCATCTTTCAAGCGGGATTCGCGTGCATCGATGTCAACCAGTTCAATTTCTGCACCAGCCAAATCTCTATTTGCAGGTAAAACATCGTAGCCAGAGCTCTCGCAACGCTGCACACAATCTTTCACGGATGCCAAACCAATGAGAACTTGATAAACACTATTGTTCAGATCTGCTTTTTCTACTCCGGAGCCCATAGTGGCATTGCCTTGTGGGTCTAAATCAACCAATAAGACACGCTGCATGAGGCCGGCCAAACCCGCCGCCAAGTTAACAGCAGTCGTGGTCTTGCCAACGCCGCCTTTTTGATTTGCAATGCAGAAAATTTTTGCCATAGCTACTTTTTGATTTGCTTAAGAGGTGAGGGGTGATTTTCTCACGGGGGTCAGCACCAAAAGGCGTCGCTCCACCGCTAAATTCGGGATATGTAGTGGCTCGTCGGCCACTAGCCGCCAGTCTTCCATGCAAACATCTTGCATTTCTTCGTCGGCCCGCTTCGCTTTCATGGCAAAGACTAGGCCATCATGCTTTAAAAAGGGCAATGAAAGCTCTAAAAAACGCGCAAGGTTTGTAAATGCGCGAGAAATCACTGCATCAAATTGTGCTGGTTGTTGCACCGCAGCATCTTCAACTCGCTCGCAGAGTACTTCAATGTTTTTTAGCTTTAACTTCCCACGCACATGCTGTAGAAACGCCGTCTTCTTGCGGATGGCCTCAATCAGCGAAATTTGCCACTCCGGCTGAACAATGGCAATGGGGATCGCGGGCAGCCCACCCCCAGAACCAAGATCAGCAATCTTGGGTGAGGGGCCTTTTAAAAACCGCCTTAATACCGGTAAAACTGCAATGGAATCAATAAGATGCAGTCGAATGGAATCTTTCTCGCCCTCAATTGCTGTGAGATTATGAACCTGATTCCAGCGTCCCATTTCCTGCAAAAACAACTCTAGATCAGCAATATTGGTCGAGCTTAATTCGAGACCAAGTTCCTCAATGCCTAAGGCGAGCAACCCCTCACTCATGAGTTTCTTGGGTACGTCCCAAACCTTTTTTCAGGTGCACCAACAAAAGGGAGAGGGCGGCAGGAGTAACCCCGGAAATGCGTCCAGCCTGACCCAATGTTTCGGGTTTATGCAAATTGAGCTTTTGTTGAACCTCTTTGGAAAGGCCGATAACCTGCGAATAGTCCAGCGACTCTGGCAGCGGAAATGTCTCGTTATGCTCTTGACGAGCAATTTCAGTCGCCTGACGCTCAATATAGCCCTGGTATTTAATTGAGATTTCTACCTGATCACTAATTTGAGCTGCCAAACCAAGATCATCATCCAGGGTTTCTGGGGCCCACATTCCATCACCCAAGGCAGTGATTGCCTCATAAGTAACGCCAGGACGCCTCAACAACTCAGTTAGACTGCACTCATGGGATAGATCTTGGCCTAGCAACTGCGAAACTAAAGGTGCCGCCTCGTGCTTTGGACCAATCCAAATATCTTGCAAACGAGATGTTTCACGTGAAACAGCCTCCTGTTTTCTGCAAAAGACCTCCCAACGATGATCATCCACTAAACCAAGTTCACGCCCAATCGTAGTTAGACGCATATCTGCGTTATCTTCACGCAAGCTTAGGCGATACTCGGCGCGGCTAGTAAACATGCGATACGGCTCCTGAACACCGCGGGTTATCAGATCATCTACTAGAACCCCAATATAAGACTCGCTGCGCTTCGGCAACCAAGGCTCTTTGCCCTTGGAGGCTAAACCCGCGTTTATTCCAGCAAGCATGCCCTGTGCCGCAGCCTCTTCATACCCTGTAGTGCCATTAATCTGACCAGCAAAATAAAGGCCGGCAATTACCCTCGTCTCAAGACTGTGGCGCAATTGGCGCGGATCAAAGAAGTCATACTCGATTGCATAACCAGGGCGGACAATAACTGCGGATTCCATGCCTCGGATGCTGCGAACCAAGTCCCACTGAACATCAAAAGGCAGGCTAGTAGATATTCCATTGGGGTAAAACTCATTAGTTGTTAGACCCTCTGGCTCCAAAAAGATCTGGTGACTATTTCTAGAAGCAAAGCGATGAATCTTGTCTTCTATGGATGGGCAGTAACGGGGACCAACACCCTCAATCACGCCCGTATACATTGGCGAACGGTCTAAGCCACCACGAATAATGTCGTGAGTACGCTCATTTGTATGAGAAATCCAGCAGGGGACCTGTTTAGGGTGCTGCTCAGGACGACCCAAATATGAGAATACTGGCACCGGGTCTAAATCTCCCGGCTGCTCCAGCATGACAGAAAAGTCGATAGTGCGACCATCAATGCGAGGTGGGGTACCAGTCTTGAGCCTTCCCTGGGGGAGTTTCAATTCTTTTAATCTAGCCGATAAAGAAACTGCAGCAGGATCGCCAGCGCGACCGCCCGCATGATTGTTTAGACCCACATGAATCTTGCCATCTAAAAAGGTGCCTGCCGTTAGGACCACCTTTTTAGCCATGAACTCCAGGCCCATTTGGGTAACCACACCCTGAACCTCATCACCCTTTACCAATAGATCATCAACCGCCGCTTGGAAAAGGGTCAAATTTGGTTGATTTTCGAGGCGGCGACGAATGGCCGCCTTATATAGAACTCGGTCCCCTTGAGCGCGGGTAGCCCGAACAGCAGGGCCCTTGCTTGAGTTGAGGATTCTAAATTGAATGCCAGCCTCATCGGTAGCGGCGGCCATTGCACCGCCCATGGCATCAATTTCTTTAACTAAGTGTCCTTTGCCAATCCCGCCAATAGACGGATTACAACTCATGGCGCCTAGACTTTCAATGCTATGAGTAATTAATAGTGTGTCACAACCCATGCGGGCAGATGCAAGGGCAGCCTCAGTCCCGGCGTGACCGCCGCCAACCACGATGACATCGAAACTTTTGGAATAACGCATGATTTGCCTCAGATAGGGCGATGATCATAGCATTTTGTTTGTTTCACGTGAAACAAAAATGAGCAAAACCCTCAGAAAAAAATACTTATTTTCTAAGCTATTGATTTAATTGATGAAATAGGCGTTCCAGGCGGACTTTAATATCAGCACACTCACAATCACTAGAAAGGCCTTTCTCACAAAGGCGCTACCATGCTGAATTGCAAGCCGACTACCGAACTGGCTTCCGGCGATATTAGCAACCATCATAGCCAAACCAAGCGGCCAGTTAATTTGTCCAAGACTGGCTAACATCAAAATTGCAGCTAGATTTGTCGCAACATTCACCAACTTAGTAGCGGCTGAGGCATGCAGAAAATCAAAGCCAAAAAAGCGGACAAAACCAAACAGTAAAAAGCTACCAGTGCCGGGCCCAAAAAAGCCATCATAAAAACCAATGGTTAAACCAAGAACTACACCCTTAACCTGCTGAAGGCGCCCAATAATTTTTGGTGTGTGCGCCTCTCCAAGTGAGGGCTGAAACCAGGTGTATAGCAGGAGAAACAACAAAACAAATGGCAACGCTTTTCGCAAAGGCTCTGCAGGAAAATTACTAACCGCATTCGCACCCATAAGGGAGCCAACAAAACCCGCAATAATTGCCGGCAAAACAATTGCCCACGGCAATGACACATGACGTAAATATTTTCTTGCGGCATTTAATGTTCCACCAACCGCAGAAACTTTATTGGTTGAGAGTAGTGTTGCTGGTGGAGCCTCAGGGTAAGCGGCAAACAAAGCTGGCACCTGAATCAAGCCTCCGCCGCCAGCCACAGCGTCCACTAAGCCCGCAAAGAAAGCCATTGCCAAAAGCAATGGCCAAATGAAAATTGAAAATTCGATAAGAGTCTCTTTTAATTAAATGAGGGTGGCGCTTTTCGCGCCACCCTAAAAATCAAATAATAAAAGGAAAAACAAAACCTTAGTTTTTGTTTTTATAGTGCGCAGCAATTTCACCTACAACGCCACGACGGAACGCTAAAACACAAATCACAAAAATGAATCCCGTTGCAATCGTGCTCCAAGAACCAATGTTTGCTAAATAGTTTTGTAGCCCAACAACAATACCGGCGCCAACTACAGGTCCAAGGATGGTTCCCATGCCACCAAGCAAAGTCATCAACACAACCTCACCTGACATATGCCAATGAACATCGGTCAAGGTTGCCAATTGGAATACCAGAGATTTCATGGATCCAGCCAAGCCTGAAAGGGCGGCAGAAATGACAAAAGACATTAACTTGAATCGATCAACATCGTATCCCAAAGAAATGGCACGGGGCTCATTCTCACGAATTGCCTTAAGAACCTGACCAAATGGGGAATGCACTGCGCGCATGATTACAGCAAAGCCGAAGAGGAAGACAGCTAAAACAAAGTAATACATGGCAACGTCATTTTTTAAGTCGATTAGACCAAACAACATGCCGCGTGGCACACCTTGAATTCCATCTTCACCGCCAGTGAACGGAAGTTGGACCGCTAAGAAGTAAACCATTTGCGAAAGGGCTAAAGTCACCATCGCAAAATAAATACCCTGTCTGCGTATAGCCAACGAGCCTATTAAGAACCCAAGAACGCCGGAGCCAAGAACACCAAGCACAATGCCCAACTCAGGGGAAAGGCCCGCCTCTTTACAAAGATAGGCGGTAATGTAAGCGGCGGTTCCAAAAAAAGCCGCATGCCCAAAAGACAGTAGGCCAGTAAAGCCGAGTAACAAATTAAATGCGCAAGCAAAAAGGGCGAAACACAACACCTTCATTGCAAATACTAGATAGATGAAGTCCTGGAACGGCAATAGCAAAGCAATCAGAACCAGGATGCCGTAAAGCAATTTTGTTTTTGGGTTCATGTTTATTTCTCCCGCCCAAACAGTCCAGCAGGACGAATCAATAAAACAATTGCCATGATCACAAAAATCACAACACCAGAAGCCTCTGGGTAAAAGACTTTAGTAAGGCCCTCAACAAGGCCTAAACCTAAACCAGTCAGAATGGCGCCCATGATAGAGCCCATACCGCCAATCACCACTACAGCAAAAACAACGATGATGAGGTTAGAACCCATCAGTGGATTTACTTGGAAAATTGGGGCCGCCAACACACCAGCAAAACCCGCTAGACCAACGCCATAAGCGTAGGCCAAGGAAATCATCAAAGGAACATTAATACCAAAAGCTTGCAGCAATTTTGGGTTTTCAGTTCCAGCGCGCAGATAAGCGCCTAATTTTGTTCTCTCAATGACATACCAAGTGGAGAAGCAAACCACCAGGGAAATCACCACAACCCATACACGATACTTTGGCAAGATGATGCCAAGAGACTCAAGAGGAATCGCACCCTGCAAAATCTCTGGAGCCGGGTAGCTCTCACCTGAAATTCCATACCAATGACGGAACATACCTTCAATAATTAAAGCCAAACCAAACGTTAACAACAAGCCATATAAATGGTCGAGGTGATAGAGGCGACGAAGCATCGTCCGCTCAAGAATAAGTCCAAATCCCGCCAGCACCAGCGGGACAACAATAAGGGCAAACCAATAATTGATAGACAACTCTGGGAAGCCGAGCCATTGGCTAATCTGAGTTAAGCCAATCCAGGCAACAAATGCACCCATGGTGTATTGAGCACCATGTGCAAAATTAATGATGTTGAGAAGGCCAAAAATGATGGCCAATCCCAAGCTCAATATGGCGTAAAACGAGCCATTAATAAGCCCCACCAAGAGCTGGGCGACCAGCCCTTGAGGGGTAATTCCAAGAAGTTCAAACATACTAGATAGAGATCAATTACTTGTTAGTAACCAGCTTGCATCGTGACAATGAAAGTGGTTGTGTTGCTTCGGCAGCAGGAATCACAGCCTTAACGTTGTAATAGTCCCATGGGCTTGTAGACTCTGAGGGCTTCTTAACTTCTAACAAATACATGTCGTGCTCAAACTTACCGTCGGCACGAATCTTGCCTTTGAAGAGGCCGTCATCAATGTTGGTAGATTTCAAAGCCTTCATTACAGCCTGCGTGTCGTCAGTTCCAGCTTTTTGCACAGCGCTTAAGTACGCCAAAACGGATGAATAAACACCAGCCTGAACGCTGGTTGGCATACGCTTATGTTGCAAAATAAAACGCTTAGCAAAGGCGCGAGTCTTGTCATCTTTATCCCAATAGAAACCCTCTGTGAGGTACATACCTTGTGCCGCAGGCAGACCCAAAGAGTGCACGTCGGAGATAAACATTAGCAAAGGAACAACGGTTTGCTTTTTGTTAATTCCAAACTCAGATGCTTGCTTGACGCTGTTGATTGTGTCTTGTCCAGCATTTGCTAAAGCAACCACATCCGCTCCGCTAGCCTGGGCCTTTAGGAGGTAAGAAGAAAAGTCGCTGTTTGGGAATGGGTGTTTACTGGTGCCCAACACCTTGCCACCGTTAGCAGTCACAACGTTGGTTGAATCCTTCTCCAATGCCGCGCCGAAAGCATAGTCAGCGGTAATAAAGTACCAATTCTTTTTGCCCTGCTTTACAACAGCCTTAGCTGTACCGTTTGAAAGCGCATAAGTGTCATAGGTCCAATGGACGTTATTAGCAGTACATTTCTCATTGGTAATTGGTAAAGAGGCTGCGCCAGAAACCAAAGTAATTTTGTTCTTTTGTTCGGCAACTTCCATCACAGCCAAGGCTACGTTGGTTGAAACCAACTCAACAATCACATCCACACCGTCTTTGTCGTACCATTCGCGCGCCTTGTTTGCAGCGATGTCCGCCTTGTTTTGGTGGTCGGCGCTTACAAGCTCAATCTTCTTTCCAATAACTGTTCCGTCTTTGGAAAAGTCGGCAATTGCCATCTTTGCTGCAATGACTGCACCGGGACCAGCCAAATCAGAGTATGTTGAAGAAAGGTCGGTTAACACACCAATCTTTACAACATCACCACTTACTTTTGATCCACTTTGCGCAAAGGCTGGGTTTGAACCAAACATGGTGGCCGCAACCAGACATGCGGTTATTTGCTTTAACTTCATTACCGTCTCCTATAGAAATCCACTAAACACCAAGATACTCATTTAATAAAGTTGCTTTTTCAGCAAGCTCACTTTGATTTACAACCTCAACCACATTTCCATGCTCAACAACATAATGGCGATCGGCCAAGGGTGCTGCAAAACGGAAATTCTGCTCGACCAACACAATCGTGAAACCTTTATTGCGCAAGCTGGTAACTACCTCACCGAGCTTCTGGACAATCACTGGGGCCAAGCCCTCAGTAATCTCATCCAACAACAGCAGCTTGGCGCCAGTTCTTAAGATCCGCGCCATTGCAAGCATTTGCTGCTCACCTCCCGATAAGCGTGTGCCAGGGCTATTTCTTCTCTCGTAAAGGTTTGGGAACATTTCATAAATCTCATCCAATCCCATGCCGCCAGGAGCAATTTCCGGCAAAAGCAATAAGTTTTCTTCAGCGCTTAGGCTTGCAAAAATTCCACGCTCTTCAGGACAAAAACCGACACCCAAGCGAGCAATCTTGTAGGTAGGTGTAGAGATGGTCTCCGTACCATAAACCTCTACAGACCCTGTTCTCTTGCTAGTTAAGCCCAAGATGGTTTTTAGAATGGTGCTTCGCCCGGCGCCATTTCTACCCAACAAAGTAACAACCTCGCCATCACGCACGGCAAAATTCACACCATGCAAAATATGGGACTCACCATACCAAGACTCTAAATTTTTAACCTCTAGCGCCATAGTGCTCATAGGTTGTCTCCCCCATGGCTTCCCATATACGCCTCAACAACCAACGGGTTGTTTGAAACCTCGTGATACGAACCCTCTGCCAGAACTGAGCCTCGCTGCAAAACCGTAATTCGATCGGCAATCGAAGAAACCACCTTCATATTGTGCTCAACCATCAAAATGGTGCGGCCCTTGGCTACCCGATCAATCAACTCCGTTACACGCTCTACATCCTCGTGGCCCATACCTTGTGTTGGCTCATCCAAAAGCATCAATTCAGGCTCCATAGCCAAGGTAGTGGCGATCTCGAGCGCCCTTTTTCGACCATAAGCAAGATTCAGGGTTTCCTCGTTGGCGAAGTCCTCTAAACCAACCTCATGGAGAAGCTCTAAAGCGCGCTCATTAAGCACATTGAGTGAGTCACCGGATTTCCAGAAATGAAACTCGGTGCCCAAACCTCGTTGCAGTGCAACACGAACATTTTCGATAACCGTTAAATGTGGGAACACCGCAGAAATTTGGAAAGAGCGAATCACGCCCCGACGGGCAATTTGTGCGGGAGCCTCATTTGTAATGTCTAAACCATTAAACAGGATTTGACCGCTACTGGGCTCCAAGAACTTCGTTAGCAAATTGAAGCAGGTAGTCTTGCCCGCCCCATTGGGACCAATCAAAGCATGAATAGTTCCACGAGTGACATCTAGATTCACATCGGTAACCGCAGAAAACCCCTTAAATGATTTTCCCAGTCCAATTGTTTTTAATATTGTTTCTTGCAATCTCATACCCTCTACCCCCTACTTGGGAGCAAGAATATGAGAATACCCCAAGATAGCTGGGCTATATATAGCAATTACCCTAAAAAATGCAGGGTGACCAAAGAAAACTATTGAGAGATTTTTTGAAATTGTTGAATCGCTGATCGTGCCAGCTCATCCAAAACATCCACAGGCACCCGCTGAGCGCCCTGCACAATCATGAGTGCGTATGGCTTGGCTAGAGCTGACGCCTCCGGACAGATTCGCAATTCATCGCCCTCTGATGGAGACTGACTGCGCCAGTAATTGATGGCAGCCTCTAACTCTTGGATTGTTACAAACAACATGAAAATTATTTTTTACTTATCTTTGGTTGCAAGCATGGTACCGCGGCATTTTTTCGCCCCACAACGACACTCGTAGTCTTTTTTCATTTGCTTGGTGATCCTGCCTTCAATATCAAGTGAATAGTCGTAAAACAACTCTTCCCCAACCTTAAGGGCGCGTTTTGCATAAATAAAAACTCTTGGCTCGCCATTAAAGCTGTCTTCACGAGTTTCGCAAATGGGTTTGCAGGAATGATTAATCCAGCGGGCTGCATTGCCGCCGTACTTTGCATCAATTACACGGCCATCTTCCAATGAAAAATAGAAGGTGTGGTTTGGGTCCTTGGGATCGTGTGGGTGGCGCTTTTCTGCCAACTTCCAACTAATGCGCTCACCCTTGTACTCAATGATTGCCTGGCCTTTTTTAATTGGCTTTGCAACAAAGACGCCCTTGCCGTGAATGGGCGAAGATTTAACAACGATAGAAGATCGATCCACCTTTGGTGGTTTTAACTTTTTGTTTGCCATTTTTAAACGTCTAAGTTTCGAGCAATAAGAGCGTTCTTTTCAATAAACGCACGACGAGGCTCAACCTCATCTCCCATGAGTGTTGTAAATACTTGATCAGCAGCAATCGCGTCTTCAATCTTGACTTGTAACAGCGTTCTAGAACTTGCATCCATGGTGGTTTCCCATAACTGGGATGGGTTCATCTCACCAAGACCTTTGTAACGCTGACGACTTAATACGCGCTCTGCCTCGGACAACAACCATGCAAAGGCAGCCCTAAAGTCGCCAATTGTTTGTTCTTTTTGGTTTTTGTCTGGATCGCCGCGACGTACTTTAGAGCCAGGCACCACTTTGCCAGACAAAACTGCAGCTGCATTTGCAAGGCTTTGATAATCATCACCCTGAACAAAATCAGAGTTAATAGAAGACAGTTTTAGGTTTCCATGAATTCGGCGCGAGAGCAACAAACGGAAGCGCTCAGTGCGATCTTCTTTTTGCACAATAATTTCTGGTGGCACAGCCAGCGGGTTCAATGAATCTGCAAGCGCTTGTCGCAGACGATCGGCTGACTCGTTTGCGGACTTTTCTGTATCAAGGTTCAGTGAGGTGCCAGAGGCAATAGCACGCAGAGCGTCCTCATCGATAGTGCGCGACAAGCGATCCACAATCGATTGAATTACTTGGTAGTGCTTGGCTAGCTCATTTAGTGCGTCGCCTTCAATAACTTCGCCGGCAGGCGTTACCAGTGACGCGGACTCTAAGGCGATTTTTAATAACAACTGATTAAGCTCGTTGTCATCTTTAATGTATTGTTCGTTTTTACCAAACTTCACTTTATAAAGTGGTGGTTGAGCGATATAGATGTGGCCACGCTCAATCAACTCTGGCATCTGTCTGTAGAAGAACGTTAATAACAACGTACGAATGTGGCTGCCGTCTACGTCCGCGTCAGTCATGATGATGATGCGGTGATAGCGAAGTTTGTCGGCCTTATATTCTTCGATGCCAATACCAGTTCCGAGAACAGTGATTAAGGTAACCACCTCTTGGCTAGCAAGCATTTTGTCAAAACGTGCTTTTTCTACGTTCAGAATTTTTCCCTTTAAAGGGAGAATCGCTTGGAAGCGACGATCACGACCTTGTTTGGCAGATCCGCCCGCGGAGTCACCCTCAACAATAAAGAGTTCGGACTTGGTTGGATCCTTCTCTTGGCAGTCAGCCAATTTACCAGGCAACCCAAGGCCATCCAATACACCCTTGCGTCTCGTCATATCACGAGCTTTACGCGCCGCCTCACGTGCACGAGCCGCGTCAACAATTTTTCCGCACAAAATCTTTGCATCTGCTGGGCGCTCTTGCAAATAGGCACTCAAAGCTTCGGCAACAATTTCTTCTACAGGTCCACGAACCTCACTAGAAACCAACTTGTCTTTAGTTTGGCTGGAGAATTTTGGTTCCGGTACTTTTACAGACAAAACGCAGGCCAAACCTTCGCGCATGTCATCACCAGAAATTTCTACTTTTGCTTTTTTGGCAACTTCATTCTCATCAATATATTTGTTGATGACACGTGTCATTGCTGCGCGCAAACCTGTTAAGTGTGTACCGCCATCCCTTTGGGGAATATTGTTGGTAAAACAAAGAACTTGTTCACTAAAGCTGTCGTTCCACTGCATAGATACTTCAGCAGTAATTTGACCACCAAGATCGGATGGACGAACACCTTCAGCATAAAAAATATTAGGGTGCAATACATTTTTAGTTTGGTTGATATATTCAACAAAACCTTTAACGCCGCCAGAGAAAGCAAAATCTTCTTCTTGACCAGTGCGTTGATCAATCAACTTAATGTGAACACCGTTATTTAAGAAGGAGAGTTCACGAATACGTTTAACTAAAATCTCGTAATGGAACTCTACATTTCCAAAAATGGTCTCATCAGCTAAAAAGTGAACTTCTGTTCCCGAGAGTTCGGTATCACCGGTAACTGTAATCGGAGAAACTGCAACACCATTCTCTTCAACAACATTACGATTTTGAATAACACCGCGTGCAAACTCCATATAGTGCGCCTTGCCATCACGACGAATGGTCAACTTCAACCATTTAGATAGCGCGTTTACGCAACTAACACCTACACCATGTAAACCACCGGATACTTTATAGCTGTTTTGGTCGAACTTACCACCAGCATGCAACTCAGTCATTACGATTTCAGCGGCACTACGTTTTGGTTCATGCTTATCGTCGTATTTAATACCTGTTGGAACACCGCGGCCATTATCAACAATAGAAATAGAGTTATCAGTTTGAATAACCACCGTAATTTCAGAGCAATATCCTGCTAAAGCTTCATCAATTGAGTTATCCAATACCTCGAACACAAGGTGGTGCAAGCCTGTACCGTCGGAGGTATCTCCGATGTACATACCAGGACGTTTACGAACAGCCTCAAGACCCTCTAGGATTTGAATCGATGCAGCGCCGTACTGCTCTACTACTTTTTTTTCTTCAGTCATTTTTTTCTAAGTTAAATACGCATTGGCATCACAACATACTTAAAGCTCTCTGAGCCAGGCAGAGTAATCACAGCACTACTGTTTGCATCACCCAAACTAATTTGAATTTTTTCATTCTTTAGGTTTGATAAAACGTCCAGCAAATAGCTGACGTTAAAACCAATCTCTACAGCGTCACCAGCATAATCAGTTTCAATTTCCTCTTGAGCCTCTTCTTGCTCAGCATTGGTGGATTGGATGGTGATTCGATTTGGAGATAAAGAAAAACGGACACCTTTAAATTTATCTGTCGTCAAAATAGCCGCACGTTGCAAAGCAGATTGCAGAGCATCACGCCCAACTACTAATGAGTTTTTCTGCCCCTTTGGGATAACTCTTTGGAAGTCCGGGAATTTACCTTCAACCAGTTTTGAAATTAACTCAATGTCACCAAAAGAAAACTTCACTTGATTTGCGGTCAAACTGATATCTAAAGACTCGTCAGAATCTTCCAATAAATGCTGGCACTCTAAAATAGTTTTGCGAGGAATAATGATTTCCTGTTTTTGACCAGAACCAGATGGTGCTTCAGCTAATTCAACTTGCGAATAAGCAAGGCGATGACCATCTGTTGCAACAGCGACCACTTCCTTGCCTTCAATAACCAACAACATACCGTTAAGGTAATAGCGAATATCTTGTTGAGCCATTGAAAAATGAACTTGGCTAATGAGTTGGCGAAAGCTTTTCTGCGACATCTTCCATGCAGCAGTCACCTCACCAACACTTTGCATTACTGGGAACTCAGTCGCAGACAAGGTTTGCAAAGAGAAACGACTCTTGCCGCTTTGAACCACCATCTTATTGTCTTTGAGATTTAAAGATACTGGGCCCTCTGGAAGAGCTCGCAAAATATCTAATAACTTTCTTGCAGCAACAGTGGTGGTGACATCTTCAGTACCAACACCGAAGTTGGCATTGGTTGTAATTTGGATTTCAATATCTGTAGAGATAAATGAAACTTTCTCACCTATTTTTTTAAACAATAGGTTTGCCAAAATTGGCAGCGTGTGTCTACGTTCAACAATTCCACTAACAACCTGAAGTGGTTTTAGTAGGCTATCGCGAGAAGTGTTAACGAGTTGCATTGCTTTTAAATCCTTGTATATATCTTAGTAGTAATAGTAATAAGGGTTTGAAATTCCGTGGATAAGTCAAAAACCCTTTTTAAAACAACACATTGAAGACTAAAAAACCTGTGGAAAACTCTTGTATAAACGCTGCATAAAAAGGGGATAACTTTTAAACGACACCCTATTTTTGCATGAAGCTGAGTCTTTCCACAATTTATCCACACCCAATCCCCAAACTTATCCCTAGGGTTGTCCACAAACTTATCCACAGGCAAAAATTACGCCTTCAAGGTTTGTTCAATAACGTGAATCTCATGGTTTAGTTGTCCGTCATGTGCCCGCTCATCCGCAATCTTCCGAACGGCGTGTAAAACGGTTGTATGGTCTCTGCCGCCAAACAACTCACCTATCTCAGGAAGGCTCTTTTGGGTGAGCTCTTTAGCCATAAACATCGCGATTTGGCGCGGCCTAGCAATATTGGCCGGACGCTTTTTAGAATACATGTCAGCCACCTTAATGCTATAAAAATCAGCAACCGCCTTTTGAATGTTTTCGACAGAGATTTGACGGTTTTGAATAGAGAGCAAGTCTTTCAGTGCTGTTCTGGCAACCTCAATAGTTACCTCGCGACCATGAAAGCGCACGTAAGCCAAAATCTTCCTTAAAGCCCCCTCTAGCTCACGAACATTGGAACGTAGGTGTTTAGCCACAAAGAAGGCAACATCTTCACTCATGGGGATGCCCTCGCTTATCGCTTTTTTCATCAAAATAGCGACGCGCATTTCAAGTTCGGGCGGCTC
Source organism: Polynucleobacter sp. VK25 (assembly GCF_018687355.1). Classification (NCBI taxonomy): domain Bacteria; kingdom Pseudomonadati; phylum Pseudomonadota; class Betaproteobacteria; order Burkholderiales; family Burkholderiaceae; genus Polynucleobacter; species Polynucleobacter sp. VK25. Next base: position 938 of record NZ_CP061288.1, on the reverse strand, counting down.
TATTGCAACCGTTAGGCCTGAGTCAAAACGAGAAATAAGGCGATCATCAATACCCGCCATTTCCTTGGGGTAGGTGTCGCTGGTGATGATGACCTGTGCTTTATTGCTTAATAAGGCCTCAAAGGCATAGAAAAACTCTTCTTGAGTTCTGGATTTGCCACTAAAAAATTGAATATCGTCAATTAACAAGAGATCTAAAGAGTGGTAGTAGCGCTTAAAGCGGTCAAAAGCCTTTTGTTGGTAAGCGCGAACCACATCAGAAACATATTGTTCCGCGTGGATATAGCGAATTCTGGCATTTGGCTTCTCTTTTAAGAGGTGGTTACCAATGGCGTGAATTAAATGGGTCTTTCCCAAGCCCACCCCACCATATAAAAACATGGGGTTGTAGGATGTTCCGGGGTTGTGTGCAACCTGAATTGATGCTGCTCGGGCCAATTGGTTGGCCTTACCGGTTACAAATGTGTCAAAAGTAAGGTTTGGGTTTAACTTCGAGTGGTCCTCAATCTCAAAAGCGCTTTCTTCAACCGAGATACTGGGTTCTACAACCTCAACTGAGGCGGCTTTTTGTATGGGCTCATCAATGATCGTTGGTGTTGCCACATTTGTAGCGCCACCTTCCACCGCCAATGTAAAACCGACATTAATGGGGCGACCAAAATATTGGGAGGCCAACTCTTGGAATCGGTCAGCGAAGGTCTTTTTAATCCAATCTAACTTAAAACGATTGGGTGCGCCTATTGTTAGTAAGTCATCACTCTCAATAAAGGACAATAAAGTAAGGGGTTGAATCCATGTTTTAAACTGTTGGGGTGACAGTTCGCGGGATAAAATGCCAATAGCATCATCCCAAAATCCCAGTGGGCTAATTGAATTCAAGGCGGGGGGATTGTGTAGGTTGCTCATATTTTTGGAGGATCCATTGTAGCGATGCTCCA